>JAFGTC010000021.1 GCA_016934335.1 Candidatus Omnitrophota bacterium | reverse complement strand
TTCTTCATCGACAACAACCAGTATATGCCGATGAATACAGATCGTTCGATCAAGAATACGCAGTATCGCGGCATGGATGATGATGCGGCGTCAGGCGCAGCGCAATTGAACATTGCGCACATTCTGATCGGCAACAGCCGCAGCGGACGTCGTATGTATCTGACCACCCCAGTCGCTTATATCTCTTCCATTCCATTCGATCCGTTCCGCGGCGATGGAAGCGAACAGGGCTACGGCTACGGTTCGGACGGACAGAGCTATTACATCATGACCAGTTACGGTCCTGACGGCGGCGACGGTCTGGCCGGAATCGACGGCGGCGAGTTAAATGAACTGGAATATACCGGCGCCCGTTTCAGCGATTACAAACTGGCTGGCGTACGTGACGGCGACTATGAACTGTCAGATCTGGTATATGAGCCTTCCAACGGCACTTCGAGCACAGGCGACATCATCGCCATCGGGCCGTAAGAAAGCATTTATTTTCACAGGATCGTCAAGATGGGGGAACATCGTTTCCCCCATTTTTCTTTTTAAATATTCTTTTAAAATATTCACCAACACCCCTATTCATAAACTCCCCGCTTCCAAGACCATTCCTTTCCTCGCCGGCGATCGTTCGCGAATGAGGGAAAGGCGTCTATAATCTTAAAAATCGACCGCAGCGCCGTACGATTTACCATTCACCGCCATAGAAGCGAGAAACTCATGGATTTTAACCAGTTGAAGCGCAATTCCATCTTTGATCGTAAAAGTCTTGTGGAATCTCAAAAATCGTCCGCACCTCCTCAAACGCCGGCGTCCTTTCGCGCGTTCTGGGAAGCTATGCCCGATTATTTGAAAGCGTCGGATCTGCACAACCTCGTTCGCGCGATCCTTTCCGCCAAACAGAACTCGCACCCGATTCTCTATATGATGGGCGCCCATTCCATCAAAGTGGGGTTGTCGCGTTGGATCATCGAAGCCATGAAGCGAGGATATATCTCGGCGCTTGCCATGAACGGAGCCTGCATGATTCACGACTTCGAATTGGCGCTGGCGGGAAACACATCCGAAGACGTGGCGGAATCTCTGATCGACGGAAGTTTCGGAATGACGAAAGAGACAGGAGAATATTTAAACCGGTGGATTCGGGAAGCGGCCGATCAATCGCGGGGAATGGGAGAGTATATCGGGCAAAAAATTTCAGAATCCGATTTCGAGTACAAAGAATTAAGCCTCTTTGCCTCCGCGTACGAACGGAACATTCCTTTGACGGTGCATGTTGCAGTGGGGACGGATGTGATTCATCATCATCCCGAATCTTCGGGCGAGGCTCTGGGGAAAACAAGTCTGGCCGATTTTCACCGTTTCTGCGAGACCGCGTCAACGATAGGAGACGGCGGAGTGGTATTGAACATTGGATCGAACGTGATTCTGCCCGAGGTTTTTTTGAAGGCGCTGACGGTCGCTCGAAATCTTTGCGGCCCGATCCATAATTTCACAACCGCTAATTTTGACATGATCCAGCATTACCGCCCCATTACCAACGTGGTTAAGCGCCCTACGCTGGGGGGCGGCGTCGGGTATACGTTTACCGGTCATCATGAGATCATGCTGCCTCTTCTTTTTACGGCGTTATTTGAATTCGATTCTGGCCAATAAACGCAGAATAACACGATGCAATAATATTTATTATTTCGATTATCCTCATTATTTTCCTTGACATTGCAAAGTTTATAAATAAAATTCTTAAGACATCAGTGCGAATTAATTGCCTGGATATTTAATTTCAATGTCAAGAGACTGTTTATTCATTCATTAAATCCATATAAAAAAGGAGAATTGAAACATGATTTCCGCCGGATTACGAAAAGTCAAAGAAATTCTGCCTGTACAAGAAGCATCCGCACATTGCGACGGTCCCTGTGGAGTGTACGATCCCTCATCGGCCCGTATCGCCGCCGAAGCGGTCGTTTCGATGACCAAGAAGATTTTGGCGCTGGAGACGCCTTCAAGCTCCGATCCGAAGGCCATGGCCGCTTATCACAATACGCTCTGCCGATATATTCAGATTAAAGAAGAGCAGGCTCATATCGCCAAGACGGAGATACTGGTATTGTGGACCGATTATTTCAAGCCGGTTCATCTGGAAAAATATCCGGATCTGCACGATATTGTCTGGAAAGCAACCAAACTTTGCTCGGCGTGCAAACAGGAAATCAATCTCGATCACGCCAATGCTTTGATGGAGGCGATCAAAAAGATTCATGAAATTTTCTGGGAATCGAAAGATCGGCGCGTAGAATGGTATACGGCCAGTTAATGGATCCATAAACTTGGAAACGTGAAGAGGCGTCATGAACAGGACGATTCGAAACGCTCGAGTAAAGGATATTCTGCTCTGGCTGATCGGGCGTAGACAAAGAATACGAGTCGCCGGTTATTCCATGACGCCTTCTTTGCATCCAGGTCAAGAAGTCTTAGTCAATGCGAAGGCGTATCGACGTTCAAAGCCTCAGGCGGGAGACCTCGTAACGGCCCGTCATCCGTATCAAAGGGATGTGATCTTAATTAAACGGATTCATCGAGTTCTGGATGATGAACGATTTATTCTGACGGGGGATAATCCGGATGAAAGTACGGACAGCCGGTCTTTTGGATCGATCCACAAAAAAGACATTCTCGGCCGCGTCGTCTGCATGCTTTTTCCGTAAAAACTGCCATCCCGTTTTTGTTGCAAGATCAGTTCATTCGAAGTAAATCGAATCCACGATCCTTTTAAAAAAATCGCAGAATGCATCTTTGTCGTACTGGACATCGCTCCATAATGTGATACATTGAATTTTCCATTGATTTTCATCTTTGACATCCACGGTGCACCATGGGGATCTGGCACGAGAACAAAAACAATCACTTCATCATCCACATCGACGAGACTGACTTGACGGAACGCCTCTTGGATCAAATGCGACAGATTCTGACAGTCGCTTTTTTAAGCCGGAAATACAAGCTAGTTTTCGATTTTGAATCATGTGAGATGATCGACTCCTATTTCATTGGACTGCTGATAAGCACCCATCGTGAACTGAAGGAACTTGGAGGCGAGTTGAAATGCGTCGGCGTTCACGGACAGATCGCCCATGCTTTCGAAATCATCCGCTTTGATAAGATAATAAGTATATATGACACAATAGAAACAGCGGTCGATTCCAGTGATTTCTTCAGAGCCGCGATTTCGACATAAAATATCGCTGAGACTTAACTATTTGTATATACAATAGAAATAATTCTGGAAGCGCTCCCGTTCAAAATACACAACATGTATTTTTCTTTTTTGTATTGCAATTAGGCGAAATAAAAAAACTGATATTCATTTTTCTGCAGATAAAAACCGGATGTTTTCTTTCCGAATCGCCAGCCGATTACGAGTCGTTCTGCAGGGCGTACAAAACAATTTTGGGGGAGGATTCATCCTCGATCGTTTTTATCCATCGCAAACCATGATGCGGTTGATCTTCTTCCAACAAAAATCCTAATCCCGGCATGTTGGGCAATGTCATTCTTTCATCGATCACTATATAACGGACGCCGACTTCTCGGCACCAGTGAACCAGCTTTTCCGTTCGTTCTTCCCGGGATAAATTGACGTCGAAGTCGGGAGTACGCGCGTGGCATCCGCCCGCATAAAAACTGACCCAGGGATTGCGATGCGTAATGCGCACATCGGCGGAGATGGGAAGATTTTCCTTCATCCAGATACCCATCTGTTTATGCTCGAGGGGGAGATTCGACGGAAAGACGCGCTGCGCGATTCGCACCAGCCGCGGACGCGCCGTCCATGCTGCTCCAAGGGAAAAAATCAGGATCAAGGAAACAGACGCCATCCAGATCCGTTTGTTGAAATGAAGTCGAGCCAGATCGAAAAGCTGCTCGCCCGCGCGCGCATAGGCGATAGCGAAAAAGGGAATGAAAGGCAGCAGGAAGCGATCTTCCACATAGAAAACCAGGAAGAGGCCGATGGGCAGCGCGTGGAGAAGCAGAAAAATCGATGGGGATTGAAAGAGGCGCTTTTTCAAGAGAAATCCTAAAAAGACCAAAAGGATGATCGACGGCCAGCTGAAGGCCAATCCAGGGCGGCGAATCAGCCGCCCGGCGTTCCAAAGGATGCGCTGCATGGCTTCGCCGGGATGATCTCTTAGAAAACCGCCCAAAGTTTCCCGGGATCGATCGATGGCAAACGTTTTGCCGTCTTCGGATAAGCGGGATGTTTGGCGAGTCTCGCCGCGGGCGGTGTCGTCCTGCATTTTCATGCGGGAAAATTCCAGCAGAATGGACGTCTTTGTGGATAACTGCCATTTCCCCGTTTCTTGTTTGATGAGGTGCAAATAGGGGGACATGACGAGAAGCATTAAAAAGGCGGAAGCGGCGGCGCGCAGGATAAACGGCCGCACAGCCTTGCGATGACTCCAAAGAAGAAAGGCGGCCTGCAGCGGCCAATAGACGATTCCATCTGCGCGGATCAGATAAAGAAAACCGCCCAGGATCCCCCAAAGCCCCCAGAGCCAAAGAGGAGAGGAGCGCTTGCCGGCCAGTTTCCACGCGCAATAGGCGGAAGCGATCACGGCAAACGCAAAGAGCGATTCGGAAAGCGCATAACTGGCGTATAAAATCATGTACGGATGAAAGACGACGATGAATCCCGACAGGAGCGTGAAGAGAGGAGACGGGCGCAGCGACCAGGCCAGCCGGATGGTCAGCAAAATCGTCCCAAGGTAGGCGAAATAGGAAGCTAGATGGGCGGCCATTTCGGCATCCCGGACGATGGAGAAGAGAACGGCAATCGCGATCGGGTAGCCCGGCGGATAGAAAAGATGAGTGGCGCCCCCGTATTTCAATCCGACGCCGGTCGCCAAATTCCGGCCAAGCGCGGCATAGACGGCGCCGTCCGTAAAAATAAAATACCGGCACCAAACGGAGGCGGCGCCTAAAAGGCAGCCAACGAGAAAAAGTCCGAGCAGCGATCGCATCAGCCAGGCAGGCGGCTCACTTGGGCAATCGCCTCCTGCTGAAGGAAGAAGCCAATTCATTGGACTTCCTGAAGCGCATGCCGCACGTCGTTGAGGTTCCCAACCGGCGCGTAATGAATCCACCATTTCCCTCGAGGGAGCTGGAGGCGCAGGTTGGCGCCGATCATGACGGGGCTTTTTTCGGTCGGCGCGTCATCCTCTCTCTGCGAAACGGTGAAATAGAAGGCCTGTTCGCGGCGAGGCGTCTTGGCGGCGGACATTTTTCCGTACCAGAAGCAGACCCAGTTGAACAGAGTCTGGCTGTTGAGTTCGGGATTCTCCGCCTGGATATGCTGGAGAGGATCGCCGATTTCCTGGAGCATGATGAGGCTGGAATAAAAGGGGATATCGTCCAACAAGCTGAATCGATATAGATTGCTGCCCGAGACAAAGAATCTCTTCTCGTCTTTTTTATCCTCGTATTCCACTTTCTCCAGGCAGCCGTGAGTGGGAAACCAAAAGAAATGGGTCGTCTTCAAGCGGTCGTCGGCGTTGAATCGATGATCCATGCCGGTGCCCGCAATGGAGGGCAGCGCTTCTCCGTCTACAAAAACATATTCGTCGCCTTCCAGAAAGAAGAATTTTTGGAATTGGGATTCGGTGTAGCCGATGACGTCCATGCCGATAAAATTACCGCTGCCTTCAAATTCCATCATGGGATAGATTTGTCCATTGTAATAATCTTCCTTGTTGGATCGAACAAAAAGATAAAGGGGCTCATCGGGAATTTTTTCCGGATCGATGTCCGTGTGATAACGAAAAAGAATTTCAACTGGAGCCGTGTTTTCGTTTTTCAAAAAGAGTTGGGCTTTTTTCTTGAAGGGCATATAAAACTGGCAGTAAAAAATCCCCGGCTCTTTCAAGAAGCCCATGGGGAACGAATTCCAATCGTTTTGCAGATCGATATTGCAGAAAAACTGGCGCAGACTGCAATGGACGCTGGGCAGATTCATGCTGTCCCAATACATCTCAAACTGGATGTTGTTGAGAATCTGCATGGTGGGATTTTTGATTTGAATTTCAAAATAATCGATGGCGCCCGGGCCGGGGAGATTGACGAGCATCTGATTCTGGTTGGGCTGTAGGGTTCCGGAGAATTCTTGTTTTTGGAGAGGTTGATATTTTTGGATGGCAGGAGTCGTGAAAAATGTATGCACTTCTTCCAACGCATCCAAAAGCGAAGGATCCGACTGGCCGGAGAAGGAGATAATGTCTTCGCTTTCCGAGAATTTCCGGATATTGAATTGGTATTGAAATTCCGAATCGTCTGTATTGCACAAAACCGTGCAATGCTTGCGGAAGGGGAAGGGAAAATACGAGACCTGACCGCATCCCGTATCGGTTGAAGACAAAATCAGATAGGACGCCGACGGCATCCAGTTGGAAAAGAATTCTTGAATATCCATTTCCAATCGAGGATTTTGCTCCTGGTCGAAGTAAAAGCGCAGCCGGCCGGCTGCGGAATCGGGCATCCAAATGCGGGTGATGCAGCCCGGGCCTTTTTCATCGACCAGCGTGCGCCATACTTCACCGTCGATTTTATAATCCTCTCCGTTGAAGACATTGGCGTCCACCGGTTCTTTGGCCGTATGGCTGGATCGTAAAATAGCGGTCTCGTTGGGATAAGGGCGGGCCCATCGAGACATGTTGGCGATTTGGCGCAAAAAATAAGCGGCGTCTTTACCTGTCTTCGACTGGAGCGTTTTTGAATCGGCCGCCGATAGGCTGGATGGTTGATCGGGCGGAGAGGCGGGTTGACAGGCGATTTGAAAAAGAAGAAAAGCGAAAAGGACAAAGCATCGGCCGAAAGGCCGCCCCTCAGCCGGCGGCATAGCGAGTCGGATCCGGCACGCCGGCTTCTCGAAACCCTTTTTTACGGAGGAGGCAACTGTCGCATGACCCGCAGGCATGACCTTCCGGATCGGGATCGTAACAACTGTGTGTAAGCGCATAATCAACTCCCAATGCTGTTCCTTGACGAATAATATCGGCTTTTGTCAGTTCAATTAAAGGCGTGTGAATATGAATCGGCTTCCCTTCGACGCCCGTCTTGGTTCCCAGCTGAACCGCATCTTCGAACGCTTTAATAAACGAGGGACGGCAATCAGGGTAACCGCTGTAATCAATGGCATTCACGCCGATAAACACGTCGAAGCAATCCATCGCTTCAGCCATGGCGATGGCGAACGATAGAAAGATAATATTTCTCGCCGGAACGTACGTCACGGGAATGGCGCCGGCGATCTGGTCCATCGGTCTGTTTTTCGGCACATCTATCGTATCGGTAAGTGCGGAATTTCCAAATAGTCTCAGATCGATATCGACGATGCGGTGGTCTTGAACGCCCTGCGATTCGGCCACGCGCCGGGCGGCGTGCAGTTCGACGCTATGGCGTTGTCCATAGCGGAAGCTAAGGGCGGAGCATTCAAAGCCATGATGGCGGGCGATGGCGAGCACGGTAGCCGAATCGAGGCCTCCGCTCAGCAAGACAACGGCTTTCGGTTTGGGGGTTGAGGGTGTATTCATCGAATTTTACTCAGATATTGTAGTTTTTTTGTTTAATTTATTTTGGGATAAATTCATCGTCGCTGATGGATTCAGACGCCTCTGGCGTCCGGCGGCCAGATATATTTGTGCATTTGCAGCTGCAGGCGAACGGGGATTCCCGCAGCCAGAATCCATTGCGCCAGTTCTAACGGCGGCTTTCCCGTAAACACGGGAGAGAACAGGATCGCATGGCGGCCGAACAGGTTATGATCCCGGCAGACTTGGACGGACCAATCGAAATCTTCGCGCGAACCGATGACGAACTTGATCTCGTCGTGCGGCGAAAGCAGAGGCAGATTTTGCCAGCGATTGCGGCTCTCCATTCGGCTGGAAGGCGTTTTGACGTCCAAAATTTTGATCACGTCCGGCGGGACGGAGTCGATGGGATGCGCGCCGCCGGTTTCGAGCAGGACGGTCGCGTTTTTGTCAAGAAGGATTCTGCATAATTCCGGCGTTTCGGGCCGTTCCAGCGGCTCGCCGCCGGTCAATTCGACCAGATCCAAGCCGAGATTTGAAGCGGCGGAAACGATCGAATCCAGAGACATTTCTTCGCCGGCGTTTTGATCCAGCGCGTATTCGGTGTCGCAGTAGCGGCATCGCAGAGAGCAGCCCGCCGTGCGTATAAAGGTGCAGGGCAGTCCGGCGTAAGTCGATTCGCCCTGGATGCTGCGAAAAATTTCGGAAATCTTCATGACTCTTCCCAATAGGAAGCGTAGGCGTCGGGTGTTTCCCAAATCCGGACGCAGTGAGGCTTGGGCGCGCCTTTCGGCATTCGTTCGGCTATTTCCGTGTAAAACCACCGCGCCAGATTTTCAGATGTGGGATTAAGTTGATCGAAGGGGGGAACGTCGTTGATGACGGCGTGATCCAGTTGGTCCAGCAAGCCGTCGAGAGCGGCGCCGATATCCAAAAAGTCGATCATGATTCCATTGTCTGTGAGGCTTGGCGATCGAAAACTGATTTCGACTTTCCAGTTATGGCCGTGCAATTTGGCGCATTTCCCTTCGTAGTCGCGAAGAAAATGAGCGGAGGAAAATTCCCGGTTGATGCATACTTCATACATTTTCACGATATCCAATCCGTAAGATCATTCAAATTTTACATGGTTTTGCGGGGATGCAAAACCTGTTTGCATTCTCACTTCGTCCAGGAGATCGAACAAGGGGCCGCAAAAACTGGAAGGCTGCGCGATTCGGCGCCGGCCTCGATTCCTTTTCTCGGCGCATCCTCTCCTTTATAGTATCCGAGAGGCGGCGCTATACGCGATACGCAAATTTATGAAACTGAATGGCGCGGAATGGATCGAATCGAAATATTAGGCGTTCAAATCGATAATGTGACCTGGGACGAGTCGCTGGAGCGAGTCCGTTCGATGATTCGAAGCGGAACACCCCATCAGATCGTCACCCCGGCGACGGAACAGATCATCCTGGCGCGCAAGGATGCGGGATTTCGCCGCGTGCTGGAGGATGCGGATCTGGTCGTGGCGGACGGCATGCCGCTTGTGTTCGCCTCGCGCTGGCATCGAACGCCGCTGAAAGCGCGCATTACCGGCGTGGATTTAGTGCCGGCGATATGCAAAATCGCCGCCGAAGAAAACGCGCCGGTCTTTTTCCTGGGAGGCGAAGAGGGGACGGCGGCCGAGGCGGCCCGCGTTTTGCAGGAAAGGATTCCTGGATTGAAGATCGCCGGATCGTATTGTCCGCCCTTTGGCTTCGAAAAAAATCCCGAAGAAGATGAAAAAGCGATCCAGGCCGTTCAGAACGCCTCGCCTCAGGTTTTATTCGTCGCGCTGGGATGCCCCAAGCAGGAAAAATGGATACACCGGAATCAAGAGCGTTTGGGAGCGTCGGCGATGATCGGAATCGGGGGGGCGTTCAATATGATCATCGGGAAAGAGAAGCGGGCGCCTCAATGGCTGCAGGATTGGGGGCTGGAGGGCGTCTACCGGTTTTGCCAACGACCCAAAGTCATTTGGAAGCGGATCATAGTCAACGCTCCCTATTTTGTTTTGCAACTCATTGACCTTTTTACTTATAAGACGCAAAAGCGCGTGGCGCGCTGGATTCGGCCGCTTTGTTTGGGCGTGATCGATGCGTTGATTGCACCGCTGACGTTCTTGTTTTCCTATTGGCTGTACTTTCGAAGCGGCGTTTTTTCCAACGAAGCCGATCCTTTCGCAGATCATCCTTCGCTGCTGAATATGCCCGCTTACAGCGATCTCATGATCGTGGTGTCGATTTTGGCCGTATCCTCGTTCTGGTTTTACCGGCTGTACGATCGCAATAAGCACGAATCCTATAGAGGATTATCGATTCGCATTCTAAAATCTTCTTTGACGATGGTTCTTCTGTTGATTGGCCTGCAGTTCTTGTTTTTTAAACATTTGTTTCAGGAATATCATTTTCAAGGATTTTCGCGAGTCGTTTTTGGATTTTTCGGGGTATTTTCATTTGCAGCTCTTTTAGGATGGCGCTGCCTGTTTATGGGGTGGGAAAGGTTAATTCATCGCTACGGAGTGAATCCGGATCGAATCATCCTGGTCGGCCGCCGGGAAACCGCCGATCGCGTCGCCGAGTCGCTCAACGAGCATCCCGAATGGGGAAATCTGCCTTTGGGCGTCGTTTGCGAGTCGATTGAGGATAGCGAGTTGGAGGGTGAAATCCCGGTTTTGGGCGGCATCGACGATCTGCCGCGACTGCTGCCGGCTCGCAAGGTGGATGAAATTCTGATTGTCGATCCCGATCTGCCCATGTCCAATCTCTTGGAAGTTGTGCGCCTCAGCCGCGATTTTCGGGTGCGCTTGAGCATCATACCGTCGATTCACGAACTGCTGGGTGTTCAATCGGAAATCAAGCAAATGGGGGAATACCGTGTAATCACCGTCGCTTTGGACCGTACTATCGATCCTATTCTAAAGCGTTGAAAGATAGGGGCTTGCGATGAAACTGCACGTGACCGAATATGGACGCATCCCCGAAGAGAAGCCATGGTCCGTCTGGGAGCAAGTCTTAGACGGCCGGGTTCGATATTCGGTCTTTCAGACTCCGCTCTGGTCGAATGTTTTGGATTTGACGATTCCCGGCGCCCGGCCATGTCATTACTGGCTTCGTTTCTCGGATGAAAGCGAAGCGGTGTTGCCGCTTTTTTCTTGCAAAAAGAAATTCGGCTTATCGAAATTGGAATCGCTGCCCTGGGGAACCTATGGCGATTTGATCGGGAACAAAGAAATTACGCTGGATCATCGAATTGCGGCCGCTTCAAAAATCGTTTCTTTATTCAAACCTCTATGCGAGATCACGGTTTCTCCAACGAACATGAATACGATCCCTACCATTAACATGGAGATAAAAGAACCGCATATTCAAGAATGCACGACTCATATTCTCGCCTTGGGAGATTCGTTCGAAGAGATCTGGATGAATCAGTTTCAGGCCCGTAATCGAACCGCCATTCGGCGCGCGCGGGATAAAGGCGTCATTGTGACATGGGGGAATGATGCGGAATGCGCCGCGGCTCTTCAATATTTATACAAAAACGCCACGCAGCGCTGGGAAGGAGTGGAGACTCTTCCCGCAAAGTTTTTCGAACATATTGGCGATATGCCGGAAGATCAGGTTCGGATTTGGCTGGCTCGCTATGAAGAACGAATCCTGGCCGCGGATGTGATATTGTACGGCCGGGAGGAAGTCCAATATTTCGCCGGGGCTGGCGATCCCGAATTTTCAGAATATAACGCCAGCAAACTTATGATGGCCGAGATTATTCGCGACGCCTGCGAACGCGGCTTCAAAGTGTTCAATTTCGGATCGAGCGGAGGGCTCAAAGGCGTGGAGCGTTTCAAACATATTTTCGGCGGGCAGACGCAGAAATATGCGCGTTTGCGTTTTACCAGCCCCTGGCTGTCAAAAATCCAAACGATTTTGGATTGAAGGGGAGATAAATGAATTAAAAAGTTGATATATAATACATTGATACCAAATGACTTGTTTTTGGAATTCTGCAAAATTGCCGCACCTTCTGACTTGAATAGCTGCGGCAATTCTGCTTTAAATTATTTGATCAATATAATAATTTGCTTAACCGATTATTCCTCTAAGTGCTTCATTTATAATGAGATTACCCCATTCAATCTTTTCTTGTGAGGAATAGAATAAATGTGAACGGATATTGCTTGAGGAAAGAGCGGTAAGTATGTAAGCCTGGAGATCGTCAGGAAATACGGTATGAGTTACGAAAACACAAGAGACGCCAATCAACATTTCATTGTTGTTACTTTGAATCACAAAAAATTGTCGCTCAAGAACCTCCCCGACTTTTCCTTCGAACAGGAAGAACTGATCGACTTTCTTGAAAAAATTCACGCCTGTGAATCGGTTGCGGAAATTGCCGGAATGTGCACCTGCAACCGCACTGAGTTTTTTGCAGTGGTTCATTCGGTTAAGGACGGCGCGCACGCCATCGTGCATGAAATCGCGCATCATTCCAGCGTATCCTTGGAAGAGATTCGCGAAAGTCTGGACGTTCTGGTGGATGCGCAGGCGATCGAGCATCTTTTCAGGCTGACGGCGGCTCTCGAATCGATGGTCATCGGAGACGCCCAAATCTTAGGGCAGGTGAAGCAGGCGTATAATCTGGCGATCGAGATGGATACGGCGGACCGGATTTTCCACAGCCTGTTTCCGCCGGCGTTCAAGGCGGCCAAACGGGTGCGGCGCGAAACCGGCCTGGGCAAGGGCCGAATTTCAATCAGCGCTTTGGCTGTCGATTTTTGCCGCCATCATTTCGGTGATTTAACAAAAATCACGGCCACGGTCATCGGCGCGGGAAAAATGGGAGCCTTGACGGCGAAATATCTCAAAGACGCCGGGGTCAAGGAACTGCGGATCACCAACCGCAGTTTGGATCGCAGTTTAGAACTGGCTCAGCAAACCGGCGGGCGCGTTTACAATTTTGACGAGATGGAGCAGATTGCGGCGTCTTCGGATGTGGTGGTCAGCGCCACGGCAGCGCCTGATTTCCTGATCACCCAATCCATGTTGGAAAGAAACAAGAGCCAGCGCCCGAACAATCAGTTATTTATCGACATCGCTCTGCCCCCTGACATCGATCCGGCACTCAGCGAAATCGAAGGCGTCACGCTGATCGATCTGGATGCGCTTCGCGAAACGGCGCAAGTGAACGAAAAGCTGCGCACCCGGCAGATTGAATCGGCGCTGGAAATCGTACAAGAAGAGATCGAAAAACTTGGGCCTTGGCCGCTGCCGTTTCACATCGACGACATCGCCGTCGGTCTCGGCCAGTTCGCCCATTTGATTTATCAGGACGAGATGCATAATCTTTGGGATGATTTGCCCGAACTCAGCGAAGCGCAGCGCAAAGCGATTCAATCGCGCATGAAGCGGCTGACGGAGCGAATCATTCTCACCCCCCGGCGCAATTTGCGCCAGCATAAAGCCATTCGCCGCTGCCCCAACGCCTCGAAGTGCCTCGCCGAATTGTTCGCCGCCGAATGCGGCGCTCGTGAAATCCCCGACCCGGAAATGGTAGAAAGTCAAATATGATAGCAACCAAAGCGAAACGCTCCGAGAAAACGCTGACCTGCAAGCAGCGTTTTCTCGGGGCGATTGAGAACAGCCCTATCGACAGGCCGCCTGTCTGGCTGATGCGCCAGGCGGGGCGTTACCTGCCTGCGTATCAGGAAGTCAAGAAGAATTTTACGTTTTTGGAGATGTGCCGGCGGGCCGATGCGGCCGCGGAAGTCTCCATTCAACCGTTCGATATTTTGGGCGTCGATGCGATTATCGTCTTTAACGACATCCTGATCCCGCTCGAACACATGGGGCAGAAAGTAGATTTTACCGAGAAGGGGCCGGTCGTGGCGCCCGCAGCGCGCAATGCGGAAATTCTGGCCGGCATTCATCGCGGGAGATTCGACGAAACGCCGGCCGTGTTTGATTCGATCGCCGAGATTCGGCGGCGGATCGGCGGCGACGTTCCTATTCTGGGATTCGCCGGATGCCCGTTTACGCTGTCGGCCTACATGGTGGAGGGGGTCGTCAGCAAAAGTCTGCGCTATATCAAAGAATTGCTCTACGCCAATCCCCGCCTTCTCGAAAAAACATTGGATCTGCTGACCGAAACAGTGATCGACTATCTTCGCATCCAGATCAAGGCCGGCGCGGATGCGGTGCAGATTTTCGACACATGGGCGGGCGAATTAAGCCGAAGCGATTACCGCCGGTTTGCGCTTCCCTATCAGCGGCGCATCATCGAGGCCATCCAAAGCGAAGGAACGCCGGTGATTCTCTATGTAAAAGGTTCATCGCATGTGATCGACGAGATGAAAGCCAGCGGGGCCTCGGTTTTGAGCGTCGATTGGCGAATCAATCTCCGCGACATTTCCAACCGGCTGGGCGAGGGGACGGTTCTTCAAGGCAACCTCGATCCGACGGTGCTGTATGCGCCGCCCGAAACGGTTCGGCGGATGACTCAGAAAATTCTCGATGATGCGGGCCGGCGAACCGGGCACATCTTCAACCTTGGCCACGGCGTTCTTCCCGAGACGCCCGTCGAAAGCGTTCAAGCCCTGATTGAGACGGTGAAACATTATGATTATTCCAGCCGCTAAGACGGATTTGGGTTCGCTCCGCGAGCTGATTCACAAATACGCAGGGCGCGGCCCTCGATACACCAGTTACCCCACCGCTCCCGAATGGACGGAATCGGTGGGGGAAGAAGAGTATTGGAAGCATATTCAAACGACCAATGCGGAGGAGAATCCCCGCCCGATATCGCTGTATATCCATATTCCCTTCTGTTCGGAGCGATGCACATTCTGCGCCTGCAACGTCATCATCACAACGCGCGAAGACGTGGCGGACGGATATGTCGATTCGGTCCGCCGCGAAGTCGACATGATTGCGCAAAAGATTTCCGACCGGCGCAGAGTGAATCAGTTTCATTTGGGCGGCGGGACGCCCACGCATTTATCGCCCCGGTCTTTGGAGAGGCTGCTGACGCATGTTTCCCGTCATTTTCAATTTGACGATGAGCCGGAGCGCTCCATCGAAGTGGATCTGCGCGTTACGAGTGAAGAGCATCTCGACGTCCTGCGCCGCTGCGGCTTCAATCGAATTTCCATGGGAGTGCAGGATTTCTCGCCGGAAACACAGGAAATCATCCATCGCCGCCAAACGATTGAAGAAACCCGGGATTTCATTCAATTATGCCGTCGCAAGGGCTTTGAAAGCGTGAACATCGATCTGGTCTACGGGCTGCCTCTGCAATCAGTGGAGAGTTTTGCGCAGACGTTGAAGGTCGTTTACGATATTTCGCCAGACCGCATCGCTTTGTACAATTGGGCGTATCTTCCCAAGAAACTGGGACATCAACGGCGCATCGACGAATCCACCCTTCCCAGCACGGAAGAGCGCTTCGCTATTTTCCGCTCGGCCGTCGAGGGATTCACAAGCAACGGGTATGTCTACATCGGGATGGATCATTTCGCCAAGCCCTCGGATGAACTGACGCTGGCGCAGAAAGAGGGGACGCTGCAGCGGAATTTCATGGGATTCACGACGCGGGCGGGTTCGGATTTGTACGCTTTCGGCGTGTCGTCGATCAGCAGTCTGGATTCCATCTATATCCAGAACATCAAAAAGTTAAAGAGTTACGACGACTGCATCCGGGACGGCCGCCTGCCGATTGAACGCGGTTTGGAACTGACGCGCGACGATCGCATCCGCCGCTGGGTGATCATGGAACTGATGTGCAACCTGCATGTTTCCGTTCGGCGATTTCGAGAAATGTGGGGCGAAGATTTTCATTCCTATTTCGCAGAAGAAATTCCCCGCCTGCAGCCGTTCATCGCAGACGGCCTCTTAGAAAACGATATAAATAAAGAAGTCCGCGTGACTGATTTGGGGCAGATCATCATCCGCCCCATCGCGATGGTTTTTGATGCGTATCTTACCCGAGCCATGAAGACCGGCCTAACTACGCCGGTTTTTTCACGGACGTTATGATAATAAAATTATAAAAAGCATCACCGAGCCATTAAGAATGGGAAGATTATCGCAAGAGGCGCTTCCTGGAGAGAATTTGTTTTTTTAGATTTTTTGTTATGGGAAGGCGTCCGGCTCAGCGCAAGCGGAATCGCTGCATTTTTGAAAAAGAAAGTTTCATCCGAAAGCATTACAGAGAACAGGTGGAGAATTTCATGAAAAAAGTCATTGTCGTCGGCGCCGGCGTCTCGGGATTGACGGCGGGATATTGGTTGATGCGCAACGGATTAGACGTCGAAGTCTTTGAAAAGGAAGAACGAGTCGGCGGAGCGGTTCAAACGCTTCGGGAAAATGGCTACTTGTTTGAAAAAGGGCCCAATTCGTTTCTGGACAACGGCGTAGAGACGATGGAACTCTGCCGCGAACTCCATCTGGAAAACGAATTATTAAAACAATCGACGCGCAGCAACGCTCGTTACATTTATCTGAACGGCGAACTGCATAACGTTCCTATGGGCCCCGGCGGGCTGATCAAAACCAAACTGCTAAGCGGCAAGGCGAAGCGGGGGCTGCTGCTGGAAATCTTTCGCTCGGCCAATCGATCGAGAGAGGACGAAAGCCTGGCCTCGTTCGTGCGGCGCCGCTTGGGGGATGAAATTCTCAACAATCTCGTGACGCCTTTCGTGTCGGGCGTTTATGCAGGGGATCCCGAGAAACTCAGCCTGCGCGGCACGTTTTCCATTCTCTACGATCTGGAGCGCGATCACGGGGGATTGATGCGCGGGGGAATCGCCCGCCTGTTCGGCCGAAAAAAGGCGGCGAAAGATGCAAAGAGCGGCGAGGAGAAAAAGCCGCGCGCCCGAAATCTCTGTTCGTTCGTCGACGGCATGGAAACCAATACGCAGGCCATCGCGCGAGCGCTGGATCATCGCCTGCGCCTGCAGGCGCCCGTTTCGCACATCCGGAAAATGCCGGACGGCGGCTACGTCGTCGACAGCGCCGGCGAATCCATTGAAGCGCAGGCCGTGGTTCTGGCCGCTCCTTCGTATGGCGCCGCAGCGCTGCTCGAAGCGCTCGCTCCCAAATCGGCGGACTATATAAAATCGATTCCCTATAATGCGCTGGCTGTGGTCGGGATGGGGTATCCCCGCGAGTCGATCCAGCACGAATGCAACGGCTTCGGCTTCCTGTCGCCGCGCAACCAGGGAGTGCGCATCTTGGGCAGCATCTGGAACTCGAGTTTGTTTGTGCGCCGCGCGCCGGGCGGTTATCGCAGCTTCAGCGTATTTATCGGCGGCGGATTGGATCCGGCGGCGATTCAACTTTCCGATGAAGAAATGATTTCTCAGATTCGAATCGACCTGGGAAAAACGGTCGGCGCTTCGGGCGAGCCGGACGTTGCGCATGTCTTCCGCTGGGAGCGGGCGATTCCGCAATATCCGATCGGTCATGTGGAGCGCATCGAAGACCTGCGGCGGGAACTCGAGCCGCTGCCGGGATTGTTCTGCATCGGCAACTATCTGGACGGCGTGTCGACGAACGACTGCATCCGCAAAGCGAAAAAGACCGCGGAAGAGGTTGCGAGATTCTTGACATAAACAAGTTGCAGGAGACGTCTTCTCACCTCGCTCCGTTCTCCGTTGAAGAGAAAGACGCTCTTCAATCCTTCCCCCTCGGGCAGGGCGCATTCACCTCTCTTGTTCATTTTTCTGGAGAGAAGTCGAGAGGAAGAGCATGAAGATCGATGTTGTTTTGATTACCTATGGAGAGCCGGAAACAAATTCGTTTCTGGAGCAGTGGAGTTACTCCAACCGCATCCTGTTCAAATTGACTCGCCTTGTCGCGCCTATTCCCAAGGCGGCGGTTCCGTTGATCGGCGCGTGGCGCGGCTATGGGCGGCGGAAAACCTGGCGGGAGGAAGGGTATGCTTCACCTCTTGAATCAATTACCCGGCGGCAGGCGGAATTTGTGCAGGATGCATTGAATGCGCGAAACGACGGAAACGTCTGGCGCGTTCACGTCGCTTTTGAATTCCGCCATCCCTCTTTGACTGAGGTATTGAAGCAGATCCAGAATCAATCGTGCGATCAATTGATACTGGCGCCTATGTATCTTCCCATCTCCGATTTCACGACGGGAATTTCACAGAGAGATTATCGGCAATTTCAGGAAAAGAACAATCATCCGCTGCCTGAAGCCCGCACCGTCGCATTCCGCGCCTGCCATCGTGAAATCAGCCATGTAATGGCCGACTATGTGCGGAGAGAGTTGGAGAAACTCGGCGTCACGGTTGAACAGCGCAGGGAGTATGGTTTGCTGCTGGGCTGCCACGGCACGGTGATGACGCCGCCGCCGGGCATATCCGATGCGGGATACTGCGATACAAAGCAAGCCTATGACAACATGGAAGAAGAGTTGAAGCCGGAATTCAAATCGGTCGCCGTCGGCTGGCTCAATCATCGTCTGGGCGGCGAATGGACGTCGCCGACCTTGCAGGCGTCCGTCCAAACCATGCTGGATCAGGGGATCGAACATCTGATTTACTTCCCCTTCGGCTTTCTGGCGGACAACGCCGAAACTCAATTGGAAGGCCGAACCATTCTTCGCGATCTCGGCGTAGAAGAGTATCATCATCTGCCCTGCATGAACGACGATCCGGCGTTTATGCATTTTCTGGTTGAGCGCATCGTGCAGGAATCGGCGAGAGAGAATCCCGGCGAGAATGCTTGAGAGTTGAATCGATTATGAACGAAACGCCACGATTTGTTTTAGGCGCCCGCGGCAGCCCGCTGGCTTTATGGCAGGCGGAGCGCGTGAAGGAACTGTTGAAAGATCAATGTCCCGAGACGGCGATCGAGATTCAGATTATTCACACCACCGGCGACAAGATACTCGACAAACCTCTGGTGCAGATCGGCGACAAGGGATTGTTCACCAAGGAGATTGAAAAAGCCCTTCTGGACGGCGAGATCGATTTTGCGGTCCATAGTTTCAAAGATCTGCCGACTCAACTGCCGGACGGGCTGGCCATTGTTTCGATGCCCGAGCGGGATTCGCCTTTCGACGCGCTGATCGCGAAAGAAGCGAAATGCCTGCGCGACCTTCCCGAAAATCCCGTGATCGCCACCGGCAGCCTGCGCAGGCGGGCGCAGGTTTTGGCCGTCCGCCCCGACGCCACAGTGGTCGATATCCGGGGCAATGTAAACACCCGCCTGCGCAAATATCGCGAATCGGATTGGGATGCGCTGATCATGGCGGAGGCCGGACTGCGGCGCATGGAATGGCGCGATCAGATCGCCGGCGTTCTATCCATAGAAGAGATGCTGCCCGCCCCCGCCCAGGGCGCGCTGGCCGCCGAAGCGCGCACGGACGACGCACGAACAGGGGCGCTGCTGCAAAAAATTCACCAGGTAGAAGCCGCGGCCGGCGTTCGGGCGGAGCGAGCATTCCTGGCGGCGATGGAGGGAGGCTGCCAGGTTCCCATCGCCGCTCACGCCGTTGTCGAAAACGGGCGCATTCTTCTTCATGGATTGCTCGCCAATCTAAACGGCAGCCGCTGCATCCGGGATGCGCTGAGCGGATCGGAGGACGATCCCGTTTCGCTGGGCGAGGCTTTAGCCGAAGCAATCATCCAAAAAGGCGGCCATGAAATCATCGCTTCCCTCCGATCATGTTAAGTAAAAAGACGCTGTCTTGAATTATCATTTAGAAGCGGCGAACCACGTTCTAAACCGTCCGTTTTTTATTTCTTGACTTTGTATAGTTGGAATGAAAGAATGAGCGTGAGTTGCGCGTTTTTATTCTTCCATTCATACCGCCCTAAGGGATCGAAAATGACATCTACCTGCAAAAATTTTCCTATTGCGCTTATTTATTCCCGCTGGTTTTGGCTGCCATTGATCTTCGCCGGCGGCGCTATGACGTTTCCCGCCCGGCCCGCTTCAGGGGATGTTGAACCTCCGACGATCCAGTCGGGGGCGACGGTTTATCTTCAAGAACAATTTCAGCGTCTGCGGGCGGGGAGAAAATGGATTTCTTCTCCAGCGCTGGCGCCCGACGATTTTTGGAAGCAGGCGAAATCGAATCGCCCCCAGAATGTCTATGGGCGGCCGCCTTATATGATCAGCGTGGATCCCGACCGCGACGATTCGGACGGCGACGGGCTGCGCGAATGCCGGGTAAAAATCGATCTGTCCGGCTTCGAGGAATGCGGCGCTTATCGTCCCGGAGAAGTTGCAGCATTTGAAAACGAAATGAGGCGGGTCATCGCTCTGTATAACGATGCGCTCCGATGCGTCGGCTTGGAGTTTCTGGAAGTGACTGACGGAAGCCATCATTTGACCATCGAGGCGGCGCCGTTTCAGGATGGATATGAAGGCGTTGTTTCTCTGGCGACCCTCTTTGGAGCGTGGCAGGGCGATTCGGCGGTGTTTCAAATCCGCCGCGACTTCCCCCATTTCAAAGCGCTGCTCGACCTGACGGACGACGACGCGCCGAGCGCTCTCTACAGGCGTCCGCCGGGCAATCCCTATGCTCATGTTTATAGCCCGGATGTATTTCGGCGCACGAATATCGAAGGCGAAGAGATCTTCGCTTTCGCGATCAGCAATGTCTTTTTTCGAGAAATGGGACATCTGATAGGGCTGATCGATCCGTCCGTTGCGTACATGAACAGCTCTTACGAAATCATGGAAGATTATTTGATCGATTGGCTGGCATGGCCGTCGATCCGAACAGTACCGCCGTCCGCCCCGTCCTTGACGTACGGCGGCGAAGATTTTTCGCTGTCGCATTGGAGCGGCGTGTTCATGAATTCGTTCATGAACGCCGATACGCTTTATTATCAGATTTATCCGGATGTCACGCCGCCGGTCAAAGCGTTTATCGCACATTATTACGCTCGTTTCAACTACGCGGGAGCGCAGGAACTTCTCGATCATGCAATAGATGAACACGAACAATATTCCTGGCTGGCGAGCGGCAGGGCGATTCAGGAAATCGAAGACAACGGCAAGCCGACGCGAGGCATGCCTATTGCCCCCGGACAAATCGTGCTGGGCGCGTTATCTTCGTTCGATCCATCGACGTTTTCCATGAGCGAAACCATCGAGGACGCGCAGGATTGGTATAAAATCGAACTGGATGACAGCGATCTGGGGCGGAAGTTGGTTTGTTCGATCGGACATGCCACATCGATCGATCGGTTGATTCGGCTTGAATTATACAACAGTCAAGGGCGTTTGACGGCGTCGAGCGGCAATGACGAATTCGCCGAAATCCGATACAAGGTGCGATTCACCGGACTGCATTATTTAGGCGTGAAGCGCCCGTCGAACACTTTCGATTATCTTGTGCGAGACTATGTGCTTTCCACATATTTCGCGGACGAACTCCCCTCGCCGACGCTCGAACCGTCAAGTACGCAAACGCCTACGATCGCGCCGGCGGCGACTCCCACGACTACGGCTACCCCCACGACTACGGCGACGCCGACGGATGCGCCCGCTCCAATGCCCACTCCGACGCCTACCGCCCCGGCGTTCAGCGCGCCGGAAAACACGATTATCGTAACGGACGATCTGCACAGTACGGACGATTTACTCGGTCAAACCGACATCGACCGGCCCGGCGAACAATCGCTCTGCATCCGCTGGAATATTCCCGCAGAGGGCGTTATGGATTTTCATATGTACGCGCGAACCGATGGAAGCGATCCCATGTATCTCGGCCGCACTGGCGATCCAAACGCGAATTCGTTCGTGTGGAATGATCCGGCGTTCGGGCATTTTTATTCTTTCATCGTCTATGCGCTGATCGAAGATTCAAAACCGATCCGATTGGAGACGGATTTGTCCGTCTATTATTCGAGTTCCGAATGGCCCGCGCCGACGCCGACTCAAGCGCCCGTCTATTTTGACATAGAGCCCGGGAGCATCGCCGTCACCGACAATCTCTGGTCGACGGAGAATTTGATTGGATCGTTTGACGAGGATGATTTGGACGAACGAATTTTAACGATCCGCTGGAATATCGAAGCGGAGGGCCTCATCGATTATCACGTCTACGCGCGCATCAATGGAAGCGAACCGGTTTATCTGGGTCGGACGGGCGATCCGGATGTCCGGTATTTCAACTGGACGGGGCCGCAGTTCGGCGAACAATATGTATTCATCGTCTACGGCCTCCGTGAGACGAGGCCGTTTGCTCGAATCGAAGCGGCCGGCGAAGTCGGATGCCGTCAAGCGTTGGACGCCCTGGACATCCCGGCAGCGAGTCCGACGCCTACGCCGACGTCCACCCCTTTGCAAAACGACGCCTTCTAGGCGCCTGTGATTTTGGAAATCCTTGAATTTGCCATCATTGCATTCGATTTTTTCTATAACAGACCGCCGCCGATTTTCTATTCGGATTGCTTGGACGGGCGTTCTTGTGATACAGTATGCAAACGCGTTTGATCGGCAGGAATGATAAAAACGCGAAACATAAAACAACCATTGCGTCAACAAGACGATCGATATAGGTAGAGGAGAGAAAGAGCATGGCTTATCTGATCGGCATCGATGTGGGAACGTCCGGAACAAAAACCGTCTTATTTGACGAAGAAGGGAAGGCGCTGGCCAGCCGCACCGTTGAATATCCCCTTCATACGCCCAATCCGGGCTGGACGGAGCAGGATCCCGAAGATTGGTGGAACGCCGCCGTCAATTCGATTCAAGCGGTTCTGGGAGAAAGCGGCGTCGACGCTTCAGAAATCAAGGGCGTCGGCTTATCCGGGCAGATGCACGGTTCGGTTTTCATGGATGAGAAGAACCAGGTCGTCCGCCCCGCCATCTTGTGGAACGACAGCCGAACCGCCGACGAATGCCATGAAATCACCCAGACAATCGGCGCTGAAAAACTCATTCAGTTGGCTTCGAATCCGGCGCTGACCGGCTTCACCGCCCCCAAGGCGGTCTGGCTCAAAAATCACGAACCGGAAAATTTCAAACGAACAAAAACCCTGTTTTTGCCTAAAGATTATGTGCGCTTCCGCTTGACCGGCGAAATCGCCATGGAAGTGTCGGACGGAGCGGGCACGCTGCTGTTCAACGTGAAGGAGCGCAGTTGGTGTCATGAAATTCTCGACGGCCTGGGCATTCCCCGCGACTGGATGCCGAAACTTTACGAATCGACGGATGTCTGCGGAACGATCACCGGCGAAATCGCCGCGCTGACCGGATTGAAGGAAGGCACGCCCGTGGTCGGCGGGGGGGCGGACAACGCCTGCGGCGCCACCGGAACCGGCGTAGTCGTCGAAGGCCGCGTCTTGTCTTCACTGGGAACCAGCGGCGTCATCCTCGGCCCGTCCGCCAAGCCGGACACCGATCCCCAAGGCCGCGCCCATACGTTCTGCCATTCCGTGCCGAACATGTGGTATTTGATGGGCGTCATCTTATCGGCGGGCATGTCGCTGCGCTGGTATCGCGACGTCGTCGCCGACAGCGAGCGCCAGGAAGGCGCAGAAGAGGGGCGCGATCCTTATGACATCTTGACTACCCTGGCCGAGAAGGCGCCGGTCGGCAGCGAGGGATTGATCTTTCTGCCTTACCTGACCGGCGAACGCACGCCGCTCAAGGATCCTTATGCGCGCGGCGGTTTTATCGGATTGACGATTCGCCATCAGCGCCGCCACCTCATCCGCGCAGTGCTGGAAGGCATTACATTCGCCATGCGCGACTCGCTGGAAATCTTCCGGTCGCTCGGCGTGGAAATCAACGAAGTGCGCGCCACCGGCGGCGGAGCCAAGAGCGCTTTCTGGAAGCAGCTGCAGGCGGATATTTACGGATGCGAAATCGCGACCATCGGCTCCGATCAAGGGCCGGCGTTCGGCGCAGCCATTATGGCGGGCGTGGGATCGGGCGTGTACGCCTCCATCCCCGAAGCCTGCGATGCAATCATCAAGGTGGTGCAGCGCACCGAACCGGACGCGGGCCGCGTAAAGGAATACGATGAATATTATGCGGTCTATCATTCTCTCTATCCGGGAATCCGGGAAGCCTGCCATACCCTTTCCAAAAAATTAGCCTCTTGAGAAGCGCCGCGGATCGGGAAATGAAGACTGAGAAACGAAGCGATTAATATGGATGCATTGAGTTCGATTCTTTTTTGGGGATGCTTCGGCATCCTCATTTATATTTATGCGGGATATATCCTCATTTTGCAGATTAAGGTTCGTCTGCATCCCTTTCGCCATAAGCCGGATGAATCTCATCAACCGGCGATATCCATTCTGTTCGCCGCTCGCAATGAGATGGCTTCCCTGCCCGCCAAGATGGAAAGCATTCGAAATTTGCGCTATCCGCGCGAAAAAGTACAGACGCTGATCGCGTCGGACGCTTCGACGGACGGCGCCGACGAGTATCTCGCCGCGCAAGACGACGTTCACTTCACAGCGTTGAAATCGCATCAGGGGAAAAACGCTTCGTTGAATGCGATCCTTCCTCATGCGAAAGGCGATGTTCTTTTTTTCACCGACGCGAACACCATTCTTCATCCCGGCTGCCTGCAGGCCGCGGCGAGGCATTTCCACGATCCGCACGTCGGGCTGATCGTCGGGGAACTGACATTCAAGCAAGAAGAAAACTGGAACGCGGTCGGCCGCGGCGCCGGATTGTATTGGAAATACGAAAATCACATCAAGAGACTGGAAAGCCGGCTGGGATCGCTGCTGGTGGGAGGCGGTTCGCTGCTGATCGTACGGCGCAGCCTGGTTGAAACGCTGGATCCCCGCATCGCCAACGATTTGGAAATCCCGGCGCGCGTTGGGGCGAAAGGTTATAAAATTCTCTACGAACCCGAGTGCCTCGGCTTCGAAAAAGCCCATACGCGCGCGGGAGAGGAATGGGGGCGGACGTCGCGCATCGTCGCGCGCGGTTTGCGCGGATTTGTTGTTCTGCTGCCAATATTTCTGAAAACGCCCATGCGCTTCTGGCAGTTTGTTTCGCATAAGTTTCTGCGCTGGTTCACCTTGCCCCTGGTTCTGGGCGCCATGCTGGGAGCGTGGGCGCTGCGGGATAATTTTATTCCCGGAGCGTTTTTTTATCTGAGCCTCGTTGGAATGCTGCTCGCCGGGATTGGATTGTGCGCCCTGCCCTACTCGCCCGCATCGAAGTGGATGCGCCCCTTCACCCTGGCCGCCCACATGACGATCATGCACTGCGCTGCATTATGGGGAATTTTAAAGGCGCTGTTCGGCCGGACGCCGGCCACATGGGATATTCCCGAATCGACACGGGAGTAAGCGAAAAGAAAAACAGAGAAAAATGGAGGCGAATCAATCTTTCAGGATTTCTTTTTGGCTTTCTTTTTGGCTTTTGCGGACTTGGCCGATTTCGCAGATTTTTTAGATTTATCGGCTTTAGCGGATTTAGCGGATTTCGACGCTTTAGCGGCTTTGGCCTTTTTTTTCCGCTTCCTGCTTTCGAGGTATTTTTCGTATTCTTCGGGAGTTTCCACTTCGATGTACTCGGTTTCCCAATTCTCGTATTCAGTGTAAAAATCGCAGTTTTCCGTCGAATATTCGCGGCAGGTTTTGGGGCGCGCTTCGTAGATCGTACAGCGCCCCTTTTTATCGAGAGCCGTGCAGACCGTGGGTACCTTGATCAGCCAGCGTCCTTTTTCAATCAACAGAGTGATTCCTTCATGAAGCAGATACCAGCGCACGTCGTCATGATTTCGCTTGGTGGTCGGCTTGTCGATTTCCAGCGTGATGTATTTGCAGCACAAGCCTGTGCACCGGTCGCATAAATTTTCCTGGGTGGATTCCATAAAAAAACCTCGCTCCGAAAGCCCCGTCGCGGGCGTTAGATTTAAGCAGCGCATTCAATGGGATCATCGCATCGCAGCGCCGTTTATGGCAAAAGCGGCTTGGGTTTAACCGCGAATTTCTTTATTATAGAAAGATAAGGAGCAGACGCCAGTAGACCTGACTGCGGAGAATTCGCCCGCCGGGCCGCCTACCGAATCTGTTTTTCACAGAGACAAAGGCTGTGGATTCGGGCGTCAGAAAAAAACAAGAAATTTTCATCTTCCTTTAACCAGATCTTAACAAGACGCCATACAATTAGCAGGAGAAACTCGATTGAATAAGATGCGTAAAACCATATATTTGTGCGGTCCGATCATGGGGGAAGTGCAGGGCGAAGCCCGTCAATGGCGGGAAGAGGCCAAGCGGACGCTGAGCGAGAATTACCGCCTGCTGGATCCTATGCGAAGAGACTTCAAAGACAACGAAGTGGACAGCGCCAACGAAATCGTCGAATTCGATCTGCAGGACATCCGCGATTCAGACATCCTTCTGGTCAATTATTGCAAACCTAGCATCGGTACGGCCATGGAAGTATTTTACGCGGCGCACGATCAAGGAAAATTCGTCGTGGCGTTCTCGAATTTCCCTTTCGCCGATTGCAATCCCTGGATGGTAAAATTCTGTACGAAGATTCTTCCCAGTCTGGAAGAAGCCATATCCTATATCAAGCGTCATTTCGGCCAAAGCGGAGACGCCTCAAATTAACAAGAGGCTGCAGAGACAAGCCGGCGAGATGAGTTAAAGAGCATCCTTCGATTCGCATCTTGATCTAAAATAAAGAAGAATGCGCAAGCCGCATTCCGGAGATTGACATGAACGAACCGCTTTACGCCAAGATCGATTTACACTGCCATTCCTGGGCGTCCGACCGCCCTTCGCTGTGGCTGATGCAGCGGCTTGGCTGCCCGGAAAGTTTCACGTCGCCGGACGGGGTTCGGGAAGCGGCGATGCTGCGAGATATGGATTTCGTCACCATCACCGATCACAACACCATCGACGGCGTTCAAGAAATTCAACATCTCGACAATGTCATTATCGGCGAAGAAGTGACCACCTACTTTCCCGGCGATGTCAAAGTCCATGTTGTTTGTCTGGACATCACGCCCGAACAGCACCGGGAAATCGAAAACGTGCGCGTCGACATTTATGAGTTCGTTCGCTATCTCAACGAAAACAACATCTTCCATTTTTGCGCGCATCCGCTGCACAAGGTCAACGGGCGCCTGACCTGGGATTTGTTCGAGAAACTGATTCTGATGTTCAAATCTTTTGAAATATTGAACGGAACCCGGCTGCGGAGATTGAATCAGTCCGTGCAAAATGTGCTGCGGCGGCTTACGCCCGAAGAGATCCAACGCCTGTCGCAAAAGCACGGCATCGCGCCGGTGGGCGACCGTCCGTGGGAAAAGATCATGGTGGGGGGAACCGACGATCACAGCGGACTGTTCGTGGGGAGCTGCTACACCGAAGTGGAAGTCGACTCGGTAACGCGGGCGGGGCTGCTGGACGGCCTGCGCAAGGGCCGTACGCGCGTTCACGGAGACAGCGACGGCATCCTCAGTCTCTCGCATCAAGTCAACAGCATCGCCTACCAATATTATCGCAGCAAAATCGGGCCCGATTCGAGCGAGCTGCTGCAGATTCTGGGGCGCATTTACGAGCGCAATCGGCCATTCAAAATCCCCTCCCATCTGCGATTCCGCAAAGGGCTTAAAAAACTCTTGAAATACTTTTGGCGGCCCAAAGGATCGAAAATCAATTTGATCGAAGAAGTGCGCGAAGTAATTCGCAACAGCACGTCGTTCCGTTCGCTTTTTGAAGAAGGGCTGCTGACGCGCGAAGAGTACAACGCCCACGTTTTCAATCTGTCTTCGGAAGTGCTGGATCAGATGTTCGTCCAAGTATTCGAGAAGCCGCAGCTGCTGCATTATTTCATCGTTTTTGCGCCGACCATTCTGGCGTCGTATTTCATGGTATGCCGAAATTTGCACGCCGAACGCGATCTGATTCAAGAATCGGAGCGATACGTAGGCTTGGATCGAAAATCCAAAGTCGCATGGTTCACCGATTCGTATATCAACATGGACGGCGTTTCCAAGACCTGCCGTATGTTCCACGATGCGGCGAGAATTCGCGGCAAGGATCTGACTTTGATCACATGCCATCCATCGCAAAGCGACGAGCATGCAGGCGTGGCCAATTTCTCGCCGATTCACCAGTTCCCCACCCCCGGCTATGACAAGGTGATGCTCTACATCCCGTCGATCCTCAAAGTTCTTCGATTCGCCGAACAACATGATTTCGACGCCGTTGTTCTCAGCACGCCGGGGCCGGTTGGATTGATCGGACTGATTTGCGCGAAGTTGATGAATCTTCCTGTCTACGGCATCTATCACACCGACCTGCCGCGAATCGCGCTGCAGGTGTCGAGCGACCCCATGTTCAGCGAACTGGCGCTGGTGGCGACCCGCATGTTTTATCGTCAAGCCGACCGCGTTCTATCGCCCTCCAAATGGTATTTGGAAGACATCCAAAATCTGGGCATCCCTCTCAAACACACGGCTATCATGGAGCGATGGATCGACACAAATGTTTTCAATCCAGAGCGTCGCATCGAAGAATACTGGGAGGAAAACGCCGAATGCAACATGCTGTTCGTGGGGCGCGTCTCGAAAGACAAAAATCTCGACCTGCTCATCGAATTGTATGAAGATTTGGCGCCAAAATATGAGAATTTCGTGCTGCACTGCGTGGGAGACGGCCCTTATTTTGAAGAGATGCGAATCAAGACGGCCTCCCTGCCGCGCTTCATCATGACAGGGGCCAAGTTCAAGGATGAATTGGCGGCGGCCTACGCTTCGTCCGACCTGTTCGTCTATCCCGGCCTGCTGGACACTTTCGGCAACGTCGTCGTCGAGGCGCAGGCGTCAGGGCTTCCCTGCGTGGTGATGAATGAAGGAGGACCGCAGGAGCTGATCGAGCCCGGCCAAACAGGCATTGTCGCGCGCACCAACCGCGAATTCATCGAAGCGGCTGAGCAATTTCTGCGCAATCCGCAGCGGCGGCGGGACATGGGCATGCGCGCCGCCCGGTACGCCGCTCAGCGCTTCGCTGAAGAGACCATCTTCACTAATTTCTGGGATGTGGTCACCGCTCCCCTATCCGACGATGCTTCCCACGCCGAATTTCATTTTAATTTCAACCGCGGCAAAGAAGAAAACCTCCTCGAATTGAAGAATGCGACATGACGCCGGCGTATTTCTTCCCGCCCATTTAGAATCCATTTCTATAGCATAGACAATATCATTCCGCCCCATCGTTTATTGATCCGCACAATAATGATTTTTCTATTTGTCTGCAACCATAATGCGATAAGAGAATGATGAAAAAAAACAGGAGACGGAGCGCATGAATTCGGCAAAAATCGCCAATGACATCCCTGTCAAACAAAGCATGCGGCAGGAACTTCCTGTTCGATTATAAAATGAATGATTAAGATTGGATGCCTTAACGTCGATAATAGAAGAAGATGTCTTCACCAATGGAACTTGGAACATTATATGCTTATGGCAGGGTTGAGGATATTGAACATCATAAAGAATACGCAAGAATCGAGGCGGTTTGGACATCATGAAATTTCTTATCAACGAAAGCAATGAAGATATTCGGCGACTTTACCTGGCGATCTTCTCGCCGTCGGACGCAGAAATCACCTTTGCGGAAACGGCGGAAGACGCTCGTTTCCTGGCCGATCTGCTCCGCTTCGATTTGGTGATGATCGACGTCGATTTCCCCGATATGGAGGGATTGTTCATCGCGCGCGAAATGATAGAAGAGCGTCCGGATCGGCCGCTGCTGTTGATTTCATCCGTTCCTTTGAAACAAAGCGATTTGGGCGGCGGCGCCGCTCATTCGAACATTGCCTTCATCATGAAGCCCTTCAATATTCATAAATTGCGCGGGTTGATCGAGGATTTAGCCGCCTCAAAAGATCCGCATGCTTCCCGCGCATTGGATCATCGAATCCCCGCCCTCGTACATTAATCGCGTCTCAATAATCGCCTGCCAGGACAGGGATGATTCTCTGTCTTTTTCCGTTGCCGGAAGGCGACAAAGAGAAATTCGGCGAATACAATGATTTCATTATGATCGACGCACGAATTTATTTTCGCGAGGATACGATCGCCGCGCCTTCGACGCCGAGCGGACGTGGAGCGATCGCTGTGATTCGCATCAGCGGGCCGGAAGCCGTTTCATTATGTCAACGCATGTTTCATGCGCGCGGATCGAAGCCGGGCGAAGCGCCCCGCCGCATGGTTTACGGCGCAATCATCGATCCGCGAGATGGAGACATTGTGGACGACGCGCTTTGCGCGGCGTTTCCAGGGCCGCACTCGTATACCGGCGAAGATATGGCGGAGTTTCATTGCCATGGCAGCGAGGCGGTATTGCGGAAAACGTTGGAAATTCTCTTCCGCGAAGGCGCCCGCCCCGCCGAACCGGGCGAGTTTACCTTCCGGGCCGTGCGCAACGGGAAAATGGATTTAACCCAGGCTGAAGCGGTCGGATCGTTGATCGAGAGCCGATCGCAGCTGGCGCGAACGCTGTCGCTGCGCATGCTGGAGGGCGCGTTTTCCCGAGACCTCGCCGCCTTGAAAGAAGAATTGATTTCGGCGCTGGTCGAAGTGGAGACGCAATTGGAGTTTCCCGATGAAGCGATGGAGGAACGCTTGGGAAGCGAACTGCAAGCGAAAATGGATGATTTGCTGAGACATTCTCAGGCGCTGCAAAAACGAGCAGTGCGGGAGCGGCGCTTCGAGCAGGGCATCGTAACCGTCATCGCGGGACGGCCCAATGTGGGCAAATCGAGTTTGTTCAATCGCCTGCTGGGGCGCGAACGGGCGATCGTCACCCCGCACCCGGGCACGACCCGCGACAGCATCGAAGGGACCATCGAACTGGCGGGCCGCCCCATTACTTTAATTGACACCGCCGGTTTGCGTGAAACCCAGGAAGAGATCGAGTCGATCGGCATACGGCGCTCCGAAGAGCTGCTTTCGGCTTCTCATATCGTATTGTTCGTTTTCGAAGCGGGAGAGGGATTGACGCCGGACGATCGCGTTCTCCTCGACCGCCTCCGAAGTCATTCAAACCAGTCGCGGATTATTTTAACGGCCAATAAATCCGATTTGCCGCCGATTCATTCGGATTTCTCATTTCCGGCGATGGATTATCCATGGCCCGTGATCAAGATTTCGACCGTGAATGAAGAAGGCGTCCATTCTTTGATATCTCTTTTAGAAAAAGAAGTCGCCGATCTGATTCCCGCCGAGACGGATTCGGCCTATTTAGTCAACGCCCGCCAGGAGCGAGTCTTGGTTCGATTGATGGAGCGCCTGCAAAACGCCGCTCAATTCATCCGCGAACAATCACCGCTGGAACTGCCCGCCGAAGACCTTCGCAGCGCCCTTCACGACATCGCCGAGTTGGATGGAAGCGGCATGGCCCCCGACATCATGACAACCATTTTTTCCCGCTTCTGCATAGGCAAATAAATCCGGTTTTGAGACGGAATCCAAAACTCGAATCCAACAAATCGAGCCGGGAATCGTTTCGACTCCCGGCCCGCGTTTTATCATGCTGCTCATTGGCGTCATCAACGCCGTTCGATCATTCTTGATAGGCCAAATCGGGCTGGCGCGCCGCTTTGACTTCATCCAGTTTGCGCACCGGCGTTTCATGCGGCGCATGAAGAACGCGCTCCGGATCGGTTTGATACTCTTCAAAAATTGAAGCGACGGCCTCGGCGAAAGCGTCGAGCGTCCGTTTGGATTCGGTCTCGGTCGGTTCGATCATTAACGCTTCCTTGACGATCAAGGGAAAATAGACGGTCGGAGCGTGAAATCCCCGGTCGATCAGGTTTTTGGCCATCGCCATTACGTTCAAATCTCCGAAGCGATCATGATCTTTGAGCGTCAAGACGAATTCGTGCATGCAGTCGCCGTCATGCTCCGAGGGAATCAGATCCTTCAATCGGCTTTGAAGATAGCGAGCGTTCAACACCGCCGTAACGCTGTTCTTTCGAATGCCTTCCAACCCCAGCATGCGCATATAGACGTAAGCGCGCAGGATAACTCCTACGTTGCCGAAGAATGTCGAAAGTTGGCCGATGCTTTTTTCTGAATCTCGTACGATGATATATTGGCCGTTTTCTTTCTCGATAAGGGGAACCGGTAGATACGGCTTTAATTTTTCGCAGACGGCCACGGGGCCGCTTCCCGGTCCGCCTCCGCCGTGCGGGGTGGAAAAGGTCTTGTGCAGGTTGATATGCACGACATTGAATCCCATATCGCCGGGCCGAGCGACGCCCGAAATCGCGTTGAGATTGGCGCCGTCATAGTACAACAGAGCGCCGGCGTCATGCACGAGTTTTTCAATCTCTAAAATATTCTTTTCGAACAATCCCAAGGTGTTGGGATTGGTCAGCATCAAAGCAGCGGTTTCTTCGTTGAGATAACGCTTTAGTTCCTCGATGTCGACGCAGCCGTCCGGGCCGGATTTCAACTCGGCGATTTTGAATCCGGCCATCGCCGCCGAAGCGGGATTGGTGCCGTGCGCCGAATCCGGAACAAGTACGGTGGTTCGTTTATCGCCCTGGTCTTGATGGTAGGCGCGGATCATCATCATCCCGCACAGTTCACCGTGCGCTCCGGCGCAGGGATTCAAGGCGGCGCCCGACAAGCCCGTCAACGCGGCGAGATAAGTCTGCATTTCATACAGGATCCGCAAGGTTCCTTGCGAGGCTTCCATACCCGCCTCCGGGTGCAGCTGGCTAAAGCCGGGCAGAGCGGCCAGGGCGTCGTTGATTTTGGGATTGTATTTCATGGTGCACGAACCGAGGGGATAAAAACCGCTGTCGATGCAGAAATTGCGCCTCGACAGCCGCGTAAAATGACGCACCACTTCCGGTTCGCTTACGATCGGAACATTCAAAGGCTCGCGGCGCAGCGATTCGCCGGGAAGCAGGTCGTCAATCGCTTTCTCTTCCCCCCCGGAGCGAGGCAGCCAATCGCGCCCTTCTCCGCCGTGATCCAGTTCAAATAATGTCGGTTCATTGGCATCCATCGGCATGACGTTTATCCTTCTTGATCGAAAAACACATAGATCGAGCCGCCCTATTCAGGCGATTCATCGAACCTCTCATTTCAGGAAATCGAAGATTTCTCTTTCCAATAAAAGAAACAGAAAAAAGAAACTTTTTATTCTAAAATTCGCGACATCATTTCCACATAAAAATCGATGTCTTGTTTTCGGGTTTTTTCCGTGGCGCACACTAAGAGGGCTTCTCTCTCCAGACCGCCGGCCGGCGCAATCGGGATGCCGGGCAGCACTCCCATGTCTCGCGCTGCGCTGATGAAAGAGTTCAGCGGCATCGGAAGATGGAGAAGAAATTCGTGGAAAAAGGGCTTCGGGAAAACTGCTTCGACGCCCTTCAGCGAACAGAGCCGCTCCTGCAGGATATGCGCATTCCGTACGCTGGCTTCCGCAGCCTGACGCAGTCCTTTGGGCCCCATCAAAAACATATAAATAGCGGCCGCCAGCGCGCACAAAGCCTGGTTGGTGCAGATATTGGACGTCGCTTTGGCGCGGCGAATGTGCTGCTCGCGGGTTTGCAGGGTAAGAACATAGCCGATTTTGCCGTCGGCGTCGGTTGTGCGCCCAGCCAACCGCCCGGGCAGTTGACGAACGTGTTTTTGACGGCAAGCGATAAAACCGGCGTAAGGGCCTCCGAATTGCAGCGGCATCCCCAAAGGCTGCAAATCGCCAGTCACAATATCCGCGCCCCACTCGCCGGGCGCTTTCAATATCCCCAAAGAATGGGGATTCACGACGGTTCCCAACAGCGTTTTCGGATCGAGCACGCCGCGGAACTGATCGACCGGCTCTAGGACGCCATAGTAATTTGGATTCTGCACAAAAAAGGCGGCGCAGCGGTCGTCTACAATCGTTTCCACTGCGCCGGTTTTCAATGCGTCGAGATCCGTCGCTCCATCCCGGATGGGGGCCTCGATCCACTCAATCCCCTGCGGATCCAGGTAGGTTTTCAGGACGCGCCGGTAATGAGGATTGACGCCGGCGGAAACCACGATTTTCTCTTTGCGAGTGATCCGGCAGGCCATCAGAGCCGATTCCGCCAGAGCGGAGGCGGCGTCGTACATGGAGGCGTTGGCGACATCCATACCCGTCAATCGGCACATCAAGGTTTGAAATTCATAGATGGATTGCAGCGTTCCTTGACTGACTTCGGGTTGATAGGGAGTGTAGGCGGTGGCAAACTCGCTGCGAGAAATCAGCGCCGCCACAGCCTGCGGAGAAAAATGATTGTACGCTCCTCCGCCCAAGAATGAGATCAGTTTCGATCCGCGATTTTCTCCAGCGGCAGTCTGCATCGATTCGGTTATTTCCATTTCTGACAGGGGGGATGGAAAGGAAATATCGGGATCGTGCAGATTCGACGGGATTGTACGAAATAGTTCTTTTTCGTCATTTAAATTCAATGCAGCAAGCATTGACTGAAATTCATCCGGCGTATGAGGGATAAAATCCATCAGAAACTCCTCAACCGTGGTTCGGCTGGCAACTAGGGGCGGTTAAAACAAAATCGGTCGGGCGTTTTATTCGCTTAGTTCAATGTGATTCTTGTAAGCGGCCGCATCGAGCAAATCGTCGAGTTGAGACGAATCGCTGAATTCGATTTTGACGATCCAGCCGCGCCCGTAGGGATCTTGATTGACCAAGGCGGGATTATCCCCGAGATCTTCATTCACCGCGGCGATTTTTCCAGTCAGCGGAGCATACATTTCGGCGGCG
>JAFGTC010000174.1 GCA_016934335.1 Candidatus Omnitrophota bacterium | reverse complement strand
GAAAAAGCGGAGCGCGTGCATAAACTGGCTCTCATGCTGGCTCAAGATCCCTTCAACCTGCATTGCGACTTACCGGTTCTCGATCGAGCGGCTTATCTGGCCAAAGCGGATTTATCCACCCGGCTGGTCACCGAGATGACCGCTTTGCAGGGAACGGCGGGCAAGTTTTACGCGCTGGCGGCCGGCGAGCCGGAGGCCGTCGCGAATGCGATTGAAGAGCATTATTCACCCCGGTCGGCCAAAGACTCTTTTCCCCAATCGCCGGAAGGCCTGATCATCAGCATTGCCGACCGCCTGGATAACCTGGCGGCCTTGTTCGCCGCCGACGCGAAAGTCACCAGCACATCCGATCCGTACGGCCTCCGGAGAGACGCCTACGGCGTGGTTGGATCGCTGCTCAATCTGAACGAGCCGTTTTCTCTCCGCAGAGGGATCGATGCGGCGGCGGAAATTCTTCCGGTCGAGTTGACGGCCGAAAAGCGCGAAGAGGTGTATACCTTTATCGTCCGGCGATTCGAGAATTTGCTGGAAGAGCGCGGCTACGCCAAAGATGCAATCGGCGCGGTTCTATCTCCAAACGATGTGGATCCGGTTCCGGCTGTTGATATTTTGGATTACATTCAGAAAAATCGCGAGAGCGCCCTGTTTTTGGACGCCGCTGAAGTATACAACCGCTGCGAGCGGATCATCCGAAAATCGCTGGAAGCGGAAGAGATGGATGGCGTGGTCAAAGAAAATCTGTTTCAGCATGAACAAGAGAAGCAGCTTTGGCGAACCATCCAAAACGGACTCGAGCAGATTTCTCAGATCGATCTGGCTTCCAACCGATTCGAAAAAGGGATCATTCTTATCGCCGATATGAAAGAATTGGTGGCCGATTTCTTCGATCACGTCACCGTGATGGATGAGAATCCCGATTTCCGGCAGAATCGATTTGCGCTGTTGAATCACATCGTCTCGATGCTCCGCCGATGGGGCGACCTGCGATATTTGGAAATATCCTAATCCACACTGAAAATCCTATCCATGCTTGTATGAAGAGACTGCCTTCGGGCAGTCTCTTTTTGAATGCGCGCTTTTTTTATACAATGCGAACATGCAGGCATTCGCCTGTGCAAAAGGAAAAAATCAAAACAAGGAATGGGGGCATTCATGGTCCGTAACAATCAAATACAGAAGCAAACCGGTACACGGCTATTTTGCGCATCCCTGCTTTTTCTCAGTATGATCTTCGTTTCTTCCATGGCGGGATTCTCGCAAGAGGTTGAAGATTGGTATGAATTCCATCCCGCGAACACGCCGGCGCCCGGAGCGATCGGGATGCAGGACTGGCTGGAGAAGCCCGCCGGCAAACACGGACGAATCACTCGGCGAAACGATCAATTGATTTATAACGAGAAGCCCATCAAATTGTGGGGATTGAACCTGACCTACAGTTCCTGCTCTCCCGACAAACAACTTGCGGAAAAGCGGGCTGCGTTTTACGCCAAATACGGAATCAACTCAGTGCGACTGCATAAGTACGCCGACGGGACGGGATGGGCCGGCATTCAATCTCCGGAGAGTTTCCTGGAATTCGATCCAGAGGCGCTTGACCGCATGGATTATTTGATTGCGCAATTCAAGAAGCACGGCATCTACACGAAACTCTCCTCCACCTTCGGCGTCAAACTGGGGCCGGCCGATAAGAAATATGTCCCTTATATGGATGAATTCGGCGAAATGCGGGGAAGCCGAGTGAATTCCGGCCATGGCAGCATCTTTCTTTCCCGAGAATTGCAGGACATGCAGATTCAGCAGATCGTGAAGATTCTCCATCATAAGAATCCCTACACAGGCGTCGAATACGCGAAAGAGCCCGCCGTTGCGGTTGTTGAATTATTCAATGAAGACAGCGCTTTATGGTTCGGCGTTCTAAGCCAGCTGCAAAATAAGCCGACGCTGCGCAAACGAGCGGAAGAGATGTTCAGCGATTGGCTGAAAGAAAAATACGGCAGCCAGGAAGGGCTGGAGAAAGCCTGGGGTAAGGAGGCGATCGACTCGTTCGCCAACGAGGGATTCAAAGATGAACATCTGGATCGGCGCAATATAGCGCCTGCGGGGAATCCCTGGTTTTACGATCCGGCGCAGTTGAACGGTTCTCAATCGGTCAAAAAGAAGCGCCTGCTGGATACCATGTTGTTTCTGTATGAGATGCAGAATCAATTTTACGACCGCTATGTGCAAGCGATTCGCGGGGCGGGATACGACGGCGAGATCCTCGGGTCGAACTGGCAGGCGGGGCGGGCCATGAGCCATTATTACAACCTCCATTCGGATTCCCGCGTCGGCTTGATCGACCGCCATAATTATTTCGGCGGCGGGAGAAAGGGTTCATTCAACAATTCCACTATGCTGGCCGCGCCCGGATCGGGAACCTTGAGCGCCGGCATGCAGCAAGTCGGCAATCGCCCGTTCATGCTGTCCGAATGGATCCATGTTTTTCCCAATGAATGGGGAGTGGAAGGCCCCGCCATTATCGGCGCTTATGCGATGGGGCTGCAGGGGTGGGATGCTTCGTATATGTTCCAAAACCGCGACGGAGGCGGCTTCAGCGAGAAACTGGGAAGCCAACAATGGGATGTAACCGCACCCCAGGTGCTCGGCGTCTTTCCCGCCGTATCCCGCCAGGTGCTGCGCGGCGATGTCGAGGAGTCGGATATCATTGCCAAACGCTATGTCCATGTTCCATCCCTCCATGAAGGAAAGTTAGGATTCGAGGATCAGGTCAAGCAGCAGTATGATGTTAAAACGTTTGACAGCGATAAAGTCTCTGCGCAGACGCTGGCGGTTGCTCGCAGCGATGTCGAGTTCACTGAAGAATACAGAGAAACGCCTGCTTTTGATCTAGCCCCCTTCCGGCAAGACGGATTTTATGTATCTTCCACCAACCAGCTGAGATGGAAAGAGGGGTCGTCCAAGCTCGATGGATTTTTCACGATCAACACGGACGCTGAGAAAGCGGTGGTCGGCTTCGCCGATAATGAATTGTGTAAATTGGGAACGGTGGAGATTCTTCCCCAATGCCGTTATGGCGCCATCTATGTCACTGCACAGGGGCAAGATGAGACGCTCGCATCCACTCGATCCGTATTGATTACGGCGATCGCCCGCGCGCGCAACACGAATATGAAATTCAACAAAGAGGAGAACGAACTGCTGTCGGAGGGCGGCGGCCCTATTTTGATGGAGCCGGTCAAAGCTAGTATAACCATTCGGAAAGAAGGAAGCCCGACCGTCTTTTTGTTGAATCATGATGGATTGAAAACCGAGCGAACTCTGCCGATTCAAGACGGGGTTGTTGAAATCGACGGAGCCCGCGACAAAACGCCATATTATCTGATTCAATACAACTAATACAAAAAATCCCCCATCTCTTTCTTCTATTCAGGATCGAAGAGATGGGGGATGATTTTATGTCCGTCAATTAATTTCTACAGTTCTCGAACATAGATATTCTTGAAGTAAAGCGTGTTGCCGTGGTTTTGCAATTCGATGGAGCCCGTGGGATAAATCGGCTTGTCGCGCTCCCAATAATTTTCCAGGATGGTGTTATCCACGACCAGTTCGTCATTGAGATAAATGGTGACGCGTTCGCCCACCATGATGATGCGGAACGTGTTCCACTCGCCGATGGGGTGATCCGCATTCACCAAGGGTTGGGAGGGATTTTTCTGATTGTTATACAATCCGCCCGATCCCAGATTAAAATTCTGCGGATCCCAAATCTGGACTTGAGGCGAACCGCGCAGGTAAATTCCGCTGTCGCCTTTTTCCTTGATTTTCCAATCCACGAGCAATTCAAAATCGCCGTAATCTTTGGCCGTGCAGAGGCTGTCGCCTTTGCCGTCAAACACTAAAACGCCGTCCACCGGATGCCAATGAGCGCGCATCCGTTCGTCGGCTTTCTTTTGGGCTTCCGCCAGCTCCTCCGGCGACATTTTGGCGCGCTGTACGGGATTCGCGACCAGCCCCTTCCAGTTGGTTAAATCTTCGCCGTTGAAAAGCGCGATGAATCCTTCCGGAGGAACGTTATCCGGGCGCGGCTCTTTGTTGAGTTCCTTGATCCGCATATTTCGAAACTCGACATGATGCCCATGCCCCAAGAATCCGATATGCCCCTTGGTTCTGGTTAATCCAGGATGATTATGCTTATCCAGCGTACTCGGCATGCGCGCGACGTCCAGATGGCCTTCGGTGATGACATGACCGTTCAAGGTAACTCGAATAGTGCGGCCGTCGACTTTCACTTCTTCTTCGTTCCATTCGCCGATGGGCTTCAGGAAGCCGCGTTTTGCGGGGATCGTCCCGTAGACTGATCCATGCGCCTGATAGGGCTTAATCCAATTATAGGAAGGATGATCATGATCCAAAATTTGGATTTCCATGCCGGCGTAAGCGGCGTCGCCGGAGAGCGGAGCGCGAATTCCCAATCCGTTATTCGCTTCGGGAGTCAATTTGAATTCGAAGCGGAAGACGAAGTCGCTGAATTCGCGGTCGGTATAGATATTGCCGCCGCCCTTGGCGGGATCGCAGATTATGGCGCCGTCCTGAGCCGAGTAGCCGCATTCACTGCCCTTCCAGCTGTTGTTCCACACCCAGCCGGTCATGTCTTTTCCATTGAACAAAGAGACGAATCCATCCGCATCGGGCTCCGCCAAAGGAGAGGGAAGATGATTTTTAGCCTTTTCAATCAAGTCCCGGTCTTTCAAGAGACCTAAGGCTTCTTCCAAAAGCGCATACGCTTCATTGGTTCGCAGTCCGAATCCGTCGCCTTCCTGAGGGCAGACGATCGCGACGATGGCTTCGGCGGCTTCTTCTCTCAGATTGGGATTCTTGATGTATTTGGCCGCTTCTTTCAATGCGGCCTGGCCGCGCACTCGCTGCAATAGATTCAGGAGATGATTCTTTTTCATGCTGGGAGCGTCGGCGAACACTTGGACCAGTTTTTCGGCTTTTTCCTGGTCGGTGTTAAAGGAATCAATGACTTCATAAACGGCGTTTTCGGTTTCGGCCGCTTCCCGGCCGCCGGTGTTCTCCAGCAAGGTAATCAAATCAGGGACGTTTTCGAAAAGGGTGACGTCTCGCAGCGCTTTGATGGCCGCCATCCGGACGGCGGGATTTTCATCTTCCGTAAAGGACAAGACGTCATAGAAAAACAAATCGGCCTTCCGCTGGGCGATAATATCCAGCAAGGCGATTTTGGCGGGCGCGGGGACGGTAGGCAGCACATAACTGACCGTGGTCAACAGATACGATCCGGGGACTTGCAGCAGCGTTCCCTTGACGGCGTTGATCAAGGATTCATCCTCGGTGCGCAGCAGGTCCGTATAAAACGGAACGCTTTCCAAACCGCCCAGATGGAACGACGCCGTAATGGCGGTCATCTGCACAGCGGAATTCGAATCGTTCAACGCTTCAAGCAGCGTAGGCAAAGCGATGGGATCGCCTCGCTCTCCCAAAAAGGCGAGGATTTCGGATCGCACTTCCGGAGCGGCGGATTTGGATTTGTCAATCCATTTCCAGGTGGCTTTTTGCCCGGGAATTTGCTGGGCCAATTTCAAAGCAACATTCCGGTAGGCTTTGTAAGGGCTGTCGACGGCGGCGAGTAAATCTTCAAGAGCGTCTTCGCCTTCAATGGCGACCAGACCGGTCAACGCGGCGCTTTGGATATTGACGTCTTCGGCTGTGGTATAGGTGTTTAAGACAGTGCGATAAATGGTGAGCGCCAGTTCTTCCGCCTGGGCTTCGGCCAATCGATTGGCGAAGCGCAGATAAGCGGAGATCGCCTGTTTCTGCTCATAGCCGGAAGTCTTGGTCAGAGCTCGCTTCAGGGGATTGGCGGCGGAGGGATCGCCGATGTTGGCGATGGCGTAATAGGCCATTAACCGCGTATTCAAATCAGCGCTTTCGGTATAAGGAATCAGCGCGAGAGCGGCGGCGCGGCTTTGCAGATCGCCGAGCGTCTTGATGATGGCGGGCTTTAACGCGTCATCGGATTTCTGCAAAGCAAACAGCAAAGCGGCCGACGATTCAGGCGTTTTGATGCAAAACAGCGCATGCGCGGCAGGTTCGCATAATTCCGCATCCGTCAGATAGCGGCTTAAGGGAGCGATGGCCTCCGTATTGCCGATATATTGAATCTGCTCGATCAAGAAGGATTTTACTTCCTTGTCGTCGATTTGATTCAGGGCTTTCAGAAAGACGTTCACGACCAATTGCCGGCGCTCTTCATCTCCCTGTAGTTGGACATATTTGGTCAGGCCGCTCAATGCATAGCGAACCGGCGCATCGCCGTTCTCCTGCGAAGGCTTCAAGCGGGTGCAGAGATCGAGCAGGCCGCTGTCGCCCAATCCAATCAGTTGAGCGTTGACCGCTTCAAAATCCGCCGCATTGTTCGCCGGATATTTTTTCAGAATCTCATCCAGCGGATTATCCGCGGCTTGACAGACGAACGGAATCAGAAAAATAGAAACTGTTAGGATCAACAGATTTCGCGACTTGAATAGTTTCCACATGGACTTTTTCTCCTTTTGCATTTCCATCATTCATCAAACATGCCAGGGAGCGCGCATCGGTTGATCGATGAGCCGGTTGGCGACGTCATCATCGATGAAGCGCTGCTGCACGGGATCGAATTTCAATCCGCGTCCCAGACGAACCGCAATTTTGCCCAAGTTGATTAAGGTGCAGGAACGATGACCATTGGCTTCGTTGAGAGCGAATTTCCGGCGCGTTCTAACCGCATGGCTGAAATCGACGACTTGCGGTTCGGGATCGGGGAAGGCGGCGAGTTTCTTTTCCAGGTTTTCGATGTTGGAGCGAAATCCCCTGAATAATTTACCATCGGGGCCTTCGAGGAAGGCGGCGTTCTTGTCGCGGTCTTCTCCGTCCAGAACGATCTGGCAGCCGTCTGCATATTTTAGAGTGATGCGGCGCCACGAGCCGACGGCGTCCGGATGCTGCTGGGGCGTATCGACGTCGACCTCGACCGGGCTGGTTTCATCTTTGCCCAGCAGATATTGAATCGGATCGAGATAATGCTGCCCCATGTCGCCGAGTCCGCCGCCGTCATAATCCCAATACCCGCGGAAGGTGCCGTGAACGCGGTGAGGATGATAGGGCTTGTAAGGCGCCGGTCCGAGCCACATGTTGTAATCCAACTCGGCGGGAACTTCTTGCGGCGCCAAATCGGTTCTGCCGCTCCAATTAAATTTCCAGTTAAAACCGGTTGTAGCGCTGACAGTGGCTTTGAGCGGCCAGCCCAGCATGCCGCTGTCCACCAATTTTTTAATCGGCTTCACCGGCGTGCCGAATCCATAAAACGTGTCTTGAAAACGGAACCAGGTATTCAATCGGAAGATGCGGCCGTTGCGTTGGACGGCTTCGACCACCTTCTTCCCTTCCCCAATGGTGCGGGTCATCGGTTTTTCGCACCAGATATCTTTTCCCGCTTCGGCGGCGGCGATGGAGATCAATCCATGCCAATGCGGCGGAGTGGGGATGTGAACGATGTCGATGTCCTGGCGCTCCAGAACTTCGCGGAAGTCGCTGTAGCCCTTTACATCCGCATCATCCACCAGTTCCAGAGCCTGCTTCAGGTGGTTGGCGTCGACGTCGCATACAGCCAGCAGGCGCGCGCCGGGATAGCGCAAATGCCCTCGCCCCATGCCGCCGACGCCGATGACCGCCTTGGTCAATTCGTCGCTGGGCGCCGTTTGGCCGTTCATGCCCAGCACGCGGCGAGGCACGATTGAAAACGACAATGACGCGGCGCCGAATAACGAAGATTTCTTAAGGAAATCTCTTCGGGATACGTGATTGTTTTTTTTCATTTTGTCTGAACTCCTCCACAAGATAAGACCGTTTCTGACCGCCTCGATTTGTTCGCAAACGATCATTTTCTTTATATGATCATCACCCTTGTTCGCGAAAAATCAATGTTTTGCGATGAAAGGGCGACTTAAAATATCGCATTTTCTATTCGAATTCCACCGTCAAACATGAAGCATTCCTGTTCCGTTTTTTGGCGCCTGTCTACATTATTTTTTCGATAAATTTTTCCGCGATTGATTTTCCACATTTTTTTGGGCTTGATATTTAGCCAGCATTTTCAGATCGCATTCCAAAAGCGAAGCGCCCGGCATATCCATGCGAGGCTTTTCCGCCAGGATTTTCTGTCCTTGCCGGATAATCGCTAGTGCTTTGTTGTAGTTTTCTTTATTTTTTTCTTGGACATTCTGCAGGCAAAGGCTGAATTCCGGCCGGGTGAAGTTGCACTGCGAGCCCTGCAATTCGGTGCTGATGTCTCCCACGTTAACGCCCGTCAACTTTCGCAGTTCCGCGATTTGCCCGTCGTCGAGAGGAGAGCGCCCGAATACGTTGTCTCGATAAACGCTCGCATACGATCCATAATACGGAGCATTCAAATCGATCCACGTGATCATGCGGTACAGACTCTCCCGATCCATTTTGATTCCCTGATGTTCGCTTCGAATCACATCGATCAAGCGGCTCCGATGGCTTCCCCACGAATAAGGGGGCAGCACTTCAGGAGGGCCGTCGTCAACCGCCTTGACCAACAGTTTTTCATCCTCCCTTCGATCCGGATGCCAACGCAAAGCGGATTTGCGCCTCAACTCGAGGTAAGAGACGTTAAAGACGAGTCCAAGATCGCCGGATAGATTCAAAACGTCGCCCGCCGGTTTTCCGTAATCATGACAAGCGACGCAATAGCGATCCAGCACAGGCTGCACCTCGGTCATATAGTTAAAATCCCTCGGCGGACCGAACCACTGTTCGAGCCGGCTGGGAGAGCGACGAAGCGCCTTCGAAACTTTGTACGGGGAAATCGTCGCCAACCGATTTTCATGACAACCGACGCAGCCCTGAAATTCGCCGGGGCGGACGATCGTCCCGCTGCGCATGCTTTGAATCATCATGCCGTTTTCATCCAGAAGTTGAAAAAAGACGAACGTATCCGCAGGGATTTCAAAATAGGCCGATCCATCTTCGGCGACGGGGACGTCGCCGAGAATGCGCTTGTTGTTCGTGCAGTTGAAATTCATGGCGGGGGCTTGAGTCGCGTCCAGATTCCAGTTGGGCTGCGTCCAGAATAATTTGACCGGCGCCTCGACGACTCTCAGGGTTTTGACGGCGCCCCGCTTCACGTTCTCCATACCGCTTCCAATGTACACATCCGCCACATACAAAGATCCCGTTTCTTTGGAATAATCGACGCGCGAAGGAATCACGGGAGGGCGCTGATAGGGTCTAACCGGCATGGGGTCGAAGCAGCCCTTGTCTTCTTCATGCACGCAAATTTCATTGCCGAAAACGTCCAATAAAAATATCCCCATCCTTTCTCCCTCGATCATTCTGGAGCAGAGAAAATATTTATCGGAAAGAGGGAACGGATCTTCGTATTTCACGGGCATGCGCGCGAAATTGTCGATTTGCCCTCCTTGGGGATGATTTCGGCTTTTCCCCTCGCCGTAATCGCTGTTATTGGTGATGTATGACTGAATATCGGGCGGCCAGCTGTACACAACCGGATCCCGGCCGTCCAAACCAATCCGGCGATCAATGATCGCAATCGCTCCCCATGGCCGGTCGTGACACGAACCGAACGTGGCAACGACGCGCTCCGTATCCGGAATCGACCGGGCGTCCACGATCGCCCCCGGCGACCAAGCGTTGTTGCCGTAGTAAATCGCATGATTGGTCCCATCGGGATTGACGGTCCACAGGCCGAAGGCCGGGCCGAAATGCTTATCGACATACTCCCAGCGATCATACAGAACGGCGCCGTCCGGCATTAAACTGGGATGCCCTTCGAACAGCGTATTGCGGCCGATTTGATGGATGTCGCCTCCATCCGAATCCATTTTGAATAAGTTCCCCATGATATGCCGGTTGCATTGGCAGTATTTCGGCTCGCGAGTGGAGACAAAAACGATATCGTCGCTGGGCAAATACAGCGGATCAAAATCCGACAGTTCCGCGCCACGGGTCAATTGGCGCAGTTCTCGAGTCGTCAGATTGAGTTCATAAATGTGATAATCGTCTTGGATGGAGCGCCGCATCGAAAACAGAACGCGCGCTCCGTCAAAATAAATTTCCGGATCCCGAATAATCCCTTCCGGACAATCGAGCAGCGTTTCTGCCTCGCCGGCTTGTAAATCGATAAGTTTTAACGCTCCTCCGCCGCGAAAACTGCCCGTATTGATTTCTCCATTTTGAAATAAAGTCGCCGTACTGTGATGATCGGGCCGATATTGGTCGCGGACGACAAAGAGAATGGGATGCTGATGAACGAGCGGATTTTCGAGCAGAACCAACCGGCGAAACTCCAGGATCTCGCGGGCTAGTTCATCCAACGAGTTTAAGGTTAGTCTCTCGAGACGTTCTTTATAAACATCAAGCCGATTACGGTATTGATCTCCATGGGGATACTCATCACCGAAAGTACGCATCAAATCGTTTAATGCTTTCCCGGTGGAATCGAGAACGGCGTTCAGATTGTTTTGGGCGTCCAATAGTTGTTTTTGACGACGACGTTTTTCTTGCTCGGCGAAGCGGCGCTGCGTCGCTTCTTCATCGATGACGCCCTCCGCGCGAAAATCGTCGAAGGTCACATGGCCCCACCCTCCTTGATGCTGATCCACGATTCGCAGAAAAAACCGCCGGCCGACCCACGCGGAAACATCCCAGGTTATAATCTGCATCACTTCGGAGTTGACGCCATGCGCCCGCAATAGTTCTTCACCCGCCTCATCGCATAAAGCCGCGTACGTATCTGAGTGGCTCCCTCCCCCAATCCGAAACGAAACGCGATCGCCCCGCAAAAGAAAAACCGGCGATTCAAGCACAGCCGTAAACGAGTCAGTGCGCCCGCCGTCTGTTTTCTCGAGCGTGTTGAGATAATATTTCCCCTGTTTGTTATAGCGAACATCGGGCTGATTGTGAAAATAATCCCAGTCGCAGATCACCCGATCCAGTGCGCCGTCGACGATCCGCCAACCTTGCAAGGCGCCGTCTTCAAAATCAAAACACACAGATGCTCCCGGATCTGCATACCCATTCAACGCGCCCATGAATAATCCTACGGCCAACAATCTAAAGACATTTCGCAACATAAAAAAACTCTTCCTGCTTTTATGCATTGTCATTTTGACTTTTTTTCATGACGTTAAAGAATCATCCTCATCGTCTGTTTCAACCGCAAGATCCAGATAAGTCTTCTCGAATCGAGGAATGACTGTCGGATGCTCCTCCGCGAACAAGATTGCATCGAGGAGCGGCGTTCTCGCGAGATGAGATTCCCATCCATTTATTGTGTTCTCTTTTTCAATCATTTCATAGAATGATCTGTGGTGTAAAGGACATTTATCTCTATGGAAGCCGTATTGACTCATCATGCGATAAGTAAATCGGAATCCTCTGGATTTTTGAAAAATTCTCTCTCAAAAAAATCCCTATGAAATCGATCCACCTAGAAAAAACGCTATCATGCACAATTTCATGACCTTATGAATTTTGACTCGATTTATTGCGCGTGTGTACTGCTTGACCGCAAGAACTAATTAATAAATAATTGAAACGCGTCCGTCAACAGGACCTAAAATCAATCGATGCAATTGGAGGCATGAATGACCAGCAAGAAGTTTTTGAAACGTGGAGTATGGATCGCAATATTGGTTGCGCTTTCCATGCCCGCTATCGCGCAAGAAGTGTATATGTGGGAATTCAATGAAGGCGATGGATCGACGGTAACCGATACGACCGGCCAATATTCCGCAACGCTTGGAGCTTCCGCCGGAGTGCCGGATATCGTGGAAGATTCTCCGACCGGCGCAGCCGGCGATTTTTCCGTTCGTCCGACCAATGGATACAGCGTAGACGATTCTGTGGATCCGATTTTTTCCGCTTTACAGGAAGGTCCGGTCACTGTAGAGGCGTGGGTTAAACCTGATGCGCTCAGTGGAAATACAGACATCGTCCGAATCGGGAATTCGATCAAAGCCGGCTTTGCGAATTCTTCCCCTCTCTTTACGTTCCTGGGCATTGTCGACATTCCCTCGACTTTAGCGGTTCCCGTCGACGGAAGTTGGCATCATGTCGCGTATGTGTGGGAGCCGGGCGTCGGCGTGACATTCTACGTAGATAACGATGCGGAAGATTTCGTGGAAGAAACAAGAGCGCCCCGCGACTATGAAAATAATTTGATGAGCATTGGCTCCGGTCATGACGGCGGTTCGTCTTTTACCGGCTTGGTGGACCGCGTCCGCGTTCATCAGGGGCAGTTGAGTCAAAGCGAACTGGATATGGATGCCGCGAACGCCAATGAGATTACGGAAACGACGCTCGCCGCTTACAACTTCGACGAAGGTGAAGAACCTTTCGAAAGCAGCGCAGGCGTGTCTCGTCCGGCTGTCAGCATGGGTCAGATTCTCTATGAAAATTCCATCCCAACTTTCTCTCCGGATTCTCCCACCGGCGAAGCGGGCGATTATTCGATGTCGTTCGACGGCGATGACAGAGTTGTGTATGACGACAACGAGACGTATTTCTTCGATGTCATCGATGAACCGTTCACGTTCGAAGTATGGATGAAATTTCGTCAGGAAGAGCAGATTGCTTCTCGCCCGGTCTTCTTCGCCTATGGACAGGGCGGCGTCGGCGGATATTCCTTCTCCTTCCGTCCCGCCTCTCCTTCGCAGCAAATCACCGGCGCATCCGGCCAAGACGGAGATAAGGCCATTCGTCCGAACGGCGGACTGGTCATCGACGATTCGGCTGATTCTGTATTAGGCGATCTGAAGGAAGGCCCGATCACGTTTGAAGCCTGGATCATCCCCGAAGAGTTGAACGATTATCAGGATCTTTTCCGAATTGGCAACTCCATTAAAGCCGGCTTTGCGGAATCCAATCCGGTCTTTACGTTCTTAGGCGTTGTGGACATTATTCCGGAATTCACCGTTTCCGCCAGCGACGCCTGGCATCATATCGCGTATGTTTGGGAGCCGGGATCCGGCGTCTCCTTCTACTTTGACGGCGTAAAAGAGGGATTTGTGGAAGCAACCGGCGCACCCAATGATTATACAAATGCGGAGATGAGCATTGGCGCATCCCATGACGGATCATCGTCGTTTCAAGGCGTGATCGATCGCTTCCGCATTCACAAAGCAGCGTTGACGGCGGACCAATTGGACGCCGACGCCGCCAATCCCAAAGATGCATTAAGCAGTACAGTCGTCGCGTACAACTTTGACGAAGACGGCGCGCCTTTCCAAAATGCGGCAGATGCCGACAAGCCTGTTATTGACAAGAAAGAGAATAATTATCTGACTGTTACGACCTTTGGCATCGTGGATGCACACTCGAACGCCCAAATTCCGAATGACGGACAATGGCATCATGTGGCCTCCGTATTCGATTGGGACGGGTACCAGTTCCTATTTTATGTAGACGGCGAATTGGCTGACTCGTATGACTATGAAGACGGCGTTAAATTTGTTCCAGAAAACGAAGCCTTCTTGTATTTCGGCTGCGAACGAGGCGGAGGACTTCCTTACGTCGGTTTGCTGGATCGAATCAAAATCACCCGCGGAGCGCTTACTCCGGATGAATTGGATTATTTCGAACCGGTCTCCGTTGATGCGTGGTGCTTGTATTAATGTTGTAACCGCAATTTCTGCACAACCTACAGGGGGAGCTTTTTTTTCGAAGAGCGCCCCCTGCTCTTTCTAATGGAGGAAGATGCACCCGTGCAATACGAATGAATCCACGCATGATTCCAATGGACGACTGTGTAAATCTTGTTGCAGAAAATCCCTTCCGCCAGACGTTTTCCACTACATTGAATCGCATCAATTTGCTAAGATTTTGCATATCCTGACAACAGTTTCTTTAGAAAACGATGCGTGTGAAAGGATAATATAATGGAAAAAGTATTGATTGTGGGATGCAAACGCGCCATGAACGATATCTGCATAGCCTGCTCACGCTGCTCCGTGGGATTCAACCGGAAAGACGGCGAATTTGCTAGATATCAAGAAAATGAAGCGGAATTGATCGGCATTTTGAATTGCGGCGATTGTCCCGGCGGCGCCGTCGTCTCTCGCTTAATACAATTGAAATTGTGGAATGCGCCATTGGATGAACTCCCGACAAAAATCCATATCGCGCCTTGCATCCTTTCCGGCTGTCCCTACAAGGATCAGATGCTCGAGTCGATTCGAAACAAAGCCGGCATCGAGGTTATTGAAGGAACGCATCCCTACAAGCCGGCTGTTGTTTTCGGGGAATAGTCTTTTTTTATATCCAATGTCATTATTCCCAATAATCGTTGGAAATTTCCTGGCGGTATAAATCTCCTTCGCCTGGACGAACGCGCAGGAAGCGCGAACGCCACAAGTCGCCGTTTGACACAACTCCATTGGAAGCTTTGTAGGGCGTAGCATGGCGGCCGATGTACCAGTCAAAGGTATCGCCGTCCGGGCCGCAGGCGAAGAAGAGATAATGGGTTCCGATCGGCGCATTCGAGCACCCGCGATCCTCGTACCCGTAGAAGAGGCCATTGGCGAAGGGATCTTTGGGGATGGAACTGATATAAGCGATCGGAGTTGTTAACTGTTGAAATATCTGTCCGTTGAAGAAGTTATTGCCTAAGGCGCCCTGCGTATCGACGCCGGCCTGCTGCGGCGTCAATCCAAAATAACTGACGCCTCCCTCGAATTCGCAATGCTCTGCCTGCCCCACGTCATTTCCATCAATCAGCCAGAGCCCCGTATCGAGATGTCGGATGACTGCTTGCTCATCAAGCATCCGCAAATCGCTTTTGGAGCGGGAAATTTTCGCCCGAATCTGAGCGTTGAGAAAATTGGGAACGGCAATGGCGGCCAAAATGCCTATGATCGCGACTACGATCAGCAATTCAATCAAAGTGAATCCCATCTTTTTGATTTTCATGATTCCTCTCCCATAGTACAATTAGCAATCAATTTTACATAATTCTCAATTATTCCATTTCAATGCATGCATCGACTCTATTTTGCCTGTAAATAGTCCTGCGCAAAAGGCGACAGAGGCAAATTCATGCAAAAATCGTTTTTCCCAACGCATCCATTCAAAAAAAACGTTCCTTCCAGAAGACTCCCCTTGAATATTATTATAGGATTATCATACAATCGAATGATTATTGTTCGTCGTTTTTTCAACCTGTTATTTGAAAATGGAAGAAAAAAAGAAATTCAAGAATCAGCTTTTTTCTCGCAGCGGACTCAGCACAGAGATCGCGAATCGGCTTTGTGTCTGGATTAGAGAAGAGGCAAAGCCTGCCGGCTCGGTATTGGGAACAGAAGCCGACTTGGCTCGGGAATACGGCGTATCGCGAACGGTGATTCGAGAAGCGATCGGACAATTGCGCGGTTTGGGCATTGTGGAAAGCCGGCAGGGGCGCGGTTTATGCGTCGCCGCCGGAGACGCCATCAGCGCCATGGCCAAGGTGCTGGCGCCCATTTGCGGAGATCGAGAATCCTGGGCAAGACTCTGCAACATGCGATTTGTATTCGAGGTGGGATCGATCCCTCTGGCTGTTGAACGAATTACATCTCATCAAATCGAGCGGATGAGAAAATTGGCGGATGAAATGTATGGCGTTTTTGTCAAGAAGAAGCCGATCTCGCGCGAGATGGAGAAAAAAATCGCTCAATATGAAATTGAATTTCATCAAATTATCTTTGACGCCGCGGGGTGTAAATTCACCGAACAGATTCACGCGCTGCTGGTTCAATATTTTTTTGAGTCGTCCGCCGACGGTCTTCACCGGAGCCTCCCAACTCTCAAAGACTTGGAAGGTCACAGAAATCTCGTCAAGGCGATGGAGAAGCGCGATGCTGGAAAATCCGTCACCATTATGGTCGACCACATTCGCCACATATTACCGGATGAATTATGAACTTCGATGAATCTTATCATTTCGAATCATCATCCCCCAAAAAGAAAGGAGGTGTGAAATTAGTTTGAGGCATGCCACCCAGGAGAATCACAGAATATCGATGAGATAGCGAGTCTTCTTGAATCCGCATCCTTTGACGCCAATGTGAAAGGAGAAAAAAAAGTCATGAAGAAAATCCTACCACTGATCATTCTTTTATTAGCGTTCAGCGTAGTCATCGCAGACGCCCAGCCTAAGAAAATCGCCGTATGCGCCCGAATTTCCTGGGCGCCGGGAAGCGACGGCAATACCATCGATCGAGATTTCGCCGTCATGCCGCATTTCTCGATGGATGACGAATATGTGAGATACCATTTGCAGGAATGGGGATATTTTCCCATTCTGATGCCCGACTATGTCGTTCAGTACATGCTTAACGATGGCGCAGTGCCATTTCCGCCGGGCGATGATGCAGATTATTTTAATTGGGTTGATGACGGGGTATATATGATGTATCCGACATTCTTGCAGGATGAAGGATATGCATTATTGTGGAACACGGGCACATGCTGGTCGACGATCGGTCCTGCTGTGAAAGATTTACCGATTCCCGTCATCCAAGGCGAACATGCCAACCTCGGATCACGGGATAATAAACTCGGATCAACTTTCATTTTTGAGGGCGATCAAAGCGGAGATATTTCCGGGGAAGCAGCACAATCCATCACGCTAACAGAGGTGGGAAAGACGCACGATTTAACCAAAGGCCTGCCCGATGAAATCGTGATTTTTGGCGATGGTCCCGATGGCCCCCCCGCAGATACGGGGCAGGCGTGGCAGGGCATCTCTGATATGGTGGATAATGCGGCGCCGGGAACCCAAGTGCTTGCCGTATGGACGTCCGATCCAACCAAAGCCGCGCTGGCCGTCGTAGAAGCGGGCGCGTCTTTAGCAGATGGAACAGCGGCTCCAGCTCGCCGGATTATGCCTTTCTTTGGCGGTGGACATGAACGGCCCGTCAATGGAGCGGAACAGCCTATGCAATGGGTCGTTGTCATCGAGCACATGACGCCTGCCGGAAGAGCGATTCTGCAGCGCTGCGTCCAATGGGCGCTGGGCGAGACGCCCACGGCGGTGGCGGAATGGACGGCGCAATAAACACGATAAAAAGGCTGCATCCTTGATTATCCAAAATCGAAAAACATGATTCGATCGAATGCGTTAGAGAACATAGCCGCCTGAATTGCGCGGCTATGTTCTCTCGAATTATTGAAAATTATTGAAAGTTTGAAGAAAAAGGAACCGGCTCATGTCATCGAAAAATGTTGTCGGCATTATTCCCTCGCGCTATGGATCGACCCGCCTTCCGGGGAAGCCTTTGAAGCCTATTTTGAACGTTTCCATGATTCAACGAGTCTACGAACGTTCGCTTCTGTGCCCGGATTTGTCCGCCGTCTATATCGCCACGGACGATGAACGCATTCAATCCGCCGTGGAAGCGTTCGGCGGGAAAGCGATCATGACGTCCGCCGACTGCCAGAGCGGGACGGACCGGGCCGCCCAAGCCGTGCAGGCCATCGAGGCGGACATCGTCGTCAACATTCAGGGCGACCAGCCTTTTATCGATCCCTTTATGATCCAAGAATGCGTGCAGCCTTTATTGGAAGACAGCGGCGTGGAGATGTGCACGTTGATGTTTCCCATCACAAAACCGGAAGATCTTCACGATCCGGCGGTGGTAAAAATTGTGGTCGATTTGCAGGGAAACACGCTCTATTGCTCGCGCTCCCTCATTCCCTTCCCTCGCTGCGAGACGCCGCATTCCGTCTATGAACATATCGGCCTGTACGTCTACACAAAAGAATTTCTGATGCGAATGGCCGCCCTGCCTCCCACCCCGCTGGAGCAAATCGAAATGCTGGAGCAACTTCGGGTTCTCGAACACGGATACAAACTGCGATGCATCGAGACGAAATGCCGCGATAAAGAATTTCACGGATTCAGCGTCGATACCCAAGAGGATCTCGCCCGGGCGGAGGCCATGCTGCGCGAACGGGATCTGGAATAACGATTTCCCAGAGGAACAAAATGGAACAGGATGCGCAAAAAATTTTGGAAGAATTAGAAGCATCGTTGGAGACGGCGACGCTGGATCGGATTGAACAGACGGTCGATCTTATTGCAGACGCCAAGCAGAATCACAAAAAAGTCGTCGTCGTCACCGGCAGCGGCCCCAATGTTCATGAAGGCGTCACTACGCTGATCGCCGAATTGATGCGCGCCGGCGTCGTCGATGGAGTCGCCACCAGTTCGGCCGTGGCGGCGCATGAGATGGGAGGGGCGCTCGATCAAGTCAAGCGCTGCCAGGGAGACTCGGTCGGCGTCGATCCATTTTATCTCCCTTACGGCGGGGAATTTGAACTGACGGAGGTCGACGACGATCTTCTTCAATCGATCGAAGAATATATGCCGGTCGATCATGAACTGATCCATCGACTCCAACAGGCCGAAGGAAAGACCATCATCAAGGCCGCCGGGAATTTAGGCTATCCCGCCGGGCTCTGGCTTGAACGCGCCTCGATGGAAATTGCCGCGCTCGCTCGCTCTCATGGCATGTCCTTTGAAGAAGTAGCCGGGCTGGGAGCGGATGAACGCACCATGCTCGGCATAGGCGCGAAAAAAGGGCTGCCTGTGATCGTCACCATTCCGCAATTGATCGGAGGAGGCCTGACAGGCCTTTGCATCGGCGAAAGCATCGGCGTCATCGAACGAGCCAACCGGCTGGCGCACATGCTCGATTCGGCCGAGGTCATTATCGAATCGGGAGTTGTCCTGACCCAGGAAATCCATGACGGCCCCCTGGAGCGCTACACCGGCCATGGACTTTGGTCCGCCTGGCTGGGGCATTTCACTTATTCTCTTGAAGGGAAGAAACTGGTTCGCATCGACTTGGATCCCAACCTGGAGCAGGCGTGGCAAATCGAACGGAAAAACAGCAGCGTACAGTTAGCCATCGCCGACGGCCGCCCCAAAACCAAGATGTTCGATATACCGTTTCGCATGGAGATGTCGGGCTTCGCCCGTCATCCCAACAGTCTGCCCATTATCGGCGATCTTGGATTGATCTGGCCGGCCATCGCCCGGCGGCTCGCGAAACGCCTCGATTTGAGATTGGAGTTCATCTCTTTCCCGCAGCAATCCGACGCCGGCCAAGCCATGCGGGAATGGATCGTCCGCGAGATCAAGCCGCTCAATTGGAAAAAACTTTTGGAAAAACTCAGAGCGCTTTCTTAGGACGATTTGAAAGAGACAATCTTATTTTCTTATTTCACCTCCAACTCCTGGGGAGGCGAAGCCGACTTTTGTTCGGGATTATAATATTCATACATGGTCGATTCGGGGGCTTTGGCGACCATGGGCAG
>JAFGTC010000173.1 GCA_016934335.1 Candidatus Omnitrophota bacterium | reverse complement strand
GGGCGGGGGAGTTTTGGCGAGCCAACCAGGATCGCCTGCACATGGTTCTTCCCGCCGACCATGGCGAACTGCCCTGGACGGGCGTTCTTTTGGGGATGTGGATACCGATTTTTTATTATTGCGGATTAAACCAGTTCATCGTGCAGCGTACGCTGGCGGCGCGCAGTTTGAAGGAAGGGCAGCTGGGCGTGATTTTTACCGGCGCGTTGTGGCTGCTGGTTCCGTTTGTCATCGTGTTTCCGGGCATTATCGCGAATCAGTTGTACGGCGAGCAGCTGGCGACGTCCGATCAGGCCTATCCGATGCTGATCCGCCATTTGATACCGGAGGGGATTCGGGGATTCATGTTCGCGGCGATCGCGGGGGCGGTCATCAGTTCGCTGGCCTCCATGCTCAATTCGGCTTCGACGATTTTTACGATGGATCTCTTCAAGCGGCATCTGCATCCGAATGCGTCGCAGGCGGCGATCGTGGCGACCGGGCGGGTGATGACAGTGGTTTTTGTGTTGATCGGCTGCTATTTCGCGCCTTATCTGGCGCATCCGCGATTCAAGGGCGTCTTTAATTTCATTCAAGAATTTCAGGGATACATTTCGCCGGGGATTTTGGCCGCGTTTGTCTTCGGCTTCTTCGCGCCATGGGCGCCGGGATCGGCGGGCGTGACGGCGCTGCTGGTCAGCGCGCCGCTTTACGGACTCTTTCAATGGCAGTGCAGCTCCATCCATTTTTTGATTCGGATGATGTTCACTTTTGCCGGCGTGACGCTGCTCATGGCGCTGATTACGTATTGGAAGCCTCTTCCGTTTCCCCGCACCATCCCGGTGAAGGAGGGTTTCGACATGAGCCCTTCGCCGTTGGCGAAGTGGTTGGGAGGGGCGGTCATCGCGGCGGTGGTTTTGTTTTTCATCGTGTTTTGGTGAGTTTTTTTTGGGGGAGGGAGAACAGAAGAGCGATCGAAGGCGCCGGGATATTCATGATTGGGCATCGAGGGTATTCGCAACATGATTTATTCTCATCGGGGGGAAAATAGGGAATTATGAGATCCTATCGATTCAAAAAGGAAGAAAGAATATATAAATCGGCGATTCTTGGGAGTGAAAACGCCGCGGCGCCTTTTATCTAAAGTGCTCTTTGTGCCATAATAGTTTTTAATAAAAGAATGGAGAGGTATTGAAATTATGCCGCGTAATGATAAGTATCGATTTTCGTTTGGCCCCTGGAACATTCATTCGGGAGCGGATCCGTTCGGTCCTCCGGTTCGCAAAGAACGCACGTTTGCGAATAAATTAAAGGAATATAAAAAACTGGGATTTGACGGCGTTCAGTTTCATGATGACGACGTTGTTCCCTCCGATTGGGATTGGACGAAGACCAAACGCGGAACCGCCCGCATTCGAAAGATGCTGGAGAGCGAGGGGTTGGTTCCCGAATTCGTCGCGCCGCGCTTGTGGGAAGATCCCCGAACCATCGACGGCGGCTGGACGTCCAATAACGCCAGCGAACGAAAGTACGCCATCGAACGCTCCAAGCGAGCCGTGGACATCGCCAACCTGATCGGCACCAAGTTGATCGTTCTTTGGCCGGCGCGCGAGGGGACGTACATTCGAGAATCCAAAGACGCCGTCGCATCGGTCGGCCGCTTTGTAGAATACATGGACGTTCTTCTGCAGCACGATCCGGAGATTAAGATTCTGGGCGAAATGAAGCCCAACGAACCGATGGATCAAGCCTATTCGCCGACGGTCGGGCATTTCTTGGGGATGGCGTACCGGACGGTCGATCCGGATCGCGTGGGGGCTTTGATCGAATCGGCGCATTCGATTCTGGCGGGATTGGATCCTTCGGACGACATGGCGTACGCCTTGTGGCACGGGAAGTTGTGGAGCGTGCATCTCAACGACCAGAACGGATTGAAGTACGATCAGGATCGTTCGTTCGGCTTCGTGAATCTCCGCCGGGCTTTCAATCAAGTGGACGTGCTCGATCAAAACGGCTTCGGGAAGAACGGCGAGATGGTCGGGCTGGATGTGAAGGCGCTGCGCACGCAGAAGGACGCCGACGCGACGGCGCATCTGAAGAACAGCCGGGAAATGTTCAATCTGCTTTTGAAAATTTCGCGCAGCATCGATCGGAAGAAGTTGGATACTTTCCGCAAGAAGCGCGATTATGAGGGGATGGAACTCTTCATTATGAAGCAGCTGATGAAGGTTCGTTAATTCGCTTAATATTCATATTCTGTATTGAAGCCGGCCGGGCGCGGAGAAATCTGCGCCCGGTTTGGTGTAAGGGGGACTTTGATCGTTCGACGGCATCGATCTTGAGGTTCAATGAATGTTCCAAGGCCGGGCGGCGGCTTCGGAGCGGATTTCGATCGCGCCCAGAATCAATGCGCCGTTTCGCTCTTCGCCCGTATTTTCGAATCGAACCGGCGGGCCAGATTGATCGGGATCGGGAATGCGCAGCCCGAGGAAGCCGGCGGTGGTTTGAGGCGTGGAGGGGGCGGCGGCGACGGCGGCGTGATTGTGCGCTCCCGGAAGCCAGTTGCGGATGTCGATGTCGAGGGTTTCGCTTTTGATTTCCTTCTGCGCTCCGTCGTACCAGACAACCTCCAAGGACCACGGGTAATAGAACGGGGCGGCGCCGGTGTTTTCGAGGGTGAAGCGCAGCGTGATTTCGCCGCCCGATTCGACGCTCTCGGGGAAGTCCGCTTCGCGAAGGACGAAGCGATAGCCCATGGTTTTGAGCATGGCGTTCAGCGTCGTCTGGTGGTCGGGGTTTTCAGCGGCGATGGATCCGCCCGCCGGGCCGAGATGCGAGAAATGGCCTTCACGGATCAATCGCAGGCATTCATCGGGCTGCTCCAATGTGCCGGTCGTCGCTCCTTCGCCTCCGCCGCAGAACTCGCCGCCGTAAGGCTGGGTTTTCCAGACGTCGCCGGCCAGGGCGGAGCGGATGCGGTTGAAGAAATACCAGTCTTCGGGGCCGTCGGTGTCCGTCAGGAAGCAGTCGTCGCGATAGCCGAAGGGCATTCGGGCCGACCACAGGGTGGGATAGCGGAGCATCATTTTTTTGTGAGGAAACGCTGCGGCGAAGGCGTCGGCGACGGCGCGCTGGACTTTGGACGAGGCGAATAGTACTTCGCGGGGGTAGGTGTGCCACTCGCCCCAATGGCCTAAAACGCCGACGTCCAGAAAGGCGACGCGGGGATCCTGGTCATAGCGGCTTCCCAAAGCGGCGATCAAGTTTCGGGCTTTTTCCAGAAAGAGGGGATTGGCGTAATCGGGCGACCAGCCGCCGCCGTAATCGTCGTAGGGTTCGGCTTCGAGGCCGGCGTCCAGCAGCCATTGGGGGATGCCGATGGGGCGTCCGGGATAATCGGCGTACACCCGGAAAATCACTTTCATGCCTTTCTGAATCCAATAATCCCAAACATCCCGCTCCCAAGATTCGAAATCGAACTTGCCTTCCTCCGGTTCGATCTGCCGCCAACTTCGATAGGAAAAGAACAAGGTCAGGGGCTGGGGGGGAGATACGTGGTCTTCGCCCCAGATCACCCATCCTTTCATGGGGTTGGCGATGGGATCGGTTTTTTCCTGAAAGAAGATCGTGCGCGCGCTTCCAGAGAGCGGCTGGAGTGAAAGAAGCGCCAGCGGAGCGAGAAGGCATGCAAGGATTCGCTGTTTTGAGTTCATGATGAATGGGCGCGCCGTCTTAGTATAAATCCCACGCGGGAACTTGCGCGGGCTTGTCGGCGAATTCATAGAGGAGGCCCGACTCGCCGCCGGCGGGATTGGCGTTGGGCATAAACTCCACCGCCGCATAGTCGGTATTTTCCGCTTCGAAGAGAATGATGAAATCGGGATATTCAAAGAGGGGCGAGTCGTCCGGGTTGAGCAGGCCGGGGAGTCCATTCTCGTCGTCGCTGAAGGTCAAGTCGCGGGCGAGAGCGATTTCGACGTCGAGAGTTTCTTCATACGGGGCGGTGTCGGCGAATGCGAAGGCGCCCCAGTTGTTGTCGGCGTTTTGTTCGACGACGTCGACGAAATTCTGCCCGCTGCGCTGATCGAAGACGCCGCCCGATTGAATGAAAAATTCCGAGCCGGTCAGGCCGGCGAAACTATAACCGGTTCCGGCGTCGAGGTCGGTGTTGAAGACTACGTTCATCAGCCAGCCCCATTCGCCGAAGGGAGCGATTTCGGCGAAGGAAATGCGGATGTAGAGGTTGTTTTCGTCGTTGGCGATGTAGACGGCGGCGAAATCGAAGGGCGAGCCGTTTTGATCGCCGATTGTGTCGATATAGGCCGGATTAACGCCATCCCAATCGGACGCGTCGCCGTCAACGCTGATAATGCGGTATACGGGATCGGCGAGAAGAATGCCCCATTCTTCCTGGCATGGCGCGAGATTCATTCCCAACAATAGTAAAGCGGTTAAGGCGCAAAAACGTTTCATGGCTTTTTCCCTCGAACTAGGAATTCGCTGCGCTGTTTAACAAGATGATCGATCTGATTTACAATAGGATACACGATATCGGAAGGTCAATCTATTTTATTCAAAAATTGTGTATGAGGATCAGTTATGGATTGCGAGGAATCTATTTTTCTGTTTGAAGATCAATGGCGCCGTGAGGGGCGCCGGTGGATCGCGGGCGTCGATGAGGCGGGGCGCGGCCCGCTGGCCGGTCCGGTTACGGCGGCCGCGGTGATGCTGCCCGGCGATCTCGATCCGCACGCGCTTGCCGGAGTTCGCGATTCCAAGCAATTGAACGAATCCGAGCGCGAACGCTTGTATGAATTGATCGTCAACACGGCGGCGAGTTATGCGGTCGCCCATGCGACTCCTCGAGAAATCGATGCGTTGGATATTCGCAAAGCTTCGCTGCTGGCCATGAAGCGGGCGGTGGAGAAATTATCGCCGGCGCCGGATTACGTGCTGGTGGATGGGCGCGATTATCCCGATTTGGACATCCCCGGCGAGGCGGTGATTAAAGGGGATCAAAAATCGCTCGCCGTCGGCGCGGCGTCGATTCTCGCCAAGGTGACGCGCGACCGGATGATGGATTCGCTGCACGCTCGCCATCCGCAGTATGGATTGGATCGCCACAAAGGGTATCCCACGCAGTATCATCGCGACGCATTGATGTTGTTCGGAGCGAGCGCGATCCATCGAAAAACGTTTGCGCATGTGCCGGCGGCGGATTATCTTCCTCCGGTTTCGCCGGAGTTCCGGGAAATGGTTCAACGGTTGGAGGCGGCGAAGAGCGGCGAGGAATTTTCTGAATTAAGGGGGAAGCTGGAGTCGCTCAATCTGGCCGAGCGCGAGCGGAGCCATCTCCAGCGCCGCATCGATTATGCGATGGAGGCGATGAAGAAGGCGATGCGGCTCTATCGCCCGGCCAGCGTGGATGTCGGCGCCGACAAGGAAACCTTCGCGTTGAAATATATGCAGCGGAAGGGATATCGATTGTGGGATCGCAATTTTCACTGCCGCGAGGGGGAGATCGATCTGGTGTTCAACCGCGATTCGCTGATTGTTTTTGTCGAGGTCAAATCGCGCTCATCGAAGAAATTCGGTATGCCCTACGAGGCGGTGACGGCCGCCAAGCGGCGCAAGATCATTCGCGCGGCGGAGCGCTATCTCTACGAGCGGGGATTGTTGGACGGCTGGGACATCCGCTACGACATCATCTCCATCCTCGCGCCCAAAAACCAAACGCCGCAAATCGAACATTTCGAAGACGCCTTCCGGGTGGAGGGGGAGTTAGAGGGATTTTAGGGGGGTGGATTTTTTTGGTTGACTACGTATAAATCCTGAGAGTAGGATGACGGGAACAGTGATGTTATAAAATTTCAATGGGAAGGGTTTTGCATCCAGCGTATGTCAATTTTAGTTAATCCATAATTGCATGTTAGGTATGAAACCAAAAAACTTATGGAGGGTTGGAACATGAAAATCAAAAGTTCATTCATTCCATTATTCCTTATGAGTTTGATGGTCTTGTGCACGCAAGAATTCGAAGCAAACCCGGGATATGCGCAAGATTTATTTGGGGAAGACAGTCATATTATCATTCATCCTCTTTTTACAGAATATATTCCTGGATTCGTGAAGACGTATGTGGGTTTTGGACTGCATGAAGGCGATATTTTCATCGAACGAGTGGATCGTTATGAACAATACAATGATGTTCAATGCATTGTGGTAGAAGAATTGGAGTCCGATCAAGGTTATAATCACATATGGATGGCGCAGGATTTGTCGGGGAATGTAAGAATTTTGAAAATAGAAGGGTATGAAGAAGACGAAGGATTAGAAATAGAGGATTATTCTCAAAATCCCTTATTGTTTATGCCGGCCGATTTAGTCGTGGGCGGCGTCATCACCGAAGAAGGCTCCGATCAAGTAAGAACAATTCTATCTGTCAACTTGAGCCTGCCTGAAAACGAGCATGGAATGGGGCCCTACGAGGGATGCGTGGAGATCGAAAATGTCGAGACGACTGACGTGGGGGAAGCATACGGGCGGGATTTCTACGCCCCGGGAATCGGCGAAGTTGCAGATTGGGAGGATGAACCCAATTTACGAGGCCACAAAATCAGCGACGTTCAGTTCGCTGAATCCGATGCGCCGACGCCGACGCCAACGCCAACGTTTTTTTCCCTGCCCACGCCTACAGCGACGCCTGATCCCTCAGATCATTTAACGGATATGATAGACGGCATCCCTATCATAGATTCGTTTCATCGAATTTCAACATCAATGTCATGGGATGATGATGACAATGTATCAACGGATTATCTTTTAGATCAAGAGGATCAAGATCCAATTATTTTTGTTAATTATGGTCCTTATGTGTTTGATGGATCAGAACCATTACGCTATCTCAATATGCCTGTGATTTCTATTTTCAATAGTTGCGGATTGGAAATTGAGAACTTTTTTATGGCCATTCGCATATTTCCACGCTCGAATGATAATGAAGAACATGTTCCGGACCGTACTTTCTCTCGAAGCATATTTGGGGGTGCAACAAGAGACGGAACAAGCGGCGTTCCAGATGATATTACATTGTCTTCTACGAGTAAAACCATTGAAAAGCGAGTTATAGATGATCTTGATACATACATTATCCCTTTAACAGGCGTATTATCCGCCAATGAAATTCTTATATTCGATCTTCAATTCGACCGGGGTGAGGAAATCCATAATCTTATCTATGAAACTGCATTTTTTGGCATCCATACAGATGCTGATGTCAGAGATCCAATTTATACATATACGATGGATGGAAGCACTGATGAGGAAAATAATTTGCTGGTTATCTATCCGGAGGGTTACCAACTTGGTAATTATTCTTATGGAGAGTTTGATGTATCGGAAGGCGAAGAAGAATATACAAACGGCTTCGGCTTGAAGGCGAATCTCGAACCGGGGAAGGGCGTGACTGTATTTGGGAAACCCTTGACCGTCGATCCGGAAACATACATATTCCTTCGCATCAGCGCTTCTTGCAGCGATCCCCGAGCGGAAATTGCCGTCGGGGCGCTGGACGCCGAGAGCGCGGAGTATCTTGAGGATGCAAAATTAAACGGATCGATCGGATCGAATCTACTGCGCGTATCGACCCGGTTTGTCAATCATTTCGAATATTTAGAGACGCTTTATTTACGTGAACGGACGGCTATTGTGCCGGTGTTTCAAGCCGTTAATTCAAGCGGTGTAGGTTCCATCCAAGTTCAATTCGATAATCTTGAAATATATGCCATCCCGAGAGCGCAACTTTTGACAAGGTGAAGCGAATCCAGAAATTTTCTGAGCAGCTCTCTATCTGTTTTTTGCCTATATTTTTGCAGAATTTCAAAAGAGAAATTCTTGGTGACTATGTATGAATCATGGGATTAAGGTTGTTAAGGAGCGATGCTAAAAACCTTTTGTAAGGGGGGATCGAGAGTATGGATAAAATAACTTCTGTCGCATTAATTGTCGCCGGCGCTGTTCTCATTGCGCTGCCTCCCGTGGTTAATTATTTTCATACAGTTAATATTGCGAATCTTTTGGAGCAGAAGAACAATATATATCTGCAGGAGCCAATCAGTGAATATTATAGTTTGGGCTGCTGGCTCGCAGGAGTTGGCATGATTGTGTGCTCGATTGTTTTTTCCATCCGTCAAAAAGCAAATTCAAGTGAACAAAATTCAGATCGGCAACCTTGAGGTCAATGAAATCCAGCCATGAAGAATCGTCGATTCTGACACTATCATTGATTTGTCGGGTTGGATTGTCTCGTGTATGCCTTCCAGGTCGTTTACGGGGAAGGAAACTCAGCGGAGGCCGGGGGCGGCGTTGAGGGTCAGGTCGGCGAATCGGTTGGCGTGGACGTAGTGATAGGCCAATCCCGCCGCCATGGCGCCGTTGTCCATGGAGTATTTCTTGTCGGGAATGAAGACGTCGCATCCCGCCTGCCGGGCGCGTTCGGTCAGTTCGCGGCGCAGGGCTTCGTTGGCCGATACGCCGCCGACCAGGGAGATGCTGCGCAGGTTGAATTGTTCGGCGGCGCGCAGCGTTTTGGTCGCCAGGACATCCACGGCGGCGCGCTGGAAAGAGGCGGCGATGCGGGTGATCTGTTCGTCGTCGATGGGATTTTCGCGCAGGTAATTAATGACGGCGGTTTTGAGGCCGCTGAAAGAGAACTCCAGCCCCTGCGAGAGCATGGGGCGGGGAAATTCGATCCAATCGCCGTCGAATCCGTCCGCCCGCTTTTGGATCGCCGGCCCGCCGGGATACCCAAGGTTCAAGGCTTTGGCGACCTTATCGAAGGCTTCGCCGGCCGCATCATCCCGGGTTCCCCCCAATCGAGCGAGGCGCATCCAACTGTCGATCCGGTAGAGCGAGGTGTGCCCGCCGGAAACCAGCAGGGACAAGTGGGGGAAGGGGGGGGCGTCTTCCGGGCTGCGATCCAGGGCGGAGGTGTAAACATGGGCCTCGAGGTGGTTGACGCCGATCAGGGGCTTATGAAGCGAATAGGCCAAGGACTTGGCCAGGGAGACGCCCGCCAGCAGGCAGCCGGCTAATCCTGGTCCGTAGGTCACGGCGACGGCGTCGAGATCCGTCAAGGAAACGCCGGCTTCCTGAAGGGACATGCGGACAAGGGGCGCCAGATTCTCGACATGGGCCCGGGAGGCGATTTCGGGCACGACGCCGCCGAACGGCCTATGGATCTCGATTTGGGACGAGACGGGATTGGAGAGCACCTCCCGCCCGTCGCGCACAACGGCGGCGCCGGTGTCATCGCATGAAGTTTCGATGCCGAGAATAAGCACGAGTTATTGCGCCGCTCCGTTCGCGGTCAAGACCTGGGCGCTTTTCAGGCATTGATAGGCGGTGAACAACTCGATGTCGTAGAGGCCGTCGTCTTTCGTTGTTTCGGGTTCTTGGAAAAATTCGTCCACCGTAGCGGGCTGATCCGGCTTAGCCTCTTCCTCGGATTTCTCGCTGGATTCTTCTTCCAGAGCGTGTCCGTTGTAAAATTCGTTCAATTCCTCCAAGCCCGATTTTTCATTGGCTTCCTTGCCGACTTGTTCGGGAAGGAGTTTGCCGATTTTGCCGGCGATGATGATGGCGCGGCGCTGTTCGTCGGTGATGGGCGCGAAGATGTCGGGCAAAAGGCCTTTGTCTTGTTCGATGGATCGTCCCGAAGGCGTATAGTATTTGGCGGTCGTCATTTTAAGAGAGGCGCCGGGCAGGGAGGGAAGTTCGTACAGGGTTTGAACGGATCCTTTGCCGAAAGTTCGGTGGCCGGCGGGGCCGACGATGACGCCGCGTTTGTGGTCTTGGATGCAGCCCGCGACGATTTCCGAGGCGCTGGCGGAGAATTCATTGACGAGGACGGCCAGTAGAAAATCGGCCAGCGGCTTTTTTTCGGCTTTGTAAACGGTTTCGTATTTGTCGCGGTCTTTTTGGGAAACGATGATCTTGCCTTTTTCGATGAAGATGTCGCTGATGTTCACTGCGACGTCCAGCAGGCCCCCGACGTTGTCGCGCAGGTCTAAAATCAATCCCCGCATTCCCTCTCCCTGCAAATTGCGGATGGCGGATTCCATCTC
>JAFGTC010000172.1 GCA_016934335.1 Candidatus Omnitrophota bacterium | reverse complement strand
TGATTCTTTTCTTTTGGATTTAATTCCATGATGCAAAAACCTGATGGAGTCAATTTAATGGGCCGGCTTATAGGTGATACTTCGAGATTGATTTAATGAGTCACATAACTGTAAAATAAAATAACTTTCACCATCGAAAATGCATTACTAATTTGCATTTCATTATAGCGAGTTTCATAAGGAACGTAACCCTATTTTTTCATTAGGATGAAAAGGAGGGATAGGTATTCTGTAATTAATAATAAGAATATGAAGGGGGGGCGTCTTAACGTTCTGATAAAAAATCCTTTAAGGATTGAAACAATGAATAGCCCGGCCCCGGGGCGTTCCACGATTCGTTGTTTTTAATCATCGCGCGTCTGCGTTCTCCCCATTCTCCCGGCCAGGCGGAAGGAACCTGGCGCAGATAAAGTGCGCGTTCGGGGTGCGGCATGAGGGCCGCAACGTTGCCCTGGGGATTGCAGATGCCGGCGATATTGGCATACGATCCGTTGGGATTGACGGGGTAGTCCGATTGAATGTCTCCGTTGGAGTCGCAGTAGCGCCACAGCGTCAGAGCGCTTTCCTCCAAGGCTTTTAACACCTCAGGATCGCGGCTGATAAATCTGCCTTCGCCGTGAGATACAGTGATGGGCATCAGGCTGTTCTTGCTCATTCGGCGCGTGAAGGGCGTTCGTTGAGGATCTTGTTCAAAGCGTAAATTCACCCAACCGCAGTGATGGCCGCGTCGAATGACATGGCCGCTGCGCGTCATATAGTTATGGGCCAGCGCCATTTCAATGCTTCCCGGGTGCAGGCCCGGTAAAAGTCCACTTTCCAACAACACTTGCGCTCCGTTGCAGATGCCTAGAATCGGCTTTCCTTTTTCCGCTTCCTGGGCGAGAGCCTCCATCAGAGGCTCTTTAGCGGCGATGACTCCCGCTCGTACGCGGTCTTCGTACGAGAAGCCGCCGGGGCAGATATAAGCGGCGAATTCCTGCAGCTGCTCTGCGGGCCTGTTCCACCTGAATATTTCCGCATCAAGACCGACGGTTCTTAAGGCGCGGGCGGTCTCCGATTCGCAATTCGATCCGGGAAATTGAAGGACGGCAACGGTTGATTTTTTCGATTGATTCATAATGGATTCTCAATTTTGGATATAGTTTTCGAATAGTTGGAGGCTCTAGGAGGCGATCGTCAGGCCGAAATCTCCTCGCCAGGCGCGGCGCATTTCTTCAATAGAAAGTGAAAGGGCGGCGTCGCCGTTTCTGCTTCGGATCGTCAGAGAACTTAGGTCGTCGCTTTCGCCGATAACGAACGCTTTCAAGCCATATTGAGAGAAATGCGTTTGGAGAGTTTCGAGACGATCCGGTTCGATTTCCAGCAGCATGCCGCTGGATTCGGAAAAGAGCCAATAATCTTCGCGCAGGTCGCTTTCGATTTTGTCCAGATGGATCTGCAGGCCGCAGGCGTCGCCGGAGCGGCAGGCTAAAAGCATTTCGGCGGCGGAGACGATCAGGCCGCCGGCGGAGATGTCGTGAGCGGCTTCCACCAGACCTTTTTGAATCGCTTCCGCTGTTCCGTAAATGATCCCTCGTTCCTTTTCGTATCGAACCTGAGGCACGTTTGCGCCTATTCCCGCCCCGAGAGCGCGGTAGTATTCGGAGCCGCCCAATTCGTTGAAGCGTTCGCCGACGAGAACGAGCAAGTCGCCGGGCTTTTTGATTTCCAGGGTTACGGCCGCCTCTGCGTCGGGAATCACTCCTAAACAGGCTATGATCGCAGATGGGGGAATGGATCGGCCGGAGGCGGATTGGTTGTACAACGACACATTGCCGGAAACGAAAGGAACCGGCTCGTGTTCTTCGCGAGGATCATAAAGATTGCGCGCCGCGTCGGTCAAGCCTTTGATGCCTTCCTCCAGCATCCAGAAATCGCACGGCACTTCGGGATTGCCGTAGTTCAGGCAGTCGGTCATGGCTTTGGGAACGGCGCCGACCGCCGCTACATTGCGCATGGCTTCCGCCACAGCGGTCGCTCCGCCCCAGAAGGGGGATATTTCGCCGTAAAACGGGTTGCCGTCTACGGAGAGCGCCATCCCCGTCGAGCAGCCGTCAATGGGAGCGAGAACGGAGGCGTCCGCTTCGCCGGGCCGGATGACGGCGCATCCTTGGACTTCTGTATCGTAATGGCGATAGATGAATTCTTTCGACGCCGTATTGGGGGCGCCGAGAATTTTGAGGAGAATCTTGGAGAGACTGCCCGGTTTAGCGATGTTGGGTTCGGTATAGGTTGTGTCGGGCTTTTCGGATTCACGGTTGTATCGTATGCCTTCGACGACGAAGTCGATGGGAAGATCGACGACCAATTGCCCCTGATGCGAGGCTCGCATGACCGGCTCTTTTAACACGGTTCCGATGCGATGAGCGCCGGCGCCCGAGCAGATGGCGGGCAGTTCCCAGTCTTCGTTGTAAATGCGGAGAACTTCGGGCGTGAAGGAGGGAGGAACGGCCAGCAGATAGCGCTCCTGCGTTTCGGCGCAAAGAATCACTTCCGGCGGAAGATGGGGCTCCGCCACATGAACGAGATCCAGATCGAGTTCGACGCCGTAGCCGCCGCTGGCGCCGATTTCGGA
>JAFGTC010000171.1 GCA_016934335.1 Candidatus Omnitrophota bacterium | reverse complement strand
TCGATCATCATCGCGTCGTTAACCGGCGTGGAACTGTCCGACGCGGAGATCGCCTCCATCGCGGGCATCGTGATGACCTATTTAGGCGGGCAGTCCTACGTCGACGTTTCATCAACGAAAAACAAGCAATAGCGATCCGACGATGCGATGCTATGCCTCCTCCCCCGGCCTGCACGGGGGCTTTTTTTTGTAGTTTACCCCAGAGGAATTTTACCCCAGTTTTACCCCGGCTAATTTTGGGAGGGAAGGGAATCGATCGTAAGTCTAGTCTTTTCAGGCCGCGCCGGAAGGGACTCGAACCCCTAACCGCCTGATCCGAAGTCAGGTGCTCTATCCAATTGAGCCACCGGCGCTTGTTTATGACCATTTCTTATACTGCCACAAGATTTTTATCCTTTATCGGCTCTGGTCAACCCCTCCGATCATGTTTTACTGGTTTAATCCGCAATATTTTACGATCATCTATCGCGTGTTGCGCTTTGGCTGATCGCTGTTTCCAGAAAGTTGGCCCGTTTGAGAATAATAAAAAAACTGAAATGTTCCATTCCTTATCCTATTTCTCTTTGGATAATGGATTCTGTTCACGATCAGAGTGAGAAACTGTTTTTCCAAAAATCGTATACAGCACAGGCAAAATCACGAGAGTCAGTATTGTGGATGTAATGACTCCACCTACAACGACTGTGGCAAGGGGGCGTTGCACCTCCGCCCCAACTCCCGTTGAAATCGCCATGGGGATAAAACCGGCGGCGTCTGTTATCGCCGTGGCCAGCACCGGCCTGAGTCTTTGTTGGGCCGCCTGGAGAACGGCGTCTTTAAGTTGGCGCCCATCCTTCAACATCGATTGGATGGCGGCGGCCAATACCTGGCCGTTTAGAACCGCTATACCGCTTAACGCGATAAATCCTATCGCCGCACTCACGCTGAAAGGCAGGTCTCTCATCCATAAGGCATAGACGCCTCCAATGGCGGCGAAAGGTATTCCCGTATAAATGATCAAAACATCGCGCAGCCGGTTCAAACTGAAATAGAGAAGAATGAATATTAATAATAATGTCAATGGAACCACAATCATGAATCGCCGCTTTGAGCGTTCGAGGTTTTCAAATTGTCCCCCCCAATTAATCACATATCCTTCGGGAAGTTGCACTTGGCTGGAAATTGCTTGTTGCGCTTCCTGAACAAATGAAGCGACATCCCGTCCTCGAACATTGCACTGGACGCGGATTAAACGGCGGCTCCATTCCCGGTTGATCTGTGAAGGGCCTCCAACTTCTTCCAAGTCGGCGACATTTTTTAGAGGTACAATAGGGCCGATTTCCGTTGGAATTAAAGTATTCGCCAACGCGTCAACGTCGCTCCGTTGTTTATCGGGCAGCCGCATCACTAATGGAAAACTGCGCTGCCCTTCAAAAATCTCTCCCGCATGCCGGTATCCAACGGATTGAATGACGTCTAAAACGTTTTTAGCCGGAATTCCATAACGGGCGATTTGATCCTGGTTCACTTGAATTTTTAAATTGGGTTGGCCGATCACTTGCTCGCCGGAAACATCGGCTGCTCCCTCGATGGATGATAGAGTTTGTTGAACTTCATCGCTTAATCGCACCAACTCATCCAGATCGTCGCCGAATATTTTTATGCCGATATCGGCTCGTATCCCCGTGATCAATTCGTTAAACCTCAACTCAATCGGTTGAGTAAACGCCATATTGATTCCGGGAAAACCGGATAAGGCGGCTTGTATCTTTTCCACAAGTTCAGCTTGGGTTTCGGCTTTTTTCCATTGTTCCCGCGGATGCAAATCGAAATAGACGTCCGTCAATTCAATCCCCATAGGATCGGTCGCTGTTTCGGCTGTTCCAACACGGCTCCACACATACCGGATCTCATCAGGAAAATGATCGAGTAGTATTTGTTCAAGACGGGAGTTGGATTTCATGGCTTCATCAATATCAACTCCCGCCAACCGAATAACATTGATCACAATGGCTCCTTCACTAAGTTTGGGGATAAACTCCCCCCCCAGCGTCGAGGCCATATAGGCTGTGACGGCCAGCAAAAGAATGACGGCGTATAACAGTACGGCCTTTGTTTGGAATGCCAGTTTCAGGATCATTCCATACAGGCCGTGTAAAAAACGGTCAAACCATCCTTCTTTCTCTGAAGACCGCTTAGGCAGTAAGTAATAAGAAAGAATGGGGGATAAAAACAATGCTGTCAGCAAACCGCCGATCAGTGCGAATATAAATGTCCAAGCCATGGGCCGGAACATTTTTCCTTCGATGCCTTGTAGAGAAAGAATCGGAAGAAAGACCAGAATAATAATGCTCATGCCAAACAAGATGGGCCTCGCAACCTCTTGCGTGGATTCAACGATGGATTGAATTCGCTCCGATTGCGTCAGCGGCCTTCCAAGAATTGATTGTTTCTCGGAAATTTTCCTCATGTTTCGTTCCGTCGTCACAACAGAGCCATCCACTAAAATTCCAAAATCAATGGCGCCCAAACTCAGCAGACTCGCGGCAATCGACATTTGATACATTCCCAATACGGCGAAGATCATGGAAACAGGGATCGCGATGGCGACGAGAATCCCCGCCCTTACATTTCCCAGCAGCAGGAACAGAACAATAATGACAAGAATGGCGCCGGCAGTGAGATTGTGTTGCACTGTATGAATCACTTCGGTCACCAGATTCGTGCGGTCATACACCGTTTCAACCTTGACGTCATCGGGCAGCGCGCTTTGAGTGGCGATTAGTTTTTCGCGCAACCCTTCTGCAACATTCTGGCTATTTTCGCCCATCAACATAAATCCAAGACCAAGAATAACCTGGCCGTTTCCTTGCGCTGTCACACCCCCGCGGCGGATCTCATGACCAATGGATATTTCCGCAATATCATTTACTTTGACTGGAGAGCCGTCAAAGGATTTAATGACGATGTCGCCTATTTCATGGAGAGTATGAACCCGGCCCAAACCATGCACCAGTTGGGTTTCACCGGCGCTTACAATTTGCCCCCCGCCTACATTTCGATTGTTTTGGTTCAACGCTTCAAACACATCATCGAAAGTCAAGTTATATTTCACAAGCGATTCGGGAGAGACGATGACATGATACTGCCGTTCCAAGCCTCCCCATGAGTTGATCTCTGCGACGCCGGGAACTTTGCTGAGCTCAGGTTTGATAATCCAATCTTGAATGACGCGCAATTCATCCAGACTGCGTCCAGGATCGGTTGATTGCACAGTGTAATGAAACACTTCTCCCAATCCCGTGGAGATGGGTCCCAATTCAGGCTTCCCGATTCCTTCCGGCAAATCGACGCCGGCTAAACGCTCCATAATAAATTGCCGTGAATCATAGACCGATGCATCGTCGGAAAAAGTGGCGACAACTTGCGATAGCCCGAATTTTGAGATGGAGCGGACTTCCACTAAGCCGGGGATGCCTGAAATCGCCAATTCGATGTTGACGGTTACCTGCTGTTCGATTTCTACGGGATTCAACGCCGGCGCGACTGTATTGATCTGAACTTGCACCGGCGTTGTGTCGGGAAATGCGTCAATGGGCAATCGCATCAAAGTCAATATTCCCGCACCGACGATCAATCCGAATAGCAGCAAAATCGCCAAGCGGTTTTTGAGAGTGAATTCTATAAGATTATGTAACATAGTTTAACCTGTCAATCATGCGCGCATCCGGCGCCAAACCTGGATTTTAAAAATTCAGATTTCAATGAAAAACTGCTTGCGACTACTATCTCATCGTTGGGATTTAAACCGGATAGAATTTCAATTTGATGACTGGATTTTCTCCCGGGCGTGATTCGTCTCAGTTCAAACAAATCGTTTTCCTGTTTTACAAAAACAAATGGCTTCCCATCGATTTGTTGCACCGAATCCCGTGGAACCAGTAATTGCGACTCGGCATTCTGTTCAACAAGGCGCGCCTTGCCGTAAAAACCATGGCGGAGTTTTCCTTCAACATTATTGACTAATGCTCTAGCCTGGATCATGCGGGTGTTTTTATTGACCTGCGGCGAGATCCAGTTTATTTCTCCTTGCACGGAGACGCCCGGAAGATTTGAAAACTCTGCAATAATGCTGTCATTTATTTGCACAGAAGATATTTGTGATTCTGGAATGGTCAGCGTCAGCCACATGGTTGTAAGATCTGCGATTTTGAGCAGCGCATCCCCCGCCGCGGCCGCCTCCCCGAGAACCGCGTGTTTTTCTATCACGGCGCCGCTGAAAGGCGCCCGCAGCTTCAATGTGGAGGATGTAGAGCGCTTCGCGCTGATCAATTCAATTTCCTCTTCGGATAAACCGTAGTTCATCAATTGTTGATGCGCAGTCATCCTTTCGGCTTGAGCAACTTGATATTCCGCTTCCGCTTGTTGAAAATCTTGTCGTGCGGAGATATTTTTATCCTTGAGTTCTTTTTCTCGTTCGAATGTGATTCGCTTCAACCGCTCCTGATCGATGGCTTTGAAATAATCACTTTTGGCTTTCGCAATTTCCGTCGAGGCGGTCTCTAAAAGAACCTGGCCTTCTGTAACCATGTCTCCATAATCGATATGTACTTTTTGTATGACGCCATTCGCCAACGGTGATATATGGGCGACGCGGGATTCGTTAAAATTAATTTCACACAAGAATTCGAATTGACTATCGGTGTTTCCTTCAATCGGCTTCCCAGTCTGTATGCCCGCCATTGCTGCGGATTGAACGGAAGGCAGACGCACTTTCATGCTTTCTCCGGGGCGCAGATGGCCGGCAAGTTGAGGTTGACAAATTCCGCATTGTTCTTCAAGAACTCGATGTTCAGCGCAGAATAATCCTTCAGCGGTTTCGATGTGTCCAACGCTTTCATGATCATGTCCCGCATGGAGATCGCCTGTATTTTCTAACTGTTCGTCTGCATATCCTTCTGGGCCGTGCTCTGCATGAGAATCTAATTCAACATGCTCTCCGGCGGCGCTTTCATGATCATGTCCTGAGTAAGGATTCGCCTTCTCGCCGGAATGATCGAATTGCTTATTTGCTATTTCAGGATGGCAAATCACGCACTCGTCTTCATAGACGCTATGCTCATTGCACCACAAGCGCTTCGGATCCCGTTCGCTTGGCGGAATAAAGATCTCGTTGGCAGACTCTAGCTCATTTGCATGCTGCTCAAAATCGTGCTCTGCATGGGAACCGGCTTCATTTTCATCCGGATTCTGCGCATGCGCATGACCCGCATGCGCATTGCTCTGAGCGATTTCATGGTTCGATTGTATGCTATAAAAAGAATAAACCGCTCCGCATGTAATCAAAGAAAAAGCAATCATGTTGAAAAGTAATTTCATCATTGTTCGATCTCCTTTTGCCGAATGTTCATGACTTCATAATTGCCTGCAAGATAATGGATCCTGTTGATGGATTGATGAACATGAAATGCAGATTCTAACAATTGAATTTCCAATTCGAAAAGCGCGCGTTGCGCATCTAAAACAGTCAAATAGGAGAATTTTCCAAGCCGGTATCCTTCCAAGGCCGATTGAAAAGCTGTCTGCGCATTGGGGAGAATGTCATTTTGAAGAAGGGCGGCCTCCTGAAAAGATTGATCATATTCAACATAGGTTTGATATAATTTCGATTTCAGTTCAAATTCTATTTTCTCTCGATCTTTCTCAGACTTCTTAATTTGCTCCTTCGCTGCGCGGATCGCTCCTTGGTTGCGATTGCGAAGCGGTAAGGGCATAGAAAATCCAACGACAAAAGCCCCGTCATCCACTTCCGATAAATAACGAACTCCCGCTGATATTTCAAAATCAGGAGAAGCCTTGGCTTTTTGCAGATTCAAAAAAGATTCCTGCGCGTTCAATTCACTTTTGGCTTTGTTGATTTCCGGATGATCCGGCAGAAAGTTCATCATATGTTCTACGTCCGGGATTCGAGGCAAGGGAAGAAGCGAACCATCGATTGCATCAAAAGAAGGGGATGTGCTGGACCAGTGCGATGCAAGAACCAATTTGTTTTTTTCGTGCAACTTCTGAATTCGCTCCAGGGCGATCTGCGATGAAGAAGCCGTTACTTTGGCTCTCACTTCTTCAAGAGGAGAATCTCGACCGGCCTCAACGCCGGCTTGAATTGTTTCGAGCGTTTTTCGGCTGATTTCATAAAATGATTGTTCAACCTCCAAACGTTCTTGCGTATACAAAGTATGGAGATAGGCGTCTGTTGTTTGATAGACAATGTTCAACCGTGTAATATCAAATTGATCTTGAACAACTTTTTTTCCCCGATTGGCAAGATGTACGCGCTTATTGTTTTTCCCGGAAGTTTCAAACGTCTGGCTGATTCCCAGGGTCGTTTCAATACCCTCCACTCCCTGAAAATCTCCGGATCCAAGGAAATTCTCCGCTTCAAACTCAAAAACGGGATTCGGTGAATATCCCGCCTGCTCAATAAGACCGTCATGAGATTCAATCTCATATGCAAACGCTTGTAATGCGGGATTGTTTTTAAGCGCTAATCTTTGACTTTCAAGAAGATTCAAGACGCCGCCAGACTCGCAAAATGAACTCGATAAAGAAATGATTAATATGGATAATGTAATAATTTTCATAATTCGTATCCGGTTTCTGATGACTCGAGACCCGAGTGCTTCATTTTTTGCACAGATATCCTTGAATGGGGAAAAAAAATCAGAAGCGGATCAAATCAACAATTGGATGAATTTTATGGAATTTAAATGGCAGGGAAGGGAATAAGAAACATTCGAAAATAGATTATTCGAATGAGATGTTTGAATGATAAACGCTTTGGGCAATACAAAGCCGGAGAGTGATGCATGCTTCCCTGTAACTTTTACAGGAGGAGCAGTCGTATCAACATCTGTCTGAACTAAAATGAAAAAATCCAGGCAATGCAAACATTCTGAATCTTTTGATAGATCTTTCTGATAAATCGATTCTGCTGATCGCGTCATCTCATTGGATTCGAATTCACCGCAGCAGATATGTGTATCTTCAATGGATTCAATGGAAAAATGCCCTTCCTCTCCCCAGCAAAGCACAATGTTGGATACGGGGTTTAAGAATAACAAATAAAGTGTAAGAAAGTTTACTAACCATTTCATGATTATCACAGTGTAATATATACTGTGATAAAAGCAAGAAACGAATCGAATGCGATCCGGGAATCACTCCAAGAGCGGCCATTGAAATGACGCGTCATTCTATGAGAAAATGGAATCGAGAAAACGGGGAGAATCCTCGCCTCAATAGGAAATCCCGCTTGGATTGATGAAGGAATGATCGATTGAGGAATGATCGACTGTCTGCTTCAAGGGAGAAGCCCATGAGAACCTGCACTGCCATTCTGGCGATTATGCTGCTTTGGAACATCGGATCGGCGAAAGAACAACTGGATCTATCCCGAATTGCGGATTGGCCGATTGTTGCGGCCGGGGATGCGATCCCCAGCGAGCGATACGCGGCGGAGGAATTTCAATCGCTGTTTCAGCAGGCGACCGGCGTCCACCTGGCGATCGCCGCCGAACCATCCCTGACTTCCGGGAATATATTCATCGGCGAAAGCGCTGCGATGAAAAAAAGCGCCGCCGATTTCAGCATAGAAGATGTAGGCGAGGAAGGCCTGCGCATCCGTATAGCGAAGGATCAACTGATCATCGCCGGCGGCCGCCCGCGGGGGACGTTGTACGGCGTGTATGAATTTTTCGAGCGTTATCTGGGCGTGCGCTTCCTCACATACGATCATACCTATATCCCCGCCCAGCGATCGTGGAAGATCCCCTGCGAAGAGTTTGTCTATCGGCCGGTGTTTTCTTTCCGCTGGAGTTATTACAAAGAAAACAGCGATCATCCGGAGTTCGCCGCGCGGCTGCGGGTTAACACGACGACGCACGAAGACAAATTAGGCGGCGTGACCCGCCAGAGCTTGATCAGCCATTCGCTGCACCGGCAGATTCCAGTGGAAAAATACGGGAAAGAACATCCCGAATATTTCGCGCTGGTGGACGGAGAACGCAAGTTGGAGATGTGGGGCGGGGGGCCGGAGCCTTGCGTCACCAACCCGGATGTGATCGAAATCGTAGCGCAAAATGTCATCCGGGAATTGGATCAGCATCCCGGCATGAAAAACATCAGCGTCAGCCAGAATGACAACGATAAATATTGCCGCTGCGAACGCTGCGAGGCGATGAATCAGCGGGAAGGGACGCCGATGGGCTCTCACCTGGCATTCGTCAACGCCGTAGCCGAACGGGTGGAGCAGAAGCATCCCGGCGTCAAGATCGGTACGCTGGCCTATTGGTATACGCGCAAACCGCCCAAGACGATCAAACCCCGCGCGAATGTTCAGATTCAGTTATGCAGCATCGAGTGCTGTACGCTGCATCCGATCGACGATCCTGATTGCGCCAAGAATCGCGAGTTCTGCCGCGATATGGAGGAGTGGGGGAAAATCTGCGACGACATCTGGGTGTGGAACTACAACACCAATTTCCGCTTTTACGATCTTCCTTTCCCCAATCTCCGCAGCATTAGCAAAAACGTGCAGTATTTTTTAAAGAACAACACGCACGGGCTGTTTATGCAGGCCAACGGCAACGGCGGGACCGGAGAATTGTGCGATCTGCGCAATTATGTAATCTCTCGCTGCATGTGGCGGCCGGAATTGGATAGTTGGGAGACGGCCAAGGAATTCTGCCGGCTGCATTACGGCAAGGCGGGCGACACGATGATTCGGTACCTTGATTTTCTTCACCGGAACGCGGAGCAGTCGGGTTGGCATCCCACCTGTTTCCCGCAGCCGTACGAAGTGGGATTGAACGCGGAATCGGCGGGGAAAATTTTCCGCTATTTTCAGCTAGCCTTGAAGCGGGCGGAGAGCGAAGCCGTGCGCGAGCGAGTGGAGAAAGCGTCGATCTGCGCATACCGGACAGCGTTGGAAACGAGCGGGCGCTTCGAAATCAAAGACAAACGGCTGCGAGTCGTCTACCCGGAAAAATACGGCGATGTTGTTACCCGCTATAAGGAACTGACCCGAAAATACAACCAGACAAGAGCGGAGGAATGGCAGCCGATCGACCATTACTACCAGATTTTGAAGCGCTTCACGGAAGACGGCGTCCAGGTGGAGCAGTTGGAAAACGATTTCTGGAAGCTGACGGTCGCGCCGGAGGAAAACGGAAAGATCGTGGAACTCATATACAAGCCGGAGCGGCGAAGTCTGCTTACGCCGCCGGAGTATTTATCCGTGCGTACGCTGTTCGAGCGCGTCGCCATCGACGAACGCGGACTGCAAGGCTATGACCATAACAACCCCAAAGCCTTCGCGGCGACTATCGATAACGGCGCCCTGCGCTTGACGAAGAAACTGAGCGATGGATCCACAATCGAACGGACGATCGGTTTTGAGGGAAGCGAGACCGGCAAAGAGTTAAGCGTAATTGCGTTGCGGACCGTCATCACCCATCGCGGAACAGAAGCGAAGACCTACCAGTTCCAGGTGCATCCGGAGTTTTATACGGAAATTGCAACCCGTGACAGCGACGTGTTGAGCGTTTACGTCAAAAACGAAGAATGGAAGAAGATCAACGAAGACAGGGAAGGTAGCCGGTTGTCATACGATGGTTTATCGGCGCCGGCCGGGCAGGGAGGCGCGGCGTTCTATAACCGCCGCAGCCGGTACGGGATCATGGAATCCTTCGACCCCGCAGCGTTTCTCCCACCCGAGATCGAATGGAATTCGGATTACCCGCTTGTCAATCTTGACCTGCAAACGAAAGCGATGAAATTGCAGCCGGAGGAAAGTTTTTCGTTTGGATGCAATCTTCGCTATCTGAAAAAAGCCCCCGGGAAATCCTCTCCTTGAGACTCGAATTGTGATTGAAGTGTGGCTGAGGAAGATGCAATATAACGCAGCGCATAAGAACTACATATCGATAACTCGTGATGTTTCATTTTGAGTTTGATTGGTTTTGACGCCCGTTAAGGTTTTTTGTTGATTGGCTTGTGTTCTGATCTTGATTGTGTAGGTTCCTGGTTCGTAGACTTTGGGCGCAAATGATGTTCCTTTGATTCTCAGAGTATACACGATTTCATTGTTTTTTTCGTTGATGACTTGAAGGACGGGATCAATCACGTTATTGAAATGGAATGTCGGCAGCCAGGCCTTGGCTTTTCTCCCGTCATTGTCATACTGGGAAATGGTTTTCGGCCAGCCGTCGAATTGATCGGACGGCTGGGGGCGATTGGCGTTGAATTGGAGTTTCCAGGCTTCGAATGTGATTTCTCTTGTGTCTTTGTGGAAGCGGATGATTCCGTATCCGGAAGATTTATCATGCAGCGTATGGATGCGGCTGTCTCTTCTGAGTTCTTCTCCCGGATTCCCTATCGCGTACACGCTGATTAAGTTTTTCAAACCATCCATGTAATCCCCCGTGTTGGGAAGGTTATGAGCCGGTCTTCCCACTACGGGAAACCCCAGTTGATCCGGCCGCCATGCCCGTTGGTAGCCGACGGAAATAGCCGGAACGCAAAACGACCATATTGCATCTTTGAAGTCGTCAATGCCGTGTTGAAGCAGAGAGGGTACGTGTTGGTCTCCGGCGATGTGGACGGCGAAGGATTTGCGGATCGCTTCCAGGGCTTTGTTGCGTCCTGTTTGCGGCCATCCATTCGAGTCGAGATCTGCGATTAGACGCATGGCCAAGTCGGGGCCGTGATGAGTGGCGACGTTGCAGAAAATCGTCTGGCTTAGGACGGCTTTCATGTCGGCGCCGTCCCAATCCCGCCCCCAATGATCTAAGAATTTCAATTGCCTTTCACCCAATAACACTAAACCCGGCGCATCGAGCGCATCGACGTCAATGGATTCGTCTTTGACGTGGTCGGGGCGGCCGGGCCATGTGGCGACTGTTTTCTTGGGGCCCGATTTAAACATGCGGTCGGCCAGGACGGCGAAACTGACGCGGCCGTAGACCATGTCTCCATAATACGCCTGGATGTCTTGTTGGATCGGCGTTGGATCGAAGCACGCGGGGTGATGTGAGATATGAGTGCGGTGTACGGCTTTGACCATTTGGGCGGGTTGGATGTAGCCGCCTGCATCATGGTCGGCCGCGCTGATAGCATTGCCGCCGTTGCCCCATAGGTTGCCTTGGAAGACGTCATGGTCGTCCGGGATGCACAAGGTGGGGCGATCGCGCATTAGATCGCGAAACGCCCATCCAAACATGTAGTACTTGCGCAGGTAGTTCAGGATGGAGCGGTCGGCTGGAGTGCGAATAATGCCATAACCGCCGACGCTTTCGTAGATCTGGTCTCCCGCGAAAAAGAGGAGGTCCGGATCTTGGATTTTTACATTGCTGACCAGTTCGTTGTGCGGAAAGCCGTAATCGGTTTGGCAGCAAAAGGCAGCCAGGATTAAATCGTCTTGATCGATAGGATCTTTACGGATGGCGCCGTTCCAAAAATAGTCTTGAATTGCGCCTCCGGCTTGTTTCAGCGTGTACTTCACCCGGTAGGGGATGTCGCGGAAATCCTGCCAGTTCGATACTGTGAATGTGGCGGTGCGGGCGTCGGGATCGATGAGTTCATCGCCTATGGTCTTCCAAGCGTCATCGTCTTGAATTTGCAGGATGGCGTTCTGGTTGTCATTGGCGCCAATGGGGGGGAAGAGCGCGGTTAACTTCATCGTCCGGCGGCTTAGGGAGTACATCGTCCAGAGGATGGGGCCGAATTCACGTTCTGGATGAATCGAGATTTTATGTCCTGTGACCGTCCAGTTCTTGAACCAGAAGCGCGGCCCGTTGTCATTTTTATTTCTGAAATTCGACCCGTACGTTTTGTTATCCAAGTTGTAATTGTTGACGATGGCGATGTTGCCTTCCAATTGCGACGGATCAGGAAATAGTTTTGTAATCGAGGCGATTTCTTGTCCCGAGTTTATATCGTGGATTGCGAAGGTTATCTGGTACTGGCTTTCTGTGGGATTCCCTTCCAGGATCAGCGCCAGGTTTTCAAGCGGCGGCGCCGTTTTTAGAGTGCGCTTTTCGTTTTGGATATAGATCGTTCCATCGGTTGTCAGACCGGCGTCGATGCCTGCGCCGTAGAATAGACGCGCGCGGTAGTCTTTGATCTGGTCTTGAATGGCGAAGCGGAAGCCCACGGAGCCTTGTTGAGCGCCTGGCGCCAGCAGGCCTGTTTCTACTTGGAGTTTGAATGCTCTGTTGCTGGAATTCAACTCGTGCGTTAAGAGTTGAACGTTGCGGTTCGAGAAGGCGGAAAGGCATTCTATGCGACCGTCTTTGATCTGCCAATCCTCCATGGGATTTGACCAGTATTCCGGACCAATCCAATAGCGTTGGACGTCAACGGGAAACTGGCTTTCAAACGAATAAACTCCGTGTGGAATGAGGCATGCTGTGAAGGCTGAAATGGCGAAACAGAGTAAAGCGGCGCAACGGCGTTTCATGGTTTTTCCCCTTGATCGCATGGCATGAATTTACAATCGTGTTTATTGATGCGGCGGCGGCTATGGTTATCCATCCGGATAACGTTTCTTGGATAATACCGACTGTACCTATTGAGTGGAAGTCTGCCGGGATGGAAATACGGCTCGCTCAACCTTAGGCGCAGGCTGCCGTCATCCAATCTTTCCGCATGCGCAGCGCTATACTGCATACGTCGTATTTTAGATGGAAACTAAACGCAGGCGGTTGGATAAATCACTCTTTGAAAACTCAGGCAAGGAAAAATTTTAGAAATCATATTGACTTTTTTTGAAGTCTCAGGTTGAATAGGGGAAAGTGGAATGATGATTTTTATTTGAATTGCAAACAGGGAATCGCGTTTTATTGAGGATTTACTCATGCCTCTCCTTTCCCACAGCTGCATCTCCTCGCAATAAACAAAATAGCATCGATAACTTGCAGAAAATAGATAAATTATTCTCCAAGGGGGCTGTTGTGTAAGATTGACTTACATTCAATCTATTGCTGCGAAAAGAGAGCATGCCCATGCAGATCATATGTATTTCTCGAGGCAGTCATAGCCGAGGCAAAGAGTTAGCCGAAAGATTGGCTGAGAAATTAGGATATGCCTGCGTTTCCAGAGAGGATATTCTTGAAGAAGCAAATCGGGAGGGAATTCCCGTAAAAGATATCCAAGCGGCTTTGATCAAACCTTACTCCATGACGGAATCGCTGCTTTTAGCCAAAGAGCAATATTTAGCTCTTGTAACAAAGTTTCTTACTGAACAGGCGTTAAAAAATAACATTGTTTATCACGGGCGAGCGGGGCATTTGCTATTAAATGGAGTTCGCCATGTGCTGCGGGTTCGCGTCATCACAGACTTGGAATACAGAATTCAAGCCGTGATGCTTCGTTTCAATTACACTCGCGAAAAGGCGAAAGAATACATCGATCAGATGGAGGAAGAGCGGAAAATATGGGTTAAAAATTTATACAATGTAGATTGGGAATTGACTGAAAATTACGACATGGTCATTAATTTGGCGCAAATGAACGTCGAAAACGCCGCCGTATCGTTATGTTCGTTTTCTCAATTGCCGGATTTCCAGGAAACTCCCGCATCTCGGCGGGTACTTGAAGATCTGTTTTTAGCTTCCCGGGCCCGATTGATTTTGGCGGAAAATGAAGATACCTGCAAGGCTTTGGTAAAAGTCAAAGCTACAAATGGAGTCGTATCTGTCACCTATCAACCATTCCAACCAAGAGTGGCTCAATACATCCCCTCTTTATTGAATCATCTCGAAGGCGTTAAAAACGTCTTCTGCACGATGGCCCGCACCAACATTTTATGGATTCAGGAGCGGTTTGATCCTTCCTGTGATACTTTTCAACAACTTTTGAACATTGCTGAAAAATGGGACGCCGCCATTGAATTGCTGCGTTTCACACCATTAGAGGAAGGGCAAAATGTCGAAATAGCAAAGGATTATGAAAATTCAGCTATGAGTCGCATGGACTTTTCCGAAATTCCTTTGCGAAAAGAGATGGAGAAAAATCAAATAAACGAAAACGATTTATATGGGACTTGTTTGGAAGACAGCGGCATGAAAGAAACATTTAATGATCTCATACGAATGGGACGCGCAGGCGGCGGCCGCTGCTTAAAAGCGACTCCTAAACAAATTCTTTCGGGAATCGATAAGGGGATCGATTACAGTCTGGTTGTCGTTGACGAACTTTTTCTTTCGAAAGGAGCCCTCGCACGAAAGCGATTATGTCGAGAACTTTGCGCCTATCTTACAGAACGCTTGAAATGCCATGTTGTGATAGCGGAAGAACTTCAACTCCAATTTCTTTTTGGGAAAAAACAGATGGTGCAGATGGTTGGATATTTTTTATTTTCGCTTTTTCTATTTGCATTGCTTTTTATGTACCAGGCGCCGGTTCTTCGCTTTATGACCGATGATAGGTTAATCATAAATATTCTGTCCATTTTCGCTCTGTTTTTGTTTATTCCATTATTCTCATTCTCCTATGGCATGTTTTCCCGTCTTTTGTGCAAATGGATAAGACTCGAGTGATGCGAATCAACCGATCGTCGCCATTTTATATGGTATGGGGAAGGAGAAATATATGCCTGCGGATTTAAGTCAATTTATAGATCTCCATTTACTGGATTCCTTCGAGGTCATCCTTCTGGGATTCATCGGAGGAACGCTTAGCGGTTTTATCGGCAGCGGCGGCGCTTTTTTTATGACTCCCGGCATGATGAATCTTGGTGTTCCCGGCGTTATTGCTGTAGCCAGCAATGTCGCTCATAAATTTGGAAAAGCAATGATGGGATCCAAACGCCATCATGAGTTGGGAAACGTTGATAAAAAACTGGGAATTTTTTTAATACTGACTGCATTCGCAGGGAATTCACTTGCGGTTTATATCAACGATTTATTAGTGACCGGTCATGCCGACGGTCATGGAAGCAGCGGATCGGCGGCGGCCGATTTATACATCAGTTTAGTGTTCATCATTGTGCTCAGCCTGGTGGCTCTATCCATCCTGCGTGATTCATGGAAAACAATGAAAGAAGAGAGAGGGCCGTCTCGAACGATCACGAAATATTTATCGCGCTTGAAATTACACCCTATGATCAATTTCCCCATCGCGGACGTTCGCATTTCATTATGGATTCTGCTGCTAGTGGGTTTGGCCACGGGCTATTTGGCGGGAACGATCGGCGTCGGCGGTTTTATCGGCGTGCCGGCCATGATTTACATCTTCGGCGTGCCGACGACTGTGGCAACGGGAACCGAACTGTTCCTCGCTATGTTTATGGGAGCGTTCCTCGCGTCGAATTATGTTTATTTAGGGTATGTTGATATTCGACTCACCATGCTGCTTTTTCTTGGTTCGCTGATTGGGATCAATATTGGCGCGTATGGAACCAAAGTCGTGAAAGAACTTTATATCCGCTTAGTCACGGGAATTGTCATCCTTCTTTGCGTCCTGAGCCGGATCATTGCCATTCCGATGTATCTCCGCCAGCTGGAGTATCTAAACTTCAATCCAGGATGGGATAAATATTTAAATCAAACCAGTAAAGCCATGTTGTTCATCAGCGGATTGTCTGGCGTGGGACTTATTTTATTTAATGTTTTCAGGGCCTACCGTCTCCGAAATCGAATTCGAATCGAATTGGAGACAGCGGAAACGCCGGCGGCGGAAAGTTAACGGTGAAGCGCGAGCGCCATATATCTTTGAAAATTATACACCTTATGCGAATGTGAATTTTCTCAAAAAAAACGTTAGCAATCTAATGACGTAAGGAGAAAAATGATGGCTATTATAACGATTGCCCGTGGATCTCTGAATTGGGGAATTCATCTTGCGCAAATGTTGGCGGATTCGTTGGATCACGAATGCATCAGCCGAGACATGTTATTAGAAGACGCCGCCTCAAAATTTAAACTCGATCGGAATGAATTAGGCAAAACGCTGGAAAAACCTCCTTCCTTTTGGGAGCGAATCACAGGTGGGCGTAAAAAATATCTTGCCATTTTACAGTCTTCGCTTTTTGATCATGCGTGCTCAGGAAACATGATTTATCACGGTCATGCAGGACATTTTCTTTTAGATCAAATCCCGTTTCTTTTTAAAATTCGTTTAATTGCCCCCATCCCCATGCGAGTCCAAGCCGCCATGGAATCAAAGCAAATGAATAAGATAGACGCCGAACAGCATATCCATGAAGTGGATGACATCCGAACCCGTTGGACAAAATATTTATATGACGCCGATTGGCGTGATCCGATTAATTATGATCTTGTCGTCAATCTGGATTCCATGAAAATTGAAACCGCGAAAAAGATGATTTGCCAGGCTGTTGAAGAAGATGAATTCGCTGTAAAACAGGGGGATTTAATTTATATCAAGAATTTATGTTTAGCGTCAAGAGTCAAAGCTTATTTAGCGATTGATCGAGAAACCGAATCCCTGGAATTTGACGTTTCTGCCGATGACGGCGTTATTACTTTATCCGGTAATATTGAGATAGAAACCCTTCGTCCCTTGATCGTTGAAATAGTAAAACGTACTGAAGGCGTTCGAGCCGTTCATGATGAATTGACGGCGCGACGCTCTTCTCCGATTCCAACATGATGCCGTTCTAAATGGAACATTCATTTGCTTGTTGCCGAGTTAGAATAATCTCGAATCATCTTCACGCACACAGAATCTAATTCATACTTTCCTCGCTATCGGATATTCTCCCGTTTCCAAGCGTCTCCCTCCGAACAACTCAATCCAAGATGCAGGAAAGGGCAATTCAAGGAACGCATCTTCGATTGATTGAGCATTCACTGTGATTTGGCATGCACCTCCCCCTGCCGGCGTCCATGGGGCGCCGCTTGGAAGGACGAAAATTGCCGTGATGCTCTATTTTTTCGTTATGTCGCCATTACAAGTCCATTGTTGAGATCCTTGGGACGCAGCGGATTGTCGGGATTTTCGTTGTTCAACAACTGTTCGAGCCAGTTTGAACCGGTTCGAGCCGGACTTTGCGTGTTTTTGCATGCATCTTGGGTACGCTGAACGATCCCTTTGATTTCTTCGAACGTTTTGGCGGAATCTTTGATCCATTGCATGCGCGTTTTCAGGGCGGAGCAGAACTGACGGAAAAGCACCAGGGATTCTTTTTTCTGAGGATCAAAGGTTTTCTGCAGATGATCCGCCATTTTGCCGATGCAGGTTTTCAGGGTCGAATGGATTTTCTCATCGATGTTGACAGGATGTTTTTGGGACATGGTTCGCCTCCTACAAAAGCTTTTATCAGGCAATACTGCAAGAAGCGTGCCAAGAAGTGAACATATGTTCATTGCAGCGATCTATGTGTCTCATTTTATGATGGTTAGAGATGAGATTTTTGTGGGAATCGCTGGAAAAAAAATCGTGGTTTCATCCTGTTTCAAATGAAAATCCATCTACCCTTAAAAGACAGTCGCGCGCGTCGCCTGAGTTGTTGGTTGATGTGTACTTTCGAGAGAAGATTTCTCCGATCGCGTAGACGGAAACGTCAGCCAGGGAGAACTTTTCCTTCCTGGATGACGCCTTGTACGCTTGCGCTTGGCAGGTCGCTGATGAAATGAATATCATCCACGTGAATCGTTCCCCCAACGTTGTCCACATCGCCGACCACCATAAATCCGGCGTCCACAATATCGGACGGGTCGGCGCCGTCAATCAACGATTAAAACAATCGCACAACAATCCGCCGCGCTTGTCGACTCATTCCTGATGACTTGCGAGGACGCTTTTCTTTCTTTATGGTGATATATCGAGGATAGCATTCTGCCTCCTCAATATAGGGCGTAATCGTTTCGCCCATCGAAAAGGATGAACAGATCTTGAATCATAGTGAGAAAAAATGCCTTTCAAGCGTTGACGCGATGAAGCCAGTTCGATTTTTTTATACAATCGCGTCTCTTATCATCTATCTGTTTTTATTTGCCGGTTATTCTCATGCCGCGGATCCGTCAGGAAGCAATTTCCGCCTTCCGCAGGAAGCGCCTCCCGTCTTGGGCTGTTGGTTTTGGCTGGAGCGGGATTTTGAAGCGGAGGGCTATCGAGATTTCATCGATTTGGTCAACGAACATTCGCTCTATAACATGCTGACGGCCAGCGTCAGAGCGCCCTTGAAAGAAGTGACGGACAAAGAGGTTCACGATCAGATTCAAAGAGCGGCGAAATATGCGATGGAGCGCGGCATCTCCGTTGTGATGGATCTGGATGTGCGTCTCTCGCGCCGTGCCTTCCAAAGCCTGTATCCCGACGAACTGCAGCAGATGCTGATTCTGCGAGAGGCTGGATTCGTAGGCGAAGAAGATCTACAAGTTGAAATCAAAAGCCGGGATTTGAACGATCACTATACCTCCCGCACTACGCATTATATCCCGCTGCAGGGAGAGTTGATGCGGGTCTATTCCTATCATAGGAATGAACAAGGCGTCGATCCGGCGACTCTGCGGGATGTCACTCCGGATTGCCGCATCGTCGAGCAGTCCAGCGAAAGAGTGAAAGTGGAAATTCCATGGCGCCCCGATTCGAGCGGCCGGACGGTATGCGTCATGGCCGCCTTCACGCACCTGACGCCGGATGTTTTCGCGCCTCATCTTCTGCCATTTCAACGGCGGATTCTGCGCGATTATCAAGACGTCCCTTTGGCGGGCGCGTGCAAGGACGAGTGGGGATTCCCTCCCTGCTTCGACGGGAATCCCGCCAAGGATGAATTCTGGTACTCCGCCCATCGCGCCGAGGAATACGCGCAGATTTCAGGGGGAAGGGAATTGCTGTTCGACTGCCTGCTGATGTCCAAGGGCGTCCAGGGCCGGGAACAAGAGCGCATCGCCGCCGTCAACCATTTCATGAAGATGTCGTGGCGGAGGAACGGCGCTATCGAGCAGGATTTTTACGCGGCGGTGAAAGAAATCCTGGGGGCGACGGCGGTCGTCGCAACGCACCCGACCTGGTGGCCCTATCCGGATTCCAGAGAATTCAAGAAAAACGGTCTGGACTGGTGGATCGCCAAGCGTGACTGGGCGCAGACGGACGAGACGACTCCCTTCTCGGTTCGCACGGCCTTGGCCAAAAAATGGAACAGTCCCGTCTGGTACAATATGTATTACAACGAGAAAAAATCGGCCTACGATTCCAGCGTTTGGACTCATGCGCTGGCCGGGGGGCGCATCAATTATCATCCCATCTATCCGCGATCAGGATCGATTTTTGAACGCAGCCGCGAGCTGCTCGAGGAAGATCTGGTGCGGGCGGAAAGCCGCGTTCGTCTGTTGAATTTCATCTCCGCCGCTCCATTGGACTGCCCCGTTGCGGTTGTGTTTGGACACGCCTGCGCCATGAATTGGGCGGGGCCGTCCTATGAAGATGTGGGAATGGATTTGGTGAACGCTCTGTGGCGGGCGGGGCATCCGGCGGATCTCATCCCCAGCAGCGAAATTGCCGGCGGTTATTTACGCGTGATGGACGACGGATGGATTCAATATGGCCCGCAGCGATACTCCGCCGTAGTTTTTTATCATCCCGAGTTTGAGAATTCTTCCACAAGCCGGTTTTTCCAGCAAGCTGCTCGGGGGCGCAGTTCACTTTTCCGTATGGGAGAGTGGACGCGAGATTTTGAAGGGAAGCCGATCGACGGCGAATCCAATCTGCCTGCCTCCATGATGAAATGTGAAGATATTCCCTCCCTGGCGTCCGCCGTCTGCCGCGCATTGAAAGAGAAGGGGATTGAACCGCAAACGCCCGCCGTGAACCAATTGCAGGGATTTGCGCCCGCATCCAGTTGTTCTCCGACGGAAGGATTCTGCCGATTGATCGACGGGACGATCATCTGGATCGCCGGCAGGCAAAACGTCTCCGGCGACGCTATTCAAAAAACCTTCCGGCTTCATGGTCATGAAGTGAAGATCGACGCCGTGGGCGTCGCGGCCGTGCGCCTGGATCGGCAAGGGAGATTGGAGGCTTTGGCCGCCGGATCATTGCAGCATTTTCAGATTCAAGGATGCGAAATTTCGCTGAATCCGCCGATCGATCTGGCCTTGTGGAGGGACGCCGCCGGCGAATTTCATGGAGCGGTTCAAAATCTGCGTGGGCCTCTTCCTCCATCATTGCGAACGATCACGAACGATTGGATCATTCTGGAACTGCCATCCCCGCCGGCGGATTAAGTTGGTAGGGTGGGCTCAAAGCGAAGCGTAGCCCACCGTGCGCATAAGCCTGGTGAGGTGGGCTCAAAGCGCAGCGCGCCGCCACGATGCGCACCCTAGCTTGCCAGGCATGAATATGTCTTTCCCGGAATCATGGCGTGTCCCCAGCCGAGGATTTCTTCATGCTGTAATTTGTTGGATGTTTGCAGCAACCCTGTTTGGACGAGCGAGCCGGTCTGAAAATAGACCGCATCCATATCGGATTCCGTATTGATTGGAAAATGGGAAAATCCGCCATCGGCCTTTCTGCATTTCAGAATCCATCCGTTAGCGCGTTGATAGGAATCCCTGATGCGGGAATCTCCCGTTTTTCCGAGCTGCCGTAAAATGAAAAGCGCATCGAACGCGGCGTGCACGTCCCAATCCGGTTCGAATAAATGCCATGAACCATCCGGTTTTTGATCGCGTAATACCCGTTCAAGCATCGCTTCCCCTTTCGGGGTGGGAAGGCCGATAAGCCGGTAATAGTGGGCGGCGTGAAATGTGGATGCGACGTGGTCGCCGACATATCCGTCTTCGGACTGCTTGCGCTCGATGATGGCGCGCAGGGCTTGATCGATTTTATCCGGAAGAGGGATGCCAAGAGCCGTATAAAAGTAAGGAAAGAAACTGGTCATGTAGAGAGGCAGTTTTTCCAACTCTTCCTTTTTGAAAAAAAATTCGGCGACCGGACTTGGATCGTACTTGGGTTTATCCCCCATCAATTTCAACGAGACAACGCTTTGAGCCGTATTGTAGAATTTTGCCTGCGGAGAATTTGGATCCATCGCGCCTGTGGGAGGATAAAAAGCGCCGTCCGGCTTTTGGCATCGATGGAAAAAATCTCTGGTCTCGTCCGGGTAGGGAAGGGGCCAGCCAAACGTGCGGCACAGGACAGTTGCGTATGTGGGAGCCGCTATGCCCGACAAATTTGTATCCGACATTCCTTTGTAGTCGGGATCGATCCCCGGCGTAAACGAACCGTCCTTTTGGGCGATTCGATGGATGAAAGATTGAACGCCTTCCAGAATCGCCGCCGTGTTTATAGCCTGAGAATTTAGGACGAAATGCAAATTTCCAGCCAGGAAAACCGCTTGCTTGATGAATTGACGACGGTTTGAAGATCTCATCTCATTCTCCTATATGTTCAAACATCGTAAATCAGAACATCGTTATATTCTGTGTTGTTATATCATCTGGATATTTACGTTGCAAGTAAAAAAATCCAGGAAAGGTTTTCAAAGCGCTAAAAAAAATGTCGCACTTTAAAATTTAGTTCTAAGCGCAATGCGGATATGATAAGATCATACATGACGTTTCAATGGTCAACTTTTTTTCATCATTCGATATGAAAAATCCAATTTTCAAGGGGGGCGATTCGATGAACCAAGGCATTCAATGCATACTGCGAATACTTATTTTCTTGATGGCAGGATTGTGTTCCCATACAGGTTTTGCCTTAGACGCCAAAACCGAAACGCCTTTCATTTATATCATTGACTATACGCCTGCTCAGCACCGCAGCCCGGAATTTCTTGCCCATTTTGAGAAGCATTCCCCCGATTTATATCACCCGGGCGCTGATTTGCGTTATTTGAAAGGCTTTGGCGGTTCGATGAATCCCATGGACGTATCTTTCGAAGCCTATCAAAAACAAATCCAAGACTTTTTAACCCGCCTGCGCGAAAAAGGAGTACGCTGGATTACGCCGTATCTGTGCATTCAGACCATCATTGGAAACGATGAAAAGCGTACGGGGGCCTGGGAAGTGTACGACCGTTGGGATGCGTTTTCCTTCTTAGGTCTTGGACCGAAACCGCCGGAGTTATTGCAATGGATGCAGAGAGAGCCGTCGGGGAATCTGCATTATAATTACAAGCGAATGTGTTTTCTCGGCCGGGGCCAGCCAGCGGACCGCTTACGATATGCACCCTGTCCCAATAGTCCCTACTGGAGGGATTTCTGCAATAACGAAGCCCGGCTTAGCGCGCAGATTGGATTTGACGGTTTTTTTATCGACAACTGCATTATTCACTGTTACTGTCAACATTGCGAAGAACATTTTCAGACATACCTTAAAAACAAATATTCTCTTTCACAATTTCAAGAGGCGTTCGGCGCGGACGATTATTCTGACATCCGCCTTTACGCAGAGGGTGATGCGAGGTTATGGGCGCGCACGTTTCCGGAGTTCATCCCATGGCTGGAGAAAAAATATCCACCGGAAAAACGGCGCATTCCATTTGACACAGTCGGATCTCTCGATCCCGTTCACGTCGATAATGCAGGAGGAGGAATGCTGACCGGCGAGACCGCCGCTTTCTTATCCGAAAACGTTCTTCAACCCGGCGTTCAACCGACTTTTGAAAATGTACGCTTGGAAAATCCAGCGTTACATTCGAGGATTGGACGTTTGCGCTGGGCGGAGACAATGATGTTTTGGAGCGCCAGCATCGGCGATATGCTCAGTGAAATGAGGGAAGCGGGGAGAAGGGAAAATCCCGATTTTTTTCTCATGCCTAATTGGGGAACCATGCAGCGGGTTATCGCCGCAGCCGGCCGGGCGGAAGACGGCCACGATATGAAGCGGTGGAAAACCGGCGGTGAATGGCAAATGTTTGAAGAAGGCTTCACAACAGGGAGAATCGCGCCGGGATTGCTGCTCGATTACGATATGGAACTCCGTTTTGCCTTTGCGAACGGCGTCCGCGCCATGCATTTACCTTACAAGATGGAAGGCAGGGACATCGAAGAAGTCGCTCTCGCAGAGACGGCGGCTTCGGGCGGCGGCGTCTTGGTGGATACATTTCATGATCCGGAGATTCAGAAAAAATATCAGATCTTTTTTCGGGAGCATTCCGATCTTTATGACGGATATCATGCGTCCGCCTCTGTGGCGCTCGCGCATCTTTTCGATCAAGTCTATTACTTGAATGTTGAACACATCCGCATGATCCATGCGTTAAACCGTTATTTAGCCGACCAGCAAATACCCTTCGAACATATCATCGAAGAAGATTTGACGGCCGAGGCTCTTTCACGCTATCAAGTTGTCATTTTGCCGAATACCGCCTTTCTATCCGATCAAGAGTTAGACGCGCTGGAAGCGTTTTCCGCCGGCGGCGGCATGTTAATTCTCATCCGTGAATGCGGAGCGTATGACATGCTCTGCCGTCCAAGAAATGAATCTGGACTTATGAGCCGCTTAAAATTTAAGGGGGCGGTTTTTCAATTTGAGCATTTATCGGATGCGCTGCCGCATGATGGAATTTTTTTTGAACCGGGAATTCAGGCCGCCCACTCGGGCGAGATGGATATGCTTCCCGTCCAGACGGAATTCAGAAAATATGCGTTTCTGGCCCAATTGGATAAAGATTTGTGGTTTAAGCGTTATCTCGATCCCGGCCCTTTGACGCCTCTCATCGCAAAAGCTCTGTCTCGAAATCCCCATCTGACGGATCCGTGGGAGGCAAGCGGCGTCCGGCATAGAATGTATGATCGCCGAAAGGGAACCGAAGGAAGGATTGTCGTCCATCTGGTCAACAAAAATGTTCCTTTGGCGGCTTCGTTGGAGGAGCGAAATCTAATGCCTGTCGAGAATCTTGAACTCAACATTCCCATCCAAGATCGCGTCAAGGTTACGGCGGTTTATGAACATGTCCCGGGGAGGGAGGACCGGGCGATGCAATGGGAATTCAAAACACAAAATGTCGTCTCATGCACATTAGAACGATTGGACGCTTATGCCGTCATTTCAATCGATTACTCAATGCAATAATCGAAAGATAACATAGATTCAGGCTTTGACCGGTTTTCATTTTCGGGTGAAATGTGGAGAGAAGATTTGTAATTCCATGAATTTAAGAGCATGATCTTATATCTTGAATTTCACTATCACGGGCGGGAGTTCTTGTTTTTGATTGTTAAACCGGCGTATGATTTTTATGAGGGAAAAATACAGATCTTTCGTAGGAGAGAAAAATGAAGAATCATCGATCTAACCGCCGCTCCTTTTTGAAAGCGTCATCGTTGGCCGCCTCGTCCTTCCTATATATTCCTGCAAGCGTATTGGGGAGAGAGAACCGAATCGCCGCCAACGACAGGATCAATGTTGGATGCATCGGCATCGGCCCCCAGGGAACGGGCGACATGAGAGGCTTTTTACGGAATCCTCAATGCCAGGTCGTCGCTCTTTGCGATTTAAAAAGCAACGTGCTCCAAGAGAAGCAAAATCTGGTCAATGAATTTTATAGCAATCAGGATTGCATGGCCTATCACGATTTTCGCGATTTGACCGCTCGCGGCGATATCGATGCGTGCCTGGTGGCGACCTGCGATCATTGGCACGTTTTGACGTCGCTCGCCGCCGTTCGCTCCGGCAAAGACGTTTATATGGAAAAACCCATGGGGCTGACGCTGGAAGAAGATCAGGCCATGCGCGCCGCCGTGAATCAACACAACCGCATCTTTCAATTCGGCACGCAGCAGCGATCCGATCCTCTGTTCCGGAAAGCCTGCGAGATCGTCCGCAACGGCTTGATCGGCGATCTGCATACGATCCATGTCTGGTCGCCGGGCAGCTCGCAGGGGGGCAGTCCGGCGCAGGTCCCGGTTCCGGAATGGCTCGATTACGACTTCTGGCTTGGCCCGTCGAAATTCACGCCGTATACCGAAAATCGCTGCTCCAACGAACTCTGGTGGTTTATATCCGATTACGCTTTAGGATTCATCGCCGGCTGGGGAATTCATCCCATCGACATCGCTTTATGGGGTGCGGAGGATTATTTTCAGGGAACCTGGGAAATCGAAGGCCGGGGAAAATTTCCCGGCGAAGGCGTGTGCGACACGGCCTTAACCTGGGATGTAAAGATTCAGATCGAAGGCGGCGTGACGGTTGATTCTCGCGGCGACGCCTCGGCGGCTGAGTGGAAAAAAAGATACAGCGACGACAGCAGCCACGGAACCGCTTTTGAAGGGACGGAAGGATGGGTTTATGTACGGCGGGGAAAAATTGACGCTTCTCCGAAGAACCTTCTTGACGCCCGCATCGAGCGGCCTCTCTACGAAAGCAGCAATCATGTCGATAACTTCCTGGAATGCGTCCGCAGCCGGAAAGAAACCATCTGCCCTGTCGGCGCGGCGGTTAAAGGGGATGCGCTTTGCCATATCAGCGATATCGCCATTCGCCGGGAGGAAAAACTATTGTTCGATTCTCAGCGGGAAGTCTTCATCGGCAATCATGAAGCCAATAAGCGTTTGATGCGCCCCATGCGCAAGCCATGGCGCCTGTAAGCAACGTGCGTCAATCAGCGGCGCGGCGAGATGGATAGTCAGCCGGGATTCAATGCGAATGCCTCTCTTTCCATGAGAGGCATTCGCATATTTTATCTGGGTGAAAGATTCGCAACGATTTTAGGGAATTCATCGCGCAGCTGCATGGGTACGTTACTTATCAACTGGTTCGGAATTCACCGGTTCTTCGTTGTTCACGATAATGGTTCGTTTGGCGTTGTTGATGACTCGAACGCCGTTGACGCCGTTGTTGCCTTGAATGATGGCGTGCTGCAGTTCCGGGCCTAGTTCCACGCTGGGCTGGGCGGTGGCGAAGGACGAGTTGTTGATTTGAAGACGCCCTGATTTAGCGATGATAAGCGGCGTCTCTTCGGTTCCTTTTTTCCAGTTGCTGAAGTAGCAGTCGTTAAAGGAAACAAATCCCTTGCCTTCAATCAAGGCGTTGTGGTTGGAAGGCCCCCAAAAAGCGCAGTTGACCAGGCGTACGCTTCCCGTGCAGGTTGGCGCCACGACCAGTTCGATGGGATTCTCCCCGTTGAAGGCGACAAACTGGCCGCCGGTAATGAGCAGCCCCATCGGCTGAATTTCCTCCACCAAGACGGAGGTCTCGCAGGCGTCCGCGCCGTTGCCGGTGAACTGACCGTTGCAGGCGCCGTGCTCGGTTTTGATGAAGCGGAAGCCGATCTTGGCGGGGAAGACGAAATTGTTGGTGACATATTCCCAATCAGTTCGGCCGAAAACAAAGGCTTCGCAGTTTTCATACATATATTTGTAAACCGGCTCCCAATCCCCGCCGACGGATTTAGCCGACCACCAGTGGCAGTGAAATTGCACGTTTTCGACGCGGCCGATATCCGTACAATGATCTACGAATAGCCCCCGGCGCAGCACGCAGCCATAGACGCTGCGGATGCGGTGGCGGACATTGTTTTCCGGCCCGACGCGGATGCCGTTGTAGCTGTTGATGAGAGTGACGTTTTCCACCGTGTTGTCGTAGCCGGTGAGATGGAAGGTCCAGGGATAGGGATGGATGTCGTCGGGCTTTTGTTCGGGATGCCAGACGGTCAGACCGGTTACCGTGCTGGAATGTCCCATTTCGAAAAGGGCAGGGGCCGTCTCGTCGTCGCGGCCGCCGACGGCCATGATAATCGTGCCGATCAGGGGTTCGATCGCCAAAGGCGCTTCGTGCGCGCCTTTCACGACAACGCCTGTTTTTACGTTGAGACTGCCGTTGACCAGATATCTTCCGGGGGGTAGATAAACCTGGCCGCCTTTTTCGGCCGCGGCGTCGATGCATCGTTGAATGGCGGCCGCGTCGTCGGTTTGCCCGTCGGCCAGCGCGCCGAAATCCTTGACGCAGAAGACGCCCTCCAGCGATGACGCCCCGGTTTCGCTGGAATGCGCCGCGGAGATCACGCCTGCTTGGATGGCCAGAATGAGGCATAACAGAGTTAGTCTAAATTGACTGCCGTGCATGGAATCGCTCCTTCTGATCGTAGATGTTATCAATCTATTCGAAATTCCTTGACTTTCATGCGATTTAAAAACCTTACTGAATCGGCTGCAAGGCGATCGAAGCCTGAATCAAATAACTGCAGACGCAGCCGTTGGCCGAATTGGGAAGCAGGACCAATCCTCCCGCGGGGAGGATGTCAATCCAGCATCCGGAGCGGATGCCGCCGTAATTTTTCAATTCCTTATCATTCTGCAGATCGCGGTAACCGAGGGTTCCCGAACGGAAAACCAGCATGTTCTTCGATCCGGCCAGCGTCCCGCAGCCGTAGGATCGGGAAAATTCAAATTCGTTTTTTTCACCGGTTAGAAGATTCCAGGCGCTGGGCTGCGCATAGATGGTTTTGTCATTGATTAAGGGGCGGGATGCGTAGTCGGCTTGAATATCCCATATTCGAGAACCTTTTGAGGCATGAAACGCCGCCATGCGGCCGTTCACTTCAGAACTCAGGCTGAAGCGCGTAGGCTGACAGGTCATGAGTAAGACATCGTGCGCTTCACTGAGAGCCAGCATAGTCCCGAATATATCGTCTTCGCTTCGCCAGCGTTCTTCGCCTGTCTCCCTATCCAATGCTATTAAAACGCCGGGGCGCTGCTGCAGGGTTTCGCCGCGGCGCTTGGCGGCGTCAAAATCAATTCGGTCAAATTCCGCCAGGGGGCGGTCGATGAGATAAACCGCATCGCTCCCGATGGCGACGGCGTTATGCCGGATGGAATCCTTGGCGTCATAGCGCCATTTGATTTTGCCGGTTTCGACATCCATGGCGAAGAAGGCGCGAGATTCGGTGAACTGACCGCTCATATCTCCTTGGAGGTAGCGCCACTTGACGATATGGTCCGTGTTCGCCAGGGATCCGAATAACATGTTCCCGGCGCGGGCGATATACCCCCATGTCCCCGCTTTCCCGTCCGGCAGGTCGGGGACGGCGTATTCGCGGATTGTTTCTCCGTTCCCGGCGTCGATGCAAAGGCAGCGATCTTGCGTGTGCAAATAGAGTCGGTCATCGGCGATGCAGAAATTGCTTCCCGTTCCCGCCGTCCCCATCAGGTGGTCTTGGTCGTATTGCTTCAAGACGCCCGGCAAGGGATGCTCCCACAAGATCCTTCCGTTGTAAGCGTCAACGGCGCGAAGCGCATCGAGGCCTTCTATGAACATTTTTCCGCGATGAAACAGAGGCGCCGGCGGGCGGCCGTGACGCTGCGCCATTCTCAAGGTGTTATCTTTATACCACAGCATGCCCAGCGGCCCTTGAACGACCGCGTCGTTAGAGCACAGCGTGTTGGCGGGGTTATAGTATTGATGCGTCCAGCCGTCGCTTTTTTCGAGGGGCCCCCGCACTTGCACGGGGCAAGTGGAGGCGTCGCCGATCATCATCACGCCGCCCCATGGCCGCTGCATGCGCTCCGCCTCCTGGATGGAAAGGGATGAATCGCCTTCCTGAATGGAGCGAGAGGAAACGATCAAATCGGCGAAATAATCGGGATAATTCATCGATCTTGGATCTTCTTGGTGAACCGTCACGCGCACGCCGTACAGTCCGGCGGCGTCCAGTTTTCGCCTCGCCGTCTTGACCATTTCGGGATCGGAATCGACGGCGTAGATATGCAAATCGGTGCGCTTCGCCAGTTCATAGGCCAACGCGCCGTCTCCGCACCCCAAATCCAGGCAGAAGCCGTTATGGCGGACGCCCGAGCGCTCGATAATCGTTTCCGCCTGCTCCGCGAATTTTTCGCTGTCTCCATAGGGAGATTCGTCAATGTCTGCTCGAATAGTCTCCGGCGCTTTGCTTCCTTCTTCATCGAAGCAGTAAATCATTCCCTGATCCGTGCTGACAATGAGTTTTCCATCCGCAACGGCTAATCCCTTCGGGATTCCCTGAACCGCCGCTCTCCAAGTCGTTTCCTGATTGGAGAGCCGGAACGTCTGGATCGATTCCGAACCGCCCGCGATAATCAGGTTATTTGTTGCGATCATCGCATGACCGCCATTTTCCGTCTCCATCGACGCCGTTTCCTGCAATTGACGGACGGTATATTTCTTGCCTTTGCGATCTATTTTTTCCACATCCATCCATTGATAGACGACAATTTTTTTGTCGAACAAAGCGGCCGCCCCGCCGGGAATCACGACCAGATCCTTGGCCTTCAAATCTTGAATCAACTCGCCGGTTTGGAGATCGAAGATCTTTCCCCCATTGAAGAAGCCGCGCCCGGCGACGACGATCGAGCATCCGCCGGCGGGACTGTATTTGTTTAAGTGGAAATATTTGAAATGTCCATTCTGTTCATCAAAGGCGGCGGGAACGGCGCGCCCCGTCGGTGACAATAAAATCCCCATTCCCGCGGCAAGATAGCCTTGCGCGGATGCTCCGCTTTTCGACATGGCGGAATGAGGCTGCAGGATCTCCATGTCTCCCGAATCCTCATTCGTCCATTTTTCTGCGCCGCTTTCGGCGTCGAGCGCATGAAAGAAAATTCCTTCCGAGGGCCAAATCCCGGCGGCGAAGTACACTGTATCGTTATCCACCAATGGAGCGCCGCGAGCCGCCCATTTGCTAATCATGCGATCGTTTCCAAGGATGCGCCGCTCTTCGTTGGCGCCATATTTCTTCCAGATCAGACGGCCTGTGTTTTTATCGAGACAATACAAAAATCCGTCGTCGCTTACGGCAAATAGGCGGTTTTTCCAAATCGCCGGCGCAAAACGCACGGGGCCGTCCGTAAAGAAGGACCATTTCTCTTCGCCCGCACCGGCGTCCAGCGCATAGATTTTGCAATCCGCCGATGAGCCAAAATAGACTGTCTCATCCGATAGAACCGTCTGATAGGCATGGTCGAAATCCATGCGCGTATCGTGGGCCTGCCACGCCGGTCGGGGCGCGTGGCGGGCGGCATACGTCCAGCGTAATTTCAATTGCTCCGGCAGCGATTGATCGGTATAGCCGCTGCGGGCCGCATCCGCCCGGAACATCGGCCAGCCTTCCGCGGCAACGGGTAATGAACCAAGGCTGAGAATGAGAGTAAGGATAACGACAACAAACATATTTTTCCCCTCTTTATCGATCCCTGCCGCTTGAAACTTAATGACGGCCTGATTGGCCGGAATAAAAAGCGGCGAAACAATACGTTCAAATTCATGATTGAATTATGGCAAGAAAACCGGGCATTTTATAGTTTGAAGAGAGTTAAAATTTGAAGATCATCGAGTCTTCCGACATTTGGGAAGGGATAACGATGGATCGCAACGGTTGGCGTGACGCATTTTCCCAATGATCTTGACGCAATGGTTGTTCCGTTGAGAGAATGAGGAAACATTTTGTCCGGAGGATTGATTTCCTGAAATAGGAGAGAAAAAGATCATGATGAACTGTACCCGCCGAAATTTCCTGAAAACGTCCGCCGCAGCCATCGCCGGGTTGACCGCATCCCCCTCCGGCTTTTGCTCCGAATCCTCGAAAAAGCCCAACTTCGTCTTGATTTATTTGGACGATTCCGGCTGGGCTGATTTCAAACCTTTCGGCAAGCCCGTCTACGACACGCCCAACGTCAACCAACTGGCCAAAGACGGCTGCCGCTTCAATAACTTCTACGTGACCCAGGCGGTATGCTCCGCATCACGCGCCTCTCTGCTGAGCGGCTGCTATCCGGGACGCACCAAAGTGTTCGGCGCTCACGGTCCCGAAGCGCGCGGGCTGGATCCCGCCTTCGCCACGATCGGCGAGGCGCTTCAATCCGCCGGCTATAAAACGGCTGTGTTTGGAAAATGGCATATCGGCGATCAACCCGACACTCGCCCGCCCGCTCGCGGCTTTGATGAATCCTGCGGTTTGATGTACTCCAACGATATGTGGGAATTCCATCCGGAAAATCCGGACTATTGGGGAAAATGGCCGCTGCGCTTTTGGGAAAACGGCCAAGTAACCATCGAACGGGTCACGCCGGAGCATCAATGTCATCTGACAACCTGGTATACAGAACACGCCGTCGATTTTATCAACCGCCGCAAAGATGAGCCGTTCTTCCTCTATGTTCCCCATTCCATGCCCCATGTGCCCATATTCTGCAGCGATAAATTCAAGGGAAAATCGGGAGTGGGGCTGTTCGGCGATGTAATGATGGAAATCGATTGGTCTGTGGGTCAAATTGTCAAAGCGCTCCAGGATAACGGGCTTGAAGACAACACCATGATCGTCTTTTCTTCGGATAACGGCCCCTGGATTTCCTACGGCAATCACGCGGGGAGCACTCCCTTCCGGGAAGCGAAGGGAACGAGTTTCGACGGCGGAGTCCGCAGCGCCTGCATAGTCAAATATCCCGGAAAAGTCAAAGCGGGTTCTTCATCAACCCAGACTTTCTGCACCATCGACATCCTTCCGACGCTGGCTAAATTAGCCGGCGCCCAACTTCCCGACAATCCCATCGACGGCAAAGACGTCTGGGATATCATCGCCAAAAAACCGGGCGCCAAAAATCCTCACCGCTACTATCCATTCTCGATCGGCGGCAATTTTCAAGGCGTCATCAGCGGCGACGGGCATTGGAAACTGCACCTGCCTCATTCATACAGGACTCTGGTGAAATCCGGCTTGGACGGAGCGGCGGGGAAATACGAAAACCTCAAGACGGAACTCGCGCTGTTCGATATGAGAAACGATCCATTCGAAACCATTAACGTCATCGATCAATATCCCAAGGTCGCTCAAAGACTCCAGCGCTATGCCGAGGATCATAAAAAGAAATTCTACCCCGATCAAAAATAATCCAGTTTGGTAGGGTGGGCTCAAAGCGAAGCGTAGCCCACCATTCGCACCTGAACGAGGAGACATGATGATGCGAATGCTGCTAACAGGTTTTTCTTTATTCGCCATGCTCGCCTTGACATGCGTTCTCCATGTTTGCGCCGATCAGCGCCGGGAGGCGCAAGTTCTCCCTTCGGAGCGAGTGCAAATGGAAGAATCCAATGGGGCGGTTTTGCATTTCATTACCCGATCCAACGCGAATGACGCTAACGCTTATTTTCACCAGCGCTCCTGGCTGCCGGATGAATCGATGCTCTTTTTTTGGAGCGACCGGACGGGCCGAAGAGAAGTTTTCGGCTATCTGGAAAAAACAGGGGAGATTGTGCAGCTGCAGCAGGAAGGCGATAGTCACATTCAACAATTTACAGCCGGGATGCACGAAAACGCTCTCTATTTTGCGCGGGATAAAAACGTGTGGGAATGGTCCATTGACATCGATTTCTCCCATTCCCCGACGCGCATCTTCGTCGAAGAACGCTGCATAGCGGAATTTCCCCAAGACGCCGGCGACGCCATGCTGGGCATTAACGAAAGTTGCGGCGGCAAAGGGATTGTCGTGGGATTCAACAGCCGCGGCCCTCATGCCAATCGAGTGATTTGGATTGATAAGACGAGCGGCGAATCCCGGGAAATCATGGCGGTGGATTATCCCATATCCCATATTCAGTGCAGTTGGAAGACGCCGGGGCTCATCAGTTTTGCTCGCGGATATGAAGGCTCCCAAGGCGACCGGGCGACGAATTTATCGGAAGGCGAGCTGCGGGCGCGCATTCATTGGGCCGACTTGACCGACCGCGAACCATGGCCGATTTATCCGCAGATCGAAGGCGAGTTAGTCACCCATGAATGCTGGTGGGTAAACGATCAGATGACCTTTTGCTCCGGGCAGTATCATGACGGCGCCGCCGAGCAGAGTCATGTAAAAGTATACGATCCCCGTCTGGATCGCACCTATATCATCGGACCCGGATCGTGGTGGGAGGGGGGGACGCCTGAGCAAGTCTCCCGGGTCAATTATTGGCACGCCGCCGGTTCGCCGGATGGCCGTTTCGCCGCCGCTGACAACTGGCATGGAATCATCACCCTGTTCAGCGCAAAAACGTCAAGGCATCGCATCCTCACTCAAGATCATCGCACGTACGGGCGGGGTGCGCATCCTCATGTGGGCTGGAGTCCCTCCAGTTCCAAACTTGTTTTTGCCTCGAACCGATATGGGAATCCCGACGTCTGTATTCTCTTTCTTCCCGAGTCATGGCTTGAAAATTCCTGGTGATTCATCATTGCTTCCGTATTCCCGAACTCCGGTTTGGCGTTCTTCATAAACCATCCAGGTCAGGCCGGAATTTCTCCCGGCAACATCTTTATAACCTCGACACTCCATTCGTTTTTGGGGCATAATGATTCATGATGAAAAATCGGGCTTTCACTTTAATCGAACTTTTGATCGTCGTCGCCATTATCGGCATTTTGGCGGCGATCGCCGTTCCCAATTTTCTGAACGCCCGCACCCGCGCGCTGGTCGCGCGCGTGCAGGGCGATATAGCCGCAATCGGCGCCGCGCTGGATATGTATCAACTGGATCACAACCAGTATCCTCCCTTTATGCCGCCGAGCAGCGTTAATGATTTGGGGAAATACGGCCTCAAAAAGTTGACTTCGCCGGTGGCGTACATCAGCAATGCGATACTCTGGGATCCCTTCATGACCAAGGGCAAAGAAACCAATCATGGGCCGAATTACCCGCCCCCGTATAACTATATCTATCATGATCGGGAAACATGCGGGGGAGTGGGCAGCGCCTGGTGGGAGAATTACGATCCTGAATTCAAGTATATGTGGTATCTTTGCTCGGTGGGGCCGGATCAACTCTTTTATCACCCCAATAACAGCGGGCCGCGATGGAATTGGTTGATTTCCTACCAGTCAAGCAACGGCGTCGTCAGCATGGGGAACATTTATCTATACGGGCCGGGGCGGGCTACGGAGGAAGCAATCAACGCTCCCAGTGGAACATAACCATTGGGATTTGGATTTAGTTGAGAGATCTTGAATTTGAAAAATGGAGAAATGAAATCAATGGAATCATCGAACCTGAATCGGAGGCAATTTCACAAAACCTTCTCATCAACCTCCATCGCCTTGGGAATGAGCGCTATTACGGCGAAGCGATCCCAAGGAGCGAATGATCGCCTCCGGATTGGAGTCATCGGATGCGGCGGCCGAGGCGGATCGCATATCGGGATGCTGCTCAAACTCCGAGAGCAGGGGAACGCTCTCGACATCACCGCCGTCTGCGACACCTACCGCCCCCGGCTGCAGCAAGCGGCCGAGCGCACCCATGCCGTCTTTTCCACGATGAAGCATGAAGAACTTCTCGAGCGAAGCGACGTTGACGTCGTGCTCATCGCCACGCCGGAGCATTGGCACGGATATCAAACCATCGATGCGTTAAAAGCGGGGAAAGACATCTATGTCGAGAAGCCGCTTACCCACTGGCGGCAGCTGGGCTTAGCCGAAAAAGTGGCCGAAGCGGCGAAACAGAGCGGCGGCCTTGTGCAGGTGGGCTGCCAGCGCATGTCTTGCTCGGCCTATACCCAGGCCAAAGAGTTGATTCAAAAAGGGATGATCGGCAAACCGGTGATGGCCGAAACCGGCTATTTCCGATTCGGCGACTGGGGAGAGCGCGGCATGTCGATCGACGATCCCAACGCCCATCCCGGCCCTGATTTAGACTGGGAGCGTTTTCAGGGGGATTGCCCGCGGCATGAATTCAGCGTCAGCCGATATTTCCGTTGGCGCATGTACGCCGACACGGCGGGAGGGCCGATCTCGGACAATTATATTCACTTTTATAATCCGCTCGCCTATACGCTCGGTTTAGGCTATCCCACCAAAGTCGCCGGGTTGGGAGGCATTCACCGCTACACACTCGATCAAGCGCCCGATCCGGTTTACCGGCAAGAACGTGAAATCCCGGATACATGTAATCTTGTCATCGAGTACCCCGACCGATTCACGGTCACCTGTTCGGGCACCCAAGCCAACGCCTTTACAACTTACGGCAGCAACGAAACGCCCATTATTCGCGGTTGGGATGGAACGCTGTTGATCGGCGGCCAGGACATCCGCGTTTTGAAATCGGACGATTCCAAAGAAATCCATCGCGAGCCGATTCAGCATGGCATCGATCAGATGAAGTTCTGGGCGGACTTTTTGGACTGCTGCCGCACGCGAAAACAGCCGCTTTCCAACGCCGCCTTGAGCGCGCCGGTCAATACAACCATGCAGATGGGCGTCATGGCCGTTAACGGCGAACGCGTGATTCGATACGATCATGAACAAAAGCGGGTCATCGCGTAATGCCGAGCGATTCTGGAATTCGGAAAATCCATCCGGAGTTTCTCCTAATGGCAACTAGATTATGGCGCATCAGCAGTGCGATCGCTTCTGCGAGGCTCCATTTTTTTCGCGAATGCTGAAATGACGATTCAATGGAAATGACTCCGAAAGAACGGTTGTTGAATACTCTAAAAAGAAAACCGGTGGATCGGGTTCCGGTTTCGACCTACGAACTGGCGCCGTTCGGCGCGGATCCATGGTATGAGAAGCAAAGCAGCTACCGGAATTTGTTGAATTACATCGCTGAAAAGACCGACGTTCTTTACATGTGGGAAGAGCCGGCGGCCAACCTGCACAGTTGGAATGAGGAGACGATCCGCCGGCGCGAGGGACAGACTCTGCATGAACGGTATATTCTCCACACTCCCAAGCGCGATTTAATCCGGACGGTTCGGCGGGACGATGATTTGCATACGACATGGACGATCGAGCCCTTGTTGAAAGATCTCGATGATTCGGAGGCTTATTATTCGCTGCCTTGGGAATGCGGAGGCGTGGATATGAGCGGATTCGAACAGGCGCAGATGCGCCTGGGCGACCGCGGCGTCATGTTGTGCGATACGATGGATCCGGTGTGCGCGATGGCGTATGCGTTCGGGATGGAAAATTTTCTCGTGCTTGCATGGAAACATCGAGACGCCGTTAAAAAATATATGGACATCGCGCTGGAGCGGCTGCTGATAGAAATTCGCTGCAAACTCGAAAAGGGAGCGGGGCCGTTATGGAGAATCTACGGCCCGGAATATATCACGCCGCCGTATTTCCCGCCCGAGGTTTTCCGGGAGCTCGTATCGGTCTATGACAAGCCCATCATCGATTTAATTCACGAATACGGCGGTTATGTCAGATTGCATTCTCATGGGCGCGTCAACCGCCTCCTCGATCTTTTTATCGAGATGGGAGCGGACGCCGTCGATCCTCTCGAACCTCCCCCCCAGGGAGACGTCGATCTTGCCGACGTGAAAAAACGATATGGAAATCAACTTGTTCTGTTTGGCAACATAGAACTCTCGCATCTGGAATACTGGAGCGAGGCGCAGATTGAAGAGTATGTCAAATGGTCCATGGAAGCGGCCGCCGAAGGGGGCGGTTATGTCATCATGCCGTCCGCATCGCCCATCAATGCGCCGTTATGGGAAAAAACAGAACAAAACTATTATTGTTTCATCGATGCCGCTCTGAAATACGGCCGTTATTGAGACTCATAAATTGAAGATGCGCGGATCGAATCATGCTATTCGATCCACGCATCGTATACTTGCACTTCGAAAGGCTTCAACTGGAACGTCACTGATTCTCCCGATTTGACATGGACGGCGGGCGCTCCGGCGTCGGATTTCCAGGGGCTTTGCAGGCGATAGTTCGGCGGCGCGTCCGCGGGAAGTTCAAATGCTTTTCCTATATCCAAGGCGATCGACGCCGATTCGGCGGCGGGATTGCGCAGGCCCAGAATCCCTTTGCGCTTCGACCAGGAAGCCCAACCATATGCTTCGCCCCTGCCGGGATCGCCGCCGATCCAGTGCGCATCCACCAAAACGTCTGCGTTCGCCTGAGACCATGCGGCGCCTTCGGCAAGGTCGTCCCAATTTTCCTGCGTCATCATGTCCGGGGAAATATACAATTCCTGGAGGCACGTTCCGCAGGCGAAAAACGATCGAATTTCATTCCGAAGCTCGACGGGAGTGTTTCCCGCTTCCTTGGCGGCGCCATAATGCGCTTTGGCAATTCCTTGATTCATTAAGGAATTCAGCGGGTAGAAAGGCGCCGGGCGAACGACATTTTTGTAGGTAGTCATATCCCGGTAAGTTATCCATTGTTCGCGTTTGGGGCCGGGGCCGTGAAATCCCATGTCCCCGTCGCCGCGCCAGGTCGAGTCTCCATACCAG
>JAFGTC010000170.1 GCA_016934335.1 Candidatus Omnitrophota bacterium | reverse complement strand
TCCATTTTTTTGGCTCTGTCGACGGTGGTCTCTTTGTACGCCTACATGCAAAACACAAGCCGTTTTGCGAACCGGTCCATGCAGCTTATCATGAAAAACATAGGGCACAATCTTTTGATCCTGCCGGATCGGGCTAATCCATTGGATGCGCATCTGTGCCGCCCTGGACAGATTCTACGTTGCTTGATCGCATTAGCCTCCATCAATTGAGTGAAAGCATCACTTTTGAAAACCGGCTCTAGATCGGAGATCATGTGCTTCGGTTATTTATGAATTTCCATCGCAAGATCTATGGCTGCAATGGTCCAACTCGCATTAGGCCCTTCCAAAGGACGGCAGCAAACAATTTTGCGAGAAAAAGGACGCCCACAAATCTAGAGTAATAAAAGTAACGTTTGAATTCCATCGATATGGAGATTCCGTTCATGAGTATTTATCGCCGATTATCGAGCGATGCTCAAGAAGATTCAAAATCAAGCCAATAGCCGTTCTATTCCAGGGGAAAAGCCCTCTACGAAGGCCTTTCCGTTAGAAAGGCAAAATCACGATGATTCCAGTTCTATCCCTATTGTAACGATGGCGTCGTCTCCCAGCGAGTCTGGAATTGATATGGTATTGTTTTTGTCGTCAAAGGCGAGTTCATCGCCCGTCTTGAGAATCCAAACGCGCTTTATTTCTTGATGGAGGTTGATGAGTTGCAACGCCTGGCCGGGGTGCGATTCCAGATGCACATACAAACGGCTTCCTTTCTGAGTGCATCTGCCTGTAGGGAATGCTTGAACCGGCGAGACTTCAGTTCCATATATGGATTCTCCGTTGACGGCAAGCCACGCGCCTATGTCCTGAAGGCGCGAAGTCAGCGCTTCGGGTATTTCTCCCTCGGGAGTAGGGCCGACGTTGAGCAGTAAATTTCCTCCTCGGCTGACTATATCCACAAGCGCGCGGATCAACTCGGCGGAACTTTTCAACGGCGCATCGTTTCGTTTATATCCCCATGACGTTCCAATGGTCAGGCAAGCTTCCCAGGGAATGTTTCGGCGTTTCTCAAATTCTGTCGAATGGTTGATTTCACTCATCTGCTCTCGCGTGTAAAAATCACACAAGGGGGTTTTGCCTCTCTCTCCCTTCCCCAAACGATCATTGATCAAAGCGTTGGGCTGCAGTTCGCGAATCATATTAACCAATTCGGGAGCGCGCCAGACATCGGCGGAGTAGTCCCATTCGCCATCGAACCATAGACAATCGATAGGGCCGTAATGCATACATAATTCTCGAATTTGCCCGAACATGAATCGATTGACGTACTGGCTGAAGTCGGTTTTAAACTCGGGGCGCCGCCAATCGAGCATCGAATAATAGAAGCCGATTTTCATATCGTCGGCGCGAGCCGCTTCTATCAGTTCGCGTACAAAATCGCGTCCGGCCGCTCTATCCATAGAGTCATAATCGGTCAGCGCGCTATCGAACATGGAAAATCCTTCATGATGCTTCGAAGTGAAAATCACATATCGCATTCCGGCGGATTTCGCAATGTCCATCCACTGCGCCGCGTCGAATTTTTGGGGAGTAAATTGATTCGCATATTTCTCGTATTCCTGGTTGGGAATTTCCTCATCGTGCATGCTCCAGGAAACATAAGGTCCTTTATCGTTTTTGCCGTGTACGGCGTATAAACCCCAGTGCACAAACATGCCGAATTTCGCCTCTCGAAACCATCGAATGCGTTCTACACGCCGATTTTCTTGGCGTTTTTCCTCGTTGGCGTCTTCGTTTTTACTATTTTGCCGCCGGCGGCTGGACAAATCGCCCGGTTCGGGGACGCCGGGAGTTTGATACCAAGACTCCAGAAACTCCTGCAACGAACCGTTATAGACTCCGCGCTTGACGTTCATCCAGGTTCGCTGATCGCCCACGGCATAATACACATATGTGTTTCCTTGAAATTCCACCAGATCTGGATCGGAGGCGTTGATGCCTTCATCGATCTGGATGGGCGCTAAAACGGGATTGGCGACGCTTCGCTCCCATTCAATTAAATCTTTAGAGCGGGTGATAAATGTTTCGAAATAATAATGCCCGGGAGCGCGTTGTTCGAGATAAAGAACGTAATAGCAGCCATTGACATAGCGAATGCAGGGGCAGGCCGTATAGCGATCGGCGCCAAACATCGCGTTAGGCTTCTTGTACCAATTTTCCAAATCGTTTGAAACAGCGAATTTGGTCGTAAACGCAGGATAAGTTGGATCGTTGGATTCGTAGGCCATCACAAAACCGGTCGGTCCAGCACAGACCGAACTATTGAAAAGATGCTCGTCTTCCTGCTGTACGACCACCTTGGATTCCCAGTTTTTCAAGTCGCTTGACTTGAACATTGTCACATCATTCCAATTGTTGTCTTCAAAGCGCGAGGCGAAAGCGTAAAACACCCCATCATGAACCAATGCACAGGCGAGGCTGTATCCTTCGGCGAAGCGTGTCAATTCCGCTCCTGTTTCTGCATCGGTCAGGAGCAAGTAATAATCCGATTTAACGCCGCCAGAGCCCGGGCGCACGCTTTCCAGGTGACATAACCGATCCTTCCAAACAATGGGAGAAATTTCACACCGATCCTTGCGAACGAGTCGAACATCCTGCAGAGGCGAACGCGGTTCGTAGGGAGACGGAGGAAGGAGTGATTGAAATACGTTCACCGGCCATTGGCCAAGCCTTTGAAATCCCTCGGGAACGCTCTGGGTAAATTGCACGTAGGCTTGAACCGCTCCCTGAGCCGAGTACTGAATCTTATCCACACTATCCTTGTCCACTTTCACACCGAAGACCTTGTACCCCATCAAAGTGCTGTCTTCAAAATCGACGCATAAGTATTTTCCATTCTGTACGCTTTGAACAACGCCGTCGGTCGGCGTACCTTGCGGTTGGGAAAAATTAAGCGCTATCAAGCGGCAGCGTTCCACTTTGATGCGCATGTAAGTATGGAATCCGTAATTACCGCCTTTCAGAGCGCATTGAGGACTCACCATCGTGCAATCTTCAAAATAAACGTCGGGTCGATCAGGCATGTTTGGATTTTCCACGCGTACATAGGCCCCCGCCGTATCGCCCCACCAATCAAGCGACCAGAGCTGACAGCGGCGAAACACGATCGGCTCGTCGGTTCGTGAGAGACAACTGGCCACGCCGCCGCCGAAGGCCCGGCCGATGCTTATGCAATCTTCGACAATAATGGTGAAGGGCTCAACGCGATTCGTACAATCCCAAAATAATCCGCCGTCTGAACCTGTTGCATAGAGATTTCGAAGAATCCATCGATCCCAGACAATGGCTGAAAATGTCGGATCTTTGTGCTCGGAGGACCATCCTTGCTGCGTCGCCCGGATCACGCCCCACCAATCGTAACTTTTAAATCCTTTCGAAAGATCGCTCGAATCGATCACAACGCTTCCTTTTGCACCGGATCCTAAACTCCCGTCAACATCGCCGATCAACTCGTTATATGCCTTTTTAGAGCCGCTATAGGCAGGAGAAAGCATCGCCTCCCAGTAAGTGTCCGGTCGAATAATGATGCGATGGCCTCCCTTGTCATTGGGGACGGAGTTTAGCGCTGATTGAATGGTATGAAATGCTTTCGACCACGATGAGCCGTCTGAATTGTCTCCAAGTTTGGATACATAGAGAGTCGCTCCCTGATATTCAGGCGTTGGCGGGATGGGTGCATGAAATTCGACAGCCCAAGCCCAACTAGTAACAAATACGATGGAAACTACATAAACAAGGTTTTTCACAATATCCCCTTTGCAGCGGAGTAAGGATGGTTCAGCAACTAATGAAATAATAATGCAAAGTAAATTTAGTTACTACGAAAGCAGATAAATCGTATTGTATTGAGACTGTCTCTCGAGGATAGGATCAGGTGGTCCGATTCTCCCTTGTCATCTATAAAAAGTAGTTTATCCCCTTCCAAAGATTCAATCATAATTGAACTCTCAAGAGTGGGTTGTTTATTCTGTTGTTTTATTGGCGACATATTGGTGATAGAGTCGATTGGAAATCTCAATGGAATCTCCGATCGGATTCTCTGGATGAGGATTCTGTTGATGCGTCCACGACTTTTCCCAATCCTGAATTTCGCTCGTAAATGCATCGTTGTTGAATTCTTTTCCTGCTTCAAGAGATTCATCCAGGCGGTTGAAAAACCGTTTCCAGCGTGGATGATAAAATCCGGAAATCAATCCTGACCATTCCTTGCGAGCGTAATCGTGAAGCGAGGAGCGCGAGTCGCCCCACAATGTTATCATGTTGCGGGCGTTCCATTCAAAAAGGCGCCGCTCCTCATCATTGCCGCCCCAGCGCTTGGCGTCTGCAATCCATTTTCCTAATAAAAATTCCGCTCGCGTCGCCAGGACTGTATCCAGGTCCGAAAGAAGTTGCAGGTAATCTCGCGCGGCAGATCGAAATTCCGATGCGTCCTTTTGTCGGTAGGCCGAAATTACTCTCGCATATTTCGCGGCGGCGCGATTCGATAAAACCTGGCGGGTGACGTTTACCAAATCGAATCGGTAGGAATCGGATTGGCTCAATTCATCACGGCACTGCAGCAGCTGTTCCCATGCCAATGTCAACTCTTTGGAATCGCCCGCTTTTAGAATCGGATCGGCTTCACGGTAGGCGGGTCTTGCCGTGACCATGGAGTGAGGAGCATGCCTGTCATTATATACAGAGTCCTTTAATAGCATCCATGCATTACAGGCGGATTCAAGCGAGCGACCGTATCGGCGCACTGCGTAATTCGCCATCCAGCGGTCCAGATCGACCGGTTGATCGCGCCAGGTCATCTCGGTCATGAATTCGAACACGACTGGATTGTATCCCAAACCTTCCTGGATCATGCCGATCCCCGATAATTTGCCTCGGTCTGGATCGTTTGCCGCATTGAATAGTTCCTGATTGATTCGCGGTAAGGGGCCGCTCAATGCAATTGTATTGCCGAAATTCTGCAGCACGCACCAAATCCACGGTTTCCCATAAAACGATTCGGTCTTCTTCCAAACGGGAGCGACGTCGCAGTAGAGATCGAGCAGAATCATACGATCGTCCGGAACGCCATCCAAAAACGCCTGCGCCTGCGCCGGCTGCCAGAATTTGGCGTTGTTGTAAAAAATCCAACCCTGCATCACCCAAATCGCCTCCGAATCGGCGGATGCCAATGTGCTATGCAACGATTTTCCCATATCGTTCAAGAATTGCGGATCGCTGCAGGGGGGAGACATTTCGATAAACGTATCAGCGGCGTAGAGGTGACTCGTACCATACTGCTCAATTTGTTGTTCAAGAAACGTTTTGCCGATTTTCTCGAAGAGAGGATCGAGAGGATCCAGGAAGACGGTTTCCCAGTCGATCCATTGGATGTTTTGCAGTTTCGCGTTTGGATGCTTCTTTTGGATGGATGCAGGAACGTGACCGGTAAATCCCTGCATGACAGGCGTCATTCCTAATTCGCGTTCGCGGGCGAGAATCTTTTTCTGCAACTCTGCATGCTGATCGATCCAACTTTGCGGCAGCGGCCCTCCCCAGCCGTCCAGGCAGCCCATCCATTGGAAAGGCAGATAGGGCGGGCCGGCGAAAAAATCTTGTATTGAATCTTCTCCAAGGCCGAGTGTTTGCATGACCGTCCGCCACGTCGCTTCCTGCCCGGTAACTGCCAACGGCATGTTGACCCCGTTCATCGCCATCCAGTCGATTATGAATTCCCATTGCTCCCAATCCCACCAGGCGAGCGAATATCCGAAGCAGCAATAATTGAAAAAGTATCGGTATCTGTAGGGACTCGTCCGGCGAATTTTGTGAGGAACCTCAGGCAGCGCATTCGGCAGATCGATTTGCATGCCGTTCCAGGAAATATTGGCATGGCAGTATTCTTTCAAATACCAATAAAAGGCGGAGCAAAGAGAAACCCCATTATTCCCTCGCAAGACAATCTTGCCGTTCAGACTTTCGATTTCAAAAACGTCGCGGCCTTCGAGCGGAGGCATTTGAGATAGAATAAACGATTCACTATGTTGGGGGGCGTATCGCTGTACGACTTGTTGCGCCGAACGGATCGCCGCGCCATCTGGCGCTTTGTCATTTCTGCTCGCCCATGAGGAGCATGCGGAAAAGACTGAAACGGCGACTGTGAATACAGACAAACTCGCGGTTAGAATTCGGACGATTCGCGTCATGTTGACATCCATTCTTTGAAACAAACATGTCACTGATTCAATATAGGATGATTTACTCTGCGCATGAATAATCCATTCTGTCAACGGCGCTTGTTCTCTTTATATCGGAGCGGATTACTTGTCTTCCGATAATTCCGCCATAAGCCAAAGGGTATAAGCGACCATCGGCGTCCAGTATTCGGAAATCTGCCAGTCGCCGCCCCCGATGATAGGAGGATCGTCATGATCTCCGCCGAGGCCGTTCAATACAGCTCCCGGCAACACCAGAGTACGCGGGATAAAAGTGCTTCCCGGAAAATGCGCGGGATGATTGTACCCAACGCCCACAATGTTTGAACTATTAAAGGGATTTACGCCAATGATCCAATCAAGTTGTTTCTGAGCGTAGGCTTTCAGTTCCACATCATCCAATATTTCAGACGCTTTCAGCAATCCAATGCCGGAGGAAGCCAAATTCGAATTGATCCCTACCCACCAATCTCTTTCCGGCTGCATGAAATACTGATAGCAATAATCGCCGATTTTTATATTTCCTCCGGGATCCGCTTTTGAAAAGAATCCGAAAGGAACGATGCCAAAGGAATTCTTTCGAGCAATGAAAAGGAGGTAATTCCGCGTATATCCTTAGATCAAAAAAACTTGACTCAACCCTCTTTTCTCACGAAAACGGCTCCTTTGGAAGGGTGTTCCTAAAGCCGCGCCCTCCATGCGTCGATGACGATTTAACGAATAAACATTTTCTGCAATTGCTCCGGGTATTCGGTTCTCAGTGAAGCGTCGAAGGGATGCAAAGCCTGCTTGAGCGGAACTCCGCGAATTTCGATTTGGGAAAGATCGTTGGAGCCTAGTCCGACGGCGGCGGCCAACCGGAGATGATTATCGCAATTTTTGAATGGAATAGTTCCTCGATCGGCGGTTGGATCGAATCCCATGATCGCCATCCCCACTGCATCCGTACAAACAGGATTTTTACCCACGATGAGCAGACCCGGTTTGGTCGGGCGTACATTTCTGCACCAGGGGCCTTCTCCTCCCTGCATACATTCAATCCCATCAATAATCGCTATGTCGATCGGGCGCGCGCCCACGAGATCGGCGGTGACGCGCGGTACGATATAACCGCCATGCCGAGGGCAATCCGGATCGATTTCTTGAATATCCGTCGCTGGTTTTTTTCTTCTCGTATGCAAAGGCTCGCGAGCCGAATGAGCGTCTTCGGATCCGGCGTCGCTTCCATAAATGGAATTGGGAGTGACGCCGAAAAGATTTTTCATAGTGAGCGTAACGCCCGCCGTAATGTGCTCCTTGAGTTTAGCGATGGAGACGCAAACGTCCGACTTTGCGTAGATTTCATTGACTTCATAAGCCGGGTATGTGTAACCGCCCCAGGGAACATGAATTGTCGCGTATTGACTTCCCGTTCCTTTATTTCGCGTATCTTCGAAGTGGACATTATCTGCGGCGCTCTTCAATGAAGAGAGATCCCATCCCGCCCATTCAAAAACCTCCTCTTTCGGGCGGTTGAAGAGAAGGCTTTCCACGATGGTGATTCGTTTGGCGCCCGCTTTTCCCAATAACGCGCACGTCGCATGTAACACGTCCGGATGCGTATGATAAGTGCGATTGGCGGGAATTCCTGCAACGCCTCTACGCGGATCGCCGGTAAGATTCACTTTTACACAGACGCTTTTTCCTTTGACAAGCGCGCCGATCCCTCCGATAGCATCCAATAATAGTTGGAGTGTTTCCATCACCTGCTTGTCATAAGCAGCACATTTTCCAATTGCGACGGGCAGGGCGGGAGCGTCCGACGCTCTGCAAAAGGGAGAGATGAAGGGATGGCCGGCGGCGGCGGCCGTAAGTCCAACGGTTGTTTTCAGAACATGACGGCGAGTAATTTTATTGGGACGATTCATTGTATTGACACTCCTTTTTCTCAATCATCAATCTTTTTTTAGAAGATAATTAAGATGAAGCAGCATTCCGTTCCTTATGGACTGCCGAATCGCGGCCCCCAAGATGGAGCGATTTCTTCACCTTTTGTTTCGAGTTCACTTTTTTTCTTGGCCGTCAGAGGCTGAAAATCCTTAGCCAAGCGAACATCCTCTAGTAGTTCCTCTCGATTGCGCACTCCCGCCAAAGCGGTCGTCACTCCACCCAGGCTCAGGCAGTAATGTATACTGTCGCGCAACAAATCTTTCGGCATCTGCGGGCCTTCCTGGCGCCGGTACGCATCCAAAAAATTCGCCTCTTTCACCCCGAACGGACCGCCAAATACTTTCATAGCGATTATGGTCATTTTGTGTTTTTGGGCGAGGGGAAAAACGCGTTGGTAATAATTATAAATCGAGCGATCGACGAAATTGAGATTCGTCATGACGGCGTCGATTTCGCCGGTTTCCAGAACCGATAGTAAATTTGCGATTTTATGGTGGCCGGAAGCGCCGATGCAGCGCGTTAAGCCCTTCTTCTTGGCTTTCACAAGATATGAAAGCGCTCCGTCGTCAGCCAGAACCTGTTGGGGATCGCGGTGTCCCATACTGTGAATATGGCATAGGTCTACATGATCCGTCTCAAGTGTTTTAAGCGATGTTGTTAATTGTTGTTCGGCTTCCTTGGCAGTGTTCGCCCATACTTTTGTGACGAGAAACATCTCCTCGCGCCGGTCGCGGGCGACTTTACCGATGCAGGATTCGGCGATTCCGTAAATCCGGCCTGTATCGATATAGTTGACTCCCTGATCAAGCGCCGTATGAACGATCTGGATCCCCTCGTTTTCGCCGTCCTCCAAGCATCCCATCACGGCGGTTCCCAATCCTAAAATGGAAACGGGATCTTGTGCAGAACCGAACAATCGTTTCGGCATGGATTCAGCCGCCAGGCGGTTCGCCGCCAAAGAAAAGTCCGTTGTCAGGAAGGTTCCGCCCGCTCCCGCCAAACTCATGATAAATGTTCGCCGTCTTACTGTATGTTTCATGACACATCTCCAGAATTCGAAACAGCAGAATTAGTTTGATTATTGTACTTTACTTATAAGATGAACGTAAACGGATCTTGTTTTAAAAAGCATTAAAAAAAGTGATTGATCTCAATCAAACCGATTCCTACGTCGCCTTTTTCAATTGATAGCCTGTGGTTTTCGTTTCTTAGAAATGACGTCGTTCAATGGGGTAGGGAACTGTTTTGGCGTTTCGATCTAATGTTTCATTCTGGTGTTTCATTCTGGCATTCTGCAAAAACATCATCAGGAGTTTTTCCCTTTAACCGGTAATGAGGACGCCATTCGTTATACCATTCCGAAAATGAATTGTACAGAAACTCCAGATGATCAAATCATTTGACTATTGCCACACGGTTCAGCCATTCATATTTCACGCTTTTGAAGACTCGTTTTATCATAGCGATAGTGGTACTATTCCTGAACACAAGGCCCTAGAGGAGGATATACTATAACTTGAGTAAATGCAGGCAGGGATTTGTGGTTTGATTCCTTCTTAATAAGTCCAATGTCCGATGCACAGTTGACATGCCTAATTATTTTGTCTTGAATTTTCTTTTATACTCTTAGAAATGGTGGAAAATAATGTCGCTTATACTTGCCCTAGATCAAGGAACGACCAGTTCCCGCGCAATTTTATTCGATGAATCCAGTTCGATCATCGCTTCCGCTCAAAAGGAATTCGAGCAGATTTACCCACAAGCGGGATGGGTCGAACACGATCCGAGAGAAATCTGGTCCTCGCAAATTCAGGTCGCCCATCGGGCGCTCTCGCAAGCCGGTTTACAAGCCAAAGATATCGCCGCCATCGGCATCACCAATCAACGCGAAACGACGCTTCTATGGAACCGAAAAACCGGCGAACCCGTTCATAACGCCATTGTCTGGCAGGATCGACGAACCTCGTCGATGTGCGATGAATACAAACAGGCCGGTCATGCGGAGTTAATCCAACAGAAAACCGGTTTGGTGATCGACGCCTATTTTGCGGGAAGTAAATTGCGATGGTTGTTGGATAATGTTCCCGGCGCAAGAAAAAGCGCGGAAGCGGGTGAGTTAGCGTTCGGTACGGTGGACTCATGGCTGTTATGGAATCTAACGAACGGAGCCATACACGTTACGGACGTCACTAACGCGTCGAGAACCATGCTCTTTAACATCGAAACGGGCGATTGGGATGACGAACTGCTGGAACTGTTCCACATACCTCGCAGCGTATTGCCGGAAGTGAAATCCTCCAGTGAAGTCTATTGCGAAACCGCTGCGGGAGTATTTGATTCTCCCATACAGGCGGCCGGAATAGCGGGCGATCAGCAATCCGCTCTTTTTGGACAGAATTGTTACGAACATGGTATGGCGAAAAACACATACGGCACCGGCTGCTTCATGTTAATGAATATCGGCCGGAAGGCTGCGCTTTCCAAACACAAATTACTAACAACCGTAGCCTGGAGAACTGGAGGCCAAACCGAATACGCATTCGAAGGAAGCGTGTTTATCGCCGGGGCGGTGGTCCAATGGCTTCGCGACGGCCTGGGGATTATAAAATCGTCTCCGGAAATCGAAGAATTAGCCTCTCGCGTCCCGGACAGCGGCGGAACCTTTTTGGTACCCGCATTTGCAGGATTGGGAGCGCCTCATTGGGATCAATACGCTCGTGGAACGATTGTAGGAATCACGCGCGGCACGAATGCGTCTCACATCGCCCGCGCCGCCTTGGAAGGCATAGCCTTTCAATCGGCCGACGTCTTGGACGTCATGAAAGATGATTCGGGCATCCCCATCAACGAATTACGCGTCGACGGCGGCGCTTCCGCCAATAACTTGCTGATGCAGATTCAGGCCGATCTGTTGCAAGCGCCGGTCGTTCGTCCCAAGAATGTTGAAACCACGGCCCTCGGCGCCGCCTATTTAGCAGGTTTGGCGGTTGGGTATTGGAAGACAAGGGATGACATTCGGCACGCGTGGCAGGTCGATCGAATATTCGAACCGCAAAAAAGCGCCGACGAAGCGTTGAATCTAAGAAAGCGCTGGAAAGATGCATTAGAACGAGCGAAAAATTGGGAGCGGTGATCCGATATGGATAGGACGCTGTTCCTTGAACGCATCATCGAACGTAAAAGTCCATGGGATATCGCCGTCATCGGCGGCGGCGCCACGGGCGTCGGCATCGCCGTCGACGCCGCATCGCGCGGCTATGACGTTTTATTGTTGGAGCAAAGCGATTTTGGAAAAGGTACGTCCAGCCGATCCACAAAATTGGTGCACGGCGGCGTTCGCTACTTACAGCAAGGCAACATTTCTCTTGTGATAGAAGCGTTGAAAGAACGCGGCATCCTTTTGCAAAACGCTCCTCACCTCGTTCACGATCTTCAATTTATCGTTCCAAATTACCAGTGGTGGGAAGCGCCGTTCTATGGAATCGGCCTGAAAGTATACGATTTATTGGCGGGGAAATATGGGTTCGGTCCTTCCAAAGTGCTTTCGAAGGAAGAAGTGTTAAAAAGGATACCCACGCTTGAACAAGACGGTTTGCGCGGCGGCGTCAACTACCACGACGGACAATTTGACGATAGCCGATTGCTTGTAAATTTAGCTCAGACCGCCGCCGAACAAGGCGCGTGTCTGGTCAATTACGCAAAGGTCGGCAGCCTTTCAAAAGATAAAGATGGATTCGCAAATGGAATCGATTTTATCGATTGCGAAACGGGTAAATCGTATTCTCTTCCCGCCCGATGCGTTATAAATGCAACCGGCCCGTTCTGCGATGCGGTGCGTCAACTGGACGATCCCAACGCTGCGCCGATTATCGCTCCCAGCCAGGGCGTCCACGTTGTACTGTCTCGTGATTTTCTCCCAAGGGATACGGCTATTATGGTCCCTCATACAAGAGACGGCCGCGTCATGTTCGCCATCCCATGGAACGGTCACGTCGTTGTCGGAACCACAGACACGCCCATCTCCACCGCGACGTTGGAACCGAAGGCTCTTGAAAGCGAAGTGGATTTTATTTTAGAAACGGCGAGCGATTACTTAGCCAAAAGGCCGTCAAAAAACGACTTATTGAGCGTCTTCACGGGAATCCGCCCTTTAGTCGATGCCGGAGATAGTTCAAACACGTCCGTTCTATCCCGCGACCATACTATCCAGATTTCGAAATCCGGGCTATTGACCGTAACTGGAGGCAAATGGACGACATATAGGAAAATGGCGCAAGACGCCATCGATCAAGCCGCCGTTTTAGGGCATTTAGAAGAAAGACCTTGCATCACTCGTGAACTGCGAATTCATGGATACCACCGGCACAGCGAAAAATTCGGCGATTTAGCGGGGTACGGTTCGGACGCCGTTCTAATGGAAGAACTCGCTCACAAAAGGCCTGAATTGAATGAATCATTGCATTCATCGCTGCCCATTCGGGGCGTTCAAGTCGTTTGGGCTGTGAGGAATGAAATGGCTCGTACGTTGGACGATGTTTTAGCGAGAAGAACGCGCGCTCTTTATCTGAACGTGCGCGCGGCCAGGGATATGGCGCCCAAAGTCGCTGAAATCATGGCGAAAGAATTAGGATTGGACGATGCCTGGATAAAAAATCAGATCAATGAATTCGAACGAATCGCCGGATGTTACGACATAAATTCTTTGATGGACGAAATCAAGCAGAAGAATAACTTTTTGAGAAATGGGGACGACTGATGAATGCTTTTGCAGCCGAATTTGTTGGTACGATGTTCTTGATTCTTTTTGGAAACGGCGTTGTGGCGAATGTAGTTTTAGCGAAAACCAAAGGGAGTGATTCCGGCTGGATTGTAATCACTGCTGGTTGGGGATTCGCCGTATTCGTCGGCGCTTTCTGCAGCGCCGAATATAGCGGCGCACACATCAATCCCGCCATCACCATCGCCATGCTGGCGTCGGGACAGATGGGATTGGCGACGGCGCTTGGTTATTTCGTCATGCAGATGCTGGGGGCTTTTGCGGGAGGGTGCCTCGTTTATCTTTTTTACCGGGAACATTTCATCGCGACCGACGATCCCGATGGAAAACTCGCCTGTTTTTGCACGGCCCCCAATATTCGTAATCTAAACCAAGCGTTGCTCTGCGAAATCATCGGAACCTTCGCCTTGGTCTTTCCTGTCTTTCTAATCGCTCAACCAACTTTGACGCTGCCCGGCGGATCGATTGGAGAAGAAATTCCAATCGGCTTAGGATCGCTTGGATTAATGCCCGTATCCCTATTAGTCTTCGCCATCGGTCTATCGCTGGGCGGAACGACGGGATACGCCATCAATCCCGCCCGCGACCTGGGGCCGCGCATCGCTCACGCTCTGCTTCCTATTCCAGGGAAACGGGACAGCGATTGGGAATACGCATGGGTTCCCGTTGTTGGACCGGCGATCGGAGCGTTATTGGCGACGGGAATTTATTGGCTGCTGGTTTGAAAGATCTACATTCGAACTCCACAGGGTCGCTAAGATAATAGCCGGTTTCGTTCAAAACTGGACAACATATCACAATAAATTTTATACCCGCGTAGTGATAATTGCTGGACTGTGATATCGTTTTTTCAGAATCGTTTGAAATCACACTTATATTGTTCTTTGTAAGAACGTGGATTATGATATGTGATGCGGCCAAATCCAAAACATCTATACACTTTTTGCTGCGTTTTTGCTGCTTTTCGATTTTTATTGGTTCTTTAACCATAAGTTCACCAGTCTCAAATGCCGGCACGGATGAAATACGGCAAAACTTTATTCATCCGCCCGTCGATTGCCGGCCTCACACTCGTTGGTGGTGGATGGGAAACGCCGTCACGAATGCAGAAATCACTTGGCAGTTGGAAGAGATGTTCGCAAAGGGGATAGGCGGAGTCGAGCAAATTTCGATGGGGCCTGTCTATGAAAAAGGGAATGTTCCCTATCTGTCTCCCGAATATTTTGAAAAACTCTATCATGCTGTTCAAACGGCCAAACGGCTCGGTATGAGCGTTTCCATCAATTTCGGCGGTCCGGGTTGGGTGATTGGAGGCGACTGGGTTCCACCGGAAGATCGAAGCAAATCCCTGGTTCCCACTTTCGTCGATCTTGTCGGCCCTCAAGAGATAGACCTGAATCTGCCCACCCAATTAAAACCGCCCGAACATTCATGGGAATTGCCCCTTCAAGAAATCACTGGCGAAGACCGGCTGGTCGCAGTCCTCGCGAGCCAATACGACGGCGGGCGTTTCGATGAAGCATCGACGATCAATCTATTATCCCACGTCAGAGACCGTTCGATCCAATGGCAAGTTCCTGAAGGGCGCTGGCGTTTGATGGCGTTTTGGCTGAAATACACCGGTCAGGGAAATGCGGTGGATCATTTCAATCGCTCCGCCATGCGCCGCTACTGCGAGGACTTGGGAAGTCGGTTCTACAATGCGTTTGGCGATGAATTTGGAAATACAGTCGATTCGTTCTTTTGCGACAGTTTCGAAGTGGCCCTTGCGCCGAATGGCATTTATTGGTCTGACGGGCTTATAGACGAATTCCAGCGCAGGAAAGGATATGATCTGACTGTTTATCTTCCAGCGATCTGGTGGGATATAGGTGAAATGACTCCCAAAATCCGCTATGACGTCAACGAATTTTTACATCAAATCGGATTGGAAGCGTTTTTTCTCACCTTTCTTGATTGGTGCGAGGCTCACGGCGTACAAGGCCGAATCCAACCCTACGGGTTTGCGACCGATACTATCCAGGGAGCGGGATTGACGCACATCCCTGAAATGGAAATCACCGCAGGAGAAAAAGACGCCGTCCCCTGGTTTGACGCTCGCATCGGCCCCAAAAAATATGTGGCTTCCGGCGCCCATCTGTACGGAAGAAACATCGTTTCGACGGAAGCGTATACATTCCTTCATTGGCAGCCGTACCGTGCGACGCTCGAAGAACTCAAAATAGCCAGCGACATTTTTTTAAAAAACGGCGCGAATAAATTTTACAACCATGGCTACACATGTTCGCCCGAACGGGACGCCGTTCCATCGAGAAGCATGGGGGCGGCCATTCATATCAGTCCTGACAACGTGTGGTGGAAATATTATCCCCGCCTTGCCGAATACATCGCCCGCTGCTGCTGGCTGCTGCGGCAGGGAGAGTTTACGGCCGACATCGCCGTCTATTCTCCCTTGGCCAATCAATGGACGCTCGACGTAAAAAACGCTCGGCGGTGGACGCGCGATTTCGATTGGGGCGGCCTGGGTGAACTGATCGTTGCGAATGGCTGGGATTACGATTTGCTCAACGATGATATTCTACAAAACCATGCCGTCGTTGAAGGCGGTTGTCTATGCGTCCGAAATGCAAAATACAAATTGATCGTGCTTCCCAACCTTCAGGCGCTTCCCTTCCAAACGCTGAAAGTCATTCAATCCTTAGTCAGGAATGGAGGGGCGGCGATCGCTTTGGAACGATTGCCTGAAAGTTCAACAGGCTTCAACGATTATCGCCGGCAAGATCGAAAACTTCAGGAGATCGTTCGAGAGATGTTCAGCGAACCTCTTGGAGAAGACGGAAACGGGGCCATGCAATATGGGAAGGGCATGACCTATTTCATCAAAAATGTCATTGATCGCACCAATCCTTTGGATCGTAGAAGCAGCGTGCTCGATCCTTTCCTCAACACCCTGCGGCGGCATATCACTCCGGATTTCGGCGTCGATTTCAATCGAGAAGGCATGCGGCAAAACAACGGTTTAACATACATTCATCGAACGCTGGAGAATGCCGAACTCTATTATGTTGTGAATGTGCAGGATCGCCAAGTCGATTATCCCGTTACGTTTCGCGTCCATCGCGCCATCCCCCAGATATGGAATCCCTATACTGGCGCTATTCGTCAACTCCAGTGTTATCGAGAAACCCGGGATGGAATCGAAATTCCGCTTTCTCTTGAGCCTTATGAATCTACGTTTTTCCTGTTCGAATATGGAGATCAGCCGATTCATGCGACACAGAGTTCCCTTAAAGAGATCCTGCAAATAACAAACACAGCCGTCGAGGCTATCGCAGATCGCAATGGCGTCTTCACTGTGCAATTATCTCATGGCATAGGAAATTCCAAACCGGTCAGCGTGAACGATCTTCCGGCTGCGTTCGCGGTTGAAGGCGAATGGAAATTGATCTTCGAAGGAAACGAGTTTCAGCGCATCGAAAAAACGCTCGATCGCCTGGAATCCTGGACGCTGGATCCTCGAACAAGACATTTCAGCGGGACGGTCCGATACGAGATCACTTTCGACATCCCACCCATTTATCTAAGAGATGATCTCCAATTGGAACTGGATCCGGGGCGAGTCGGCGACGTTGCGGAATTCTGGATCAATGAAGCGCCGGTGGGAGTGGTGTGGATGAGGGGGCAGACATTAGACGTCTCCGACGCCTTGCATTCAAGTGAAAATAAAATGACCGTTTTCGTTACGAACACCTTAATCAATCGCGTTTCCAATTATAAAAACCCTAGGCCGATCCCGAAGAATGTAACGCCCATTTACGGCGGCGTTACTCCTTCCTTGCCAAAAGGGCTGCATAGTCCAATCGGCTTCGAACCGCTGCCTCCCTCCGGTTTGATCGAGCCAGTCACGATTCGAGCCTATAAAAAGGTTATTTTGGATATCCACTGATAAATCAGTAAAAACGGAAGCGGCATTATGTCTAAAAATAGCAATCCAACAAGTTCTAAGAATCCAAGTTCGATTCCATTTTATTTTTTGATTGGCCTTTCTCTAATCGTTTTTTCATTGCAAGCATCTTCGCAAGGCATAGAAAAATGGA
>JAFGTC010000169.1 GCA_016934335.1 Candidatus Omnitrophota bacterium | reverse complement strand
GCGCCTTCCTGCGCGGGAGTCGTTTGACAAGCTGCAGCGGCGATGGCAATGCCAACAACCACAATTAAACCTCTGAAGACCTGAACCATAATCCTGCTCCTTTCCTGCGAAGACTCATCCATTGGGGGTTCCATGGTCTGGAAACAATTTAATTTTGAATCTTCGAAATTACGATTATTATTATCGTTTATCCTATTTACCGCTAGTCGCTGCTTGTTCTATCAGTTATAAAATTATATCGTATTAAAAACGATTTTGACTAAAAAAGATAACAAAATCCTGATTATAAATACCGAGAGCCATCATGCCTGACGACGGAAAATCCAATCTGACGCGCCTCGCGGATTTGTTCGATTCGCATAAGTTATTGATTTTTTTTGTTCCTTTTTTTATTTATATCCTTAACGGCCGTGAAATCAGCAGCGGCGATCCTACGCCCACTGTTTTTGTCGCCGTCAATTTTGTCAAGCATGGAAGCGTATTTCTTGACGATCTTCACGATTACATTCCTTATCATAATATGCCCTATTACGCCTCCGAGCAGTGTGGGCGGATCGTCTCCAATTATCCGGCGCTTCCCGGCGTCATGGCCGCTCCCATTTTTGCGCCCTTCATCTGGCTGGGAATGATCGAACCGGGAAGCGGCGATCTGGTTTGGAATTATCTATCCAAATTGTCGGGGTCGTTTTATACGGCGCTTTCCGTGTTTTTTATTTACCTGACGATTAAGCGCTTATCCGATAGAGAATCCGCCCTGCTGCTTTCGATGGCGTACGGTCTGGGAACGGCCCTCTGGCCGATCGCCGCTCAAAGTTTATGGCAGCACGGTCCCAGCGTTTTCTGGTGGAGCGTATGTTTTTACGCCCTCGTTCGTGCGGAGCAGACGCTGGCTCGGCGATCGTTCGCATTCTGGATCGCCCTGGCCGGCGTTGCGACGGGCGGGGCGGTTTTATGCAGGACGGTCAACGGAGCGGGTGCGGTTGTGATGTGCATGGCTCTTGTGATGCGTCATCGCCGCGAGGCGGCGCCATTTCTCATACCCGCTATTTTTTTGAGTTTAATGTTAATTTTGTACAACGTCGCTTTATTTGGGTCATGGAAAGGCGGCGATACGGTTTTACACTCCCTGCATTGGGAGCTGGATCGAGTGCGCGGCGGATCGTGGTCAACGCCTCTGAGCGTAGGCATGGCGGGCCAATGGATCAGTCCAAGCCGAGGCATGTTGATCTTCAGCCCGTTCCTGGCATTTTCGATTTGGGGCATGATCGCCATTTGGCGAAAGAAGGATCCCGCATGGCGCGCAATCGCGCTGACCGTTCCCGCACCCATTATCATGTTGACGCTTTTTTCTAAATATGCGGTCTGGTGGGGGGGAAATTCTCATTACGGGCCGCGCTATCAAATCGAGACTTACCCCTTCTTAATTCTATATTTAGCCGCTATTTTCCCGACCCTCCGGCGCTGCAGATTTCTTTTTGCTTTCTGGGCGGTTATGCTGCTTTATTCGGTTTTTGTTCAATGGATCGGCGCCTTTTGCTATCCTGGAGGATGGACAATCTACCCGGTGGATCTCTCGCACGATCAAGCTCGTTTTTGGGATTGGGGTTATAATCAAATTTGGACTTGTTTGAAAAGCGGGATTAAATGGCCATGGCTAGGACAATAAATTTCGTTATCACACGCCGCCTGCCGGAGCGGCGAGATTTATGCTATACACGCTCTTTCAAATTTTATATAAAAAAATCGAAGAGCCTCTTGACATTTATGGTAATTATGCAATTATTATTACGAACTAATTTGAATCGAAATACCCATTAATCGAATGTTTTACGTTCTAAGGGAGAAATAAAATGGCGAGACGTCGAGCTAAAATTCTTTCAGAACGCGAACTCGAAGTGATGAATGCCGTATGGAAGTTGGGTAAAGCCTCTGTGAAAGAGATTCGTTCAGAAATGGGCGGCGATAAAGCAGGCGCTTACACTTCAATAGCAACGATGCTGAAATTCCTGGAGAGCAAGGGCGCCCTTCGTCACGAACAGCAAGGCCGCACCTTTTACTACCTCCCTCGAACCAGCAAAGAGTTCGAACAACGCAAAGCGTTGGATTACATTTTGTCCAGTTATTTTGACAGCGACGTAAAATCCATGCTCCAAGCACTCCAAGAATCCTCACAAATTGATCGGGAAACCCGTATTTCCGTATCCAACATGCTCGTCAGCGGCCATATCTAAAAAACTTTGCCTGCCTTGCATTGGGGAAACCACTCCATTGATGTACAATTGTGTTTAAATTTTTGGCGCAGCGCCGCAGGAGATAAGCGCATGAAACGCATGCTCGGGATCTTGTTTTTGAGTCTTGTCTTGCTCGCGAATTCGCAGGCTCGGATTTTAGAAACCATCGATGCGATTGTGAATAATGAGTTGATTCTGTCCGGCGAAGTGGACGCTCGCATCATCCTGAGCGCCCGCCAGTCGGATCAATTCGTCGTCGAGAACAACATCATGTCTCTGCCCAATTCGGTCTACCAGGAGCTGCGCCCCCAGGTGCTCGAACAGATGATTGACGAGTTGCTTTTATTTCAGGCGATTCGAGAGACTCTCAGCGCGGAAGAGCTGACCATGATTCGAGAAGATACGCTGCGCAAGACCGATATAGCGATGGAGCAGTATAAGCGCCGATTCGATTCGGCCGCCGAATTGCAGCGGGAACAGAATCGGCGCAATATGACCTGGGAGGAAATTCGGCAGGCGACCTATCAAGAAATTTATAATGATAACATTCGAAAAGTGATCATCACCAAAATCATCAACCGGCGCGTCGAGAAGCCGACGGAGGAAGAACTGAGAGAGTTTTCAAAACAATTCGAGGACAATCCTCCCACGGGAGAGATCACGATTCAACAAATCCAACTAAACGTACCGGAAAACGCCGATGCAGCGACAGAGCAGGCGATCCGTCAAAAAGCGCAAGAGATCGTACTGCGCGCGCGAGGCGGGGATCCCTTCGATTTTTTGGTGTATACCTTTTCGCAGCACGAAGCCAGCCGCCTTCAACGAGGAATGCTTCCCCCGTTCAAGAAAGGCGCGCTGATGAAGGAATTCGATCCGGTTTTTGATATGGAGATCGGAGAAATATCCGATCCGATCCGTACGCCGAAAGCCTATCACATCGTCCGAGTCGTTTATAAAGACAGTTTGGAGGCGCGGATTTTTGAAATGAAGCAAAGGCGGGAGTTGAATGAATGGCTGAAGGAATTGCGCAGCCAAGCGAACATTCAACGCCGCGAAAGCCGGGCGCCGTCATCCATACTGCCGCAGTAAATCATTCAGAGACGCGCCGGAGGAGAATCCTTCGACGCTTTTATCTTTCCGGCGATCCATAAGGATCTCTATCCGAAGATCAATGGGGAATTTTCGATCGACTCAGTTCGGCTTCCAGATCAAATCCATTGTCGAAATCCTCAATGCGATCTTCCGCCGTCTTTTTGATTTCGCCGATTTCAACCAGGTTGAAGACGATATTGCCAAAGTCGCGCGAGGATTGGACGCCCCATTCTTTAAAAACCATAATCGCCATATCGCCATATCGCTTCCGAGCCAGATTCGCGATGCCGATCAAGAGTTCGCGGCCTGTGACGTGACGGGGCATTTTGAAATGACATTGCGTGAAGCGAAGCGCTTCTAACACAAATTGATAAGCATTGGGATGATATCGATGATCCGTTTCCGACACCCATTTCAACAAACGATGTTCATTCATAGTGACTTTCGCTCTTCGTATGGAGAAGAAACCCCCTCTTTTTATCATGCTACCCGCATAAATTATAGTTTCAATTTTTCAAATCACCAACACTCGATTTTTGTTTCTACGTAAATCAATTGTCCAAGAATCCTTGCCTGGAGGAAACAGCCGCCGCTACAATATAGCCGACAGGATAGGAGAAGAAATCCTGAGAGGATCTTATGAAAGAATCGTTTACGTCTTCTCTCGCCGCGCAAGGCGTTTCCATCATCATTCCCGTATACAATGAAGCCGACGGCATTCAGTCATTTCTTGCGGACATGAAGTCGTTTGTTGACGCCGTCGAAAGCCCGACGGAAGTGGTTGTTGTCAACGACGGATCCACCGACGCCACGGCGGATTTGTTATGCGCCGCCCCCTTCTCCGTTATTCATCATGAAGGGAATCGCGGGTATGGCGCAGCGATCAAAACCGGTTTGGAGAACAGCCGTTACGAAGCGGTTGTGATCATCGATGCGGACGGCACCTATCCGCCTAAGGAGATTTTTCGCTTATGCGAATGTTTAGACCAGTGCGACATGGTCGTCGGCGCGCGAACCGGGCCGGACGCTCACATCCCCTGGCCGCGCCGGCCGGCGAAATGGCTGATTCGTCTGTTCGCGAGTTGGATGGTGCGCCGCTCCATCCCCGATCTCAATTCGGGTTTGCGGGCGGTTCGCCGTTCTCAGACGGCGCCTCTAATCCGGTTATTGCCGGATGGATTTTCGCTGACGACGACCATCACCATCGCGTTTTCATCGACGGGCAAGCGAGTGCGTTATCTACCGATTCAATATTTGAAGCGCACCGGAAAATCGAAGTTTCACCCGGTCACCGATACGTGGAACATGATTCTTCTCATCTTACGGACAGTTGTGTTATTGAGGCCGTTAAACGTCTTTCTTCCATTCAGCTTCGCGCTGGCCTTTCTGGGCCTGGGCGTGGGATTTTACAGCAAATTTTTCACCGGGCAGTTTATGGACGCCACATTTATTGTTCTAATGATGGCCAGCGTTCAAATGTTCGTTTTGGGATTGATTGCAGATTTGATTGTCCGGATAAACCTATGGACGCATTGATTTTTTATTAATCGTTGGTTTGACGAGGCGGATGAAGAAATCCATCGGAGCAGATACACTGATAAAGAGAGGTTAAGCCATGCGCCGTTTCCCGTTTCCCATCTTCGCGATCCTCCTGATTGGGATCGCCGCCATTTTGCAGCAATGCGGAAAATCGAAACCCGCCATTCAAGGCCCGGCGCCGGATTTGATCCTTGCGACGGCGGGAGAGGAAGCCGTCCGCGTGCAGGATTTTATGATCGCGTTTCAAGAGTCGCATTCGTTCGACTCGATTATAGTTGAAACGCAGACCGCTATTCCTCTGGTGATCGATCAAATTGTTCAGACTCTTCTTTTCGAACGGGATCTGGCGAAGAAAGCGCGCGCCGCCAGCCTGGATCAAACGAATGAATTCAGGCGGGAGCATGGGAAGACGGTCGACGACGAGTTGTATCAAAAAGTTCTCTTAGAAGAAGTGTTGAAGGACATTGACATCCGCGACCGCGATTTAAAGAACTTTTATGAGGAAAACAAGGACGGTCTTTATATCCAATCCGACACCAACCAACTCATCATTCGAGGGATTTACGTCAATTTCGGCGAGGAGCGCAGCAAGGAAGAAGCGCGGGCGATTGCAGAAAAAGCGCATGCGGAAATCGCCGGAGGGAAATCCTTTCTTGAAGCGGCGCAGCAGTATTCCGATGCGCCTGCGCATCTGCGAGGTAAAGAGAACACCTATCACCTCGGGGCTTTCGATCCGGTCATCGCGCAGCGGTTGGAGTCGATCCAAGACGGAGAAATCACGGATGTGTTCGAATTGAAAAACCGATTTTTCCTGTTCAAGAGAGAACGTTTCATCGAACCGGAATATTTGCCCTTCGATCAGGTGAAAAATCAGATTCTGCGCACGATGACGGAAGAGAAATCGCAAGCCGGCATCTATATGTTGACTCGAAATCTGCGCGACAAGCACAATCTATTCAGCAATCCCGGCTGGCTGGATGATCCCGAATCGCATGAAGAGAACGCCATTATTTTGACGGTTCCCGGCGTTTATGAGTTAACGTTGAGCGAATTTTTAGAAATGGCTCGCCAACTGCAAAAGTGGACGGCGCTCGAGCAAAAAAACTATTTGGATTTTCTAGGAAACAAAGCCCTATGCCTGGCTGAAGCCCGAAGCCGGGGCTGGAGCGAGGAAGACGTTGCGCCGGCGGTCGCCTATTGGGATCAAAAAAGACTGGCTCAAAATTACATTCTGGCGGAAATGGATCAGCAGGTTAATTTGACGGAGGAGAAAATGCGCGATTTTTATCAGAAAAACGCCTCGCATTTTCAGACGCCGCCGCGCTATGACATCAGCCGAATGTTTTTCAGCATCCGCCTGACGCCCGCCATGCCCTTTTATCAAAAGAAAATTCTCATGCTGAACGCTCAGGCCAAGTCGACGGCCGCCTGGGAGGCCATGAAGGAGGGGATGTCTTTCGATGACGCCGCCGCTCAATACGCCCAGAGCGAAGACGTCATCGTGACGGTCGCCAATTTGAAAGACATCGCGCTGAGCGACCTGGGTCCGCAAGACCGAAGTTTCATCGCTCCCTCAGAGGGCCCTGCGCTGCAGGCGGGAGAGATCAGCGAACCGAAAGAGATTTTCAATTTATCGAAGGAGCGCTATGGATATGAAATCTTTTATGTCCGAAAGATTACGCCGCCGCGCTCGATGAGTTATGAGGAAGCCCGCGAGATCATCGGCCAGCGCGTCGCGCAAGCGCAATCTCAAAATCTCCGCCGCCAGCTAAAAACCGAATTTTTGGCGCAAAATCAGGTAGAATTAAATGCCGATGGAGTGCAGGCGGTCACCGATTACCTTGCCGTCTTGGTGAAACGGCCGGATTGGCAGCCCGATATCGCTCGATATGAAGATCCCGCGTTGTAGTTTTTTTTTGAATAAGCTTTGCAGACGAACAGGAAATGAATATGAAGATCTTACTTGCCGCTTCTGAAATTGCGACGCTGGCCCAGACCGGCGGTCTGGCCGACATCATGCGAAGCCTGCCGATTGCGTTGAAAGCGCAGGGAATCGATATCGCCTTATGCATGCCTAAATACCGTCACGTGGAAATCGACGGTGAAGACCTGGGAGAGATACAAATTCCGATTGAAGACAGAATTGTAACGGGCGGGATCATCCGCTGCACGCTGCCCGATACGGACATCCCCGTTTTTTTGATTGACCAAGAGGACTATTTCGATCGGGAGAATCTCTATACGGAAAAGGGGAGAGATTATCCTGACAATCTGGAGCGATTCACATTTTTCTGCCGCGCCATATTGAATTTAATCGAACGGGGGATCTGGAAGCCGGATTTGATTCACGCCAATGACTGGCAGACGGCTCTATTGCCGACCTATCTCAAAACAATCTATCAAAAGCATGCCGTTTTGGGAAAAATCAAGACGCTTTTTACGATCCACAATATGGCGTACCAGGGGCTTTTTCCGATATTTCTGTATCCGGTTTTGGGCCTTCCCTGGGATTATTTCAATCTGAGCGAATTGGAGTTTTACAATCAAGTCAATTTATTGAAGGGCGGCATCGTATTTGCCGACGCCATCAATACGGTCAGCCCGAACTATGCCAAAGAGATTCAGACGCAGGAATTTGGATGCGGCTTGGACGGCCTTCTGCGAAAGAATCAGAATAAGTTAACGGGCATTCTAAACCGCGTCGATTACGCTCAATGGTCGCCGGATCAAGACGCTTATATTCCCATGCGCTACGATGCTTCGAATGTTCAAGAAGGAAAAGCCAAAAACAAGCAGGCGCTTCTTGAAGAATTCGGGCTTCCCATGCCGGAAGGTCGGCGCCCGCTTTTCGGCGTCGTGTCGCGTATTACTCCCCAGAAAGGCTGCGATCTGGCCGCTTCGATCATCCCGACGCTGATCCGCCGGGGGGCGCAGGTCGTTATTTTGGGGACCGGCGATCCGAAGATCGAGGATTTGCTGAAATCGATGGAGCGTCAATATCCCGACGCCTGCGGCGTCCAAATTGAATACAACACGGAGATGTCGCATTTAATCGAAGCAGGATCGGATATGTTTCTGATGCCGTCGCGCTTCGAGCCCTGCGGGCTCAATCAGATGTATTCGCTTCTTTATGGAACGATTCCCATCGTGCGTTCGATCGGCGGTCTGGCCGATACGGTGATCGATTATCACGAGTCGGATCAGGGTAACGGCTTCACTTTCGACGATGAGTCGACGGGCGCGTTCATGGAAGCCTGCGATCGCGCCATTACTGTATTCGAAGATGAAAAAGCGTGGTCGATTCTGGTGCAGCGAGCCATGCAGACTGATTTTTCCTGGCGCCAATCGGCCAAGGAATACATCGAACTATATCAATCGATTCTCTGAACGCCCCGCATCCATTGCAAGGGTGGGGAAGTTATAATAGGAAACAGTAAGACTCAGACCGAAAAACTCATTCCACAGGCAAACGATGTCTATAAGAAAACCAGTTTATTTACATATATTGTGGCATCAGCACCAGCCCTGGTACGTGATTCCCGGTTCAAACCGATGCATCATGCCCTGGGTGCGCCTGCACGGCATCAAGGATTATTACGATATGGCGCGGCTGAGCCGGGATTATGAGGGTTGGAAGCAGACCATCAATCTGGCGCCTTCGCTGTTGAATCAAATCCAACAATACGCCGACGGTTCTCTAACCGACGAATCCTGGGAATTAAGCCAAAAACCGGCGGGAGAGTTGACGGCGGAAGAAAAGCAGAAAATTCTGAAAAGTTTTTTCGATGCGCATGCGCCGCGCATGATTCATCCGTTTCCTCGATATGACGAGTTGTTTCGCAAACGGGGCCGTTCGCCCCAAAAAGCGGCGGAGCGATTCAGCGAACAGGATATTCGAGACTTGCAAGTCTGGCATAATCTTTCGTGGATGGATCCTATCTGGCGAGAAAATCCCAACTTGCCTCTGCGGCGACTGATTAAGAAGCAGCGAGATTTTACCGAGCAGGACAAGAAAGTCCTGCTCGATCTTCAACTGAAAATACTGCGAGAGATCATCCCCATTCACCGCGAGCTGAAGCAGGAAGGAAAAATCGAATTAACTTGCTCGCCGTATTATCATCCCATCCTTCCCCTGTTGTGCAATACATCGATCGCCCAAATATCCAATCCCCGCGATCCGGCGCCCGATCCGGCTTTTTCGCATCCTGAAGACGCTCAATGGCAAATTCAGGAAGGGATCGCGGAATTCGAAAAGATCATGGGATTCCGCCCCGCCGGCATGTGGCCGTCTGAAGGATCGGTGTCCGACGCGGTTTGCGCGATGCTGGCCAAAGAGCAAGTTCCCTTTTTTGCGACGGACGAAGCCATTTTATTTCAGTCAACATTCCTTCATGGCGAGGCGTCCGACCGCCGGCAGTTATACCGGCTGCATCGCCTGGAGACGCCGGAAGGCGAAATCGACTGCGTATTCCGCGACCATGGACTATCCGATCTTATCGGATTCGTGTATCAGAACTGGAATCCCAAGGAAGCGGCCCGCGACTTCATATCGCATTTGAAGGCGATCGGGAAAGACGGTTCGGATAAAATTCCTCCGCTGGTCAGCGTGATTCTGGATGGAGAGAACTGCTGGGAATTTTATCCTCGCGACGGACATGATTTTCTTCGCTATCTGATCGAGGGAATACTTGCCGATTCTCAGATCATCCCGACGACGGTTCCGGAGTATCAGAAACAATATCCGGCGAAGCCGACGCTGAAATCGATTTATCCGGGATCGTGGATCAATGCCAATTATCGGATCTGGATTGGGCACCACGAAAACAATTCCGCCTGGCATTTTCTTCGACAAGCGCGCGAGGCGTTGGTCGAAAGAGAGGCGGATTTAGACGATGAAGCCCGGAAAACCGCTTGGAAAATGCTGCATATCGCCGAAGGCAGCGACTGGTTCTGGTGGTATGGGGACATCAATTCTTCGGCGCATGACATGCTGTTCGATCAATTATTCCGGGATCATTTGATCTATTTATACGAACAGATCGGCGTTCCCGCCCCCGAACCGCTGAAACGGCCGATTAAACAACCCAAGAAAATCTTGAAAGGCGGAGGAGTTCTATTTCGAAAGCCGGTTTTGGACGGTCATCAGAGCGGCTACTACGAATGGGTGGGCACCCGCTCCATCACCGCCAAAAGCGGGGGCGGAGCGATGCATCAGGCGGAAGAGATGGAAGCAGCGATTCATTACGGCCGATTGAATAAATATCTTTGTCTCTACGTCCAATTTCAACAAGAAGTCGCGTTGCAGTCGAATTGGCAGGTTCGAGTTCATATCACAAAGCCGCTGAACAGGTCGATTTCCATCTCGGTAGGACAAAGGGAAAAAGAGGTGGACGTTGCGAACAACCATTTCGAAGCGATGTTGGATTTGAACGAAATTGGAATCGAACCGCAGCAGGAAGTATGGTTTTATTTGGAATTCGAACCGGAAAACGAGCCGACGTTTTCGCTGCCGCACGGCAGCGAGTTATATTTGCAAGGTTATAACGCATCCAACGCCAGTTTGTACTGGTTTCTCTAATCGAACAGGGAGCATTGCAAATCGAATTCTTCTCCGATGTGGGAAGCGCAAGATAAGGAAACGTTCAGAATGTTAACTCGACAACGCATAGATTCGCTCGTAATTTGCATCGCCGGCTTCGCCGCGGTTGCCATTTTGCTCGTATTTTTGGCGTGCGACAGTGCAGAGGCCGCCGATCAGCCCCGGAAAGCTCGGTTGACCGGAGGGCAAGCCATCGATCGAGCGGCCCAAGCCTGGAAGCCGATTTATGACTACCAGACGATTCTTCATCAGATGGAAACGCATCCCAGCGGAGAAGTGAAGCAGTTTTGGGCGCGTGTTCAAATGGTTCGTCCGACGGAGGATCATCAAGACCTTGAGTCGTCTTTTCTTTTAGAATTATTCGATCATCCCATTTCCCGGGCGGCGAATGCTCCTGAAGACGCAACGCCGTCCAAGATCTATTTCGCCGATGCAAGTCAGCTGTTTTACACGATCAATCCGGAGGCGAACACGATCATCATCGAGAACCTCAATGAGCGGACCAGCCCTTTGCCCGAGTTTATGTATTTGGCCGGATTTTTAGATTTCGACATCGAGACTTTCAAGGAAAAAGCGTATATTGACAGCGACGTCTTTCAAGAAACCATCCATGAAACGGAGACTTACCGCATTCATATTCAACCTCGGAAAGAGAAGCGCGACGTCGAACCGCCCCGTTATTTGTGGATCGACCGAAAAACCAGCCTGCCCGAAAAGTTCACCGTCGATGCGGATGTAAGAATTGACGTTTTATTTACGGAAACTCGCACCAATCAGGGATTAAAAAGCGAAGAACTGATGCCGCAGGTTCGCGAAGACGCCGTGATAGATTATCGCACTCAGTAATCCGATCGGGAAATGATCGTCAAAAAATAGTGCAAAAAGAAATAGTGTAAAAAGAAAGAAGGTTTGTTCTTATGATGAGAACAAACCTTCTTTTTTTTGGATAGCGATGTGATAGGAAATGAATCTCGAGAAGAATGAAACGCGATTTAATCTTCTTCGGGAGGTTCGTAGCCGACGAGTTGTATGAACGACATAAAAGCGCCGTCGTTTGCCCGGGGGCCCAGTTGGAAAATCTGGGTATAACCGCCGGGTCGTTCTGAAAACTCGGGGGCGATTTCGGTGAAGAGTTTTTTGACGATCACTTTATCGCGAATCACCTTGTTTACTTTCCGACGGGCGTGCACGGTATCCTCTTTGGCGATGGTAATCAGTTTTTCGACAAAGGATCTCAATTCCTTGCATTTGGGATGGGTAGTTTTGATCCGGCCATGCCGCAGCAAGGAAGCAGCCTGATTCGCCAACATCGCCTCTCGATGGGAGGTGGTTCGACCAAGTTTGCGTCCACTGTTTTTATGATTCATGGTTTAATACTCCGGCGTTCAATCAAAGTTTAGGATTCGTTATTATTTGGCGTCTTCCGCCAAATCTTCATTTTCCAAATCTTCGTCGTCATCATCTCCGACGAGTAAAGCGGGAACGACGCTTTCGTCATCGGTTTGAATGGCCTCTTCATTCATCTGATTCGGATCCATGCCCAGATACAGGCCGTATTTGGTGAGGACTTCCTTGATTTCGGTCAAGGATTTTTTCCCGAAGTTGCGATATTTCAGCATCTCGCTTTCGGTTTTGGAGACCAATTCGCCAATGGTTTTGATATTGGCGGCTTTGAGGCAGTTATAAGCTCGAACCGAAAGTTCGAGTTCTTCCACGCCTTTAGCCAGATAAGGATTGACAACCTCTTCTTCTTTCTGAGTTGATTCTTGAGGGGCTTCATCCTCTTCGGGGAAATGGATGAAGAGGAAGAGATGATCCTTAAGGATTTTGGCGGAATAGGCGAGAGCGTCTTGGGGCGAAACAGTGCCGTCCGTCCAAATTTCCATAATCAGACGGTCATAATCAGTGATATCGCCGACGCGAGCGTTTTCGACGCTGTATTTGACCCGATCGATGGGGGTGAAAACGGCGTCCACTACGATTGTGTTGAGCGGAAGAGAATCATTTTGCTTGCTTTGGCGATCGGCGGACATATAGCCGCGTCCGACATCGACATACAATTCCATTTCCAATTCGCCGTCTTTATCGAGAGTGGCGAGGTGGTGATCGGGATTTAAGATTTCAATATCCGGATTCGGTTCAATATCGCTGGCTTTAACGTCTTTTTCTCCTTTGGCCTGGAGATAGAGAGTGACAGGTCCGTTGCGATGATTCCGGACGCGCAAGCCTTTGATGTTGAGAATAATATCGGTGACGTCTTCGACAACGCCAGGGATGAAAGATACCTCTTGCAGCACGCCATTGATGCGAACCGCTTTGACCGCCGCACCTTGGATGGACGAGAGCAGAACGCGCCGCAAGGCGTTTCCCAGGGTCGTGCCGAAGCCGCGCTCCAGCGGTTCAACGACAAATTTGCCGTATTGATCGCTTAAGGAGTCTTGGTCGATTCTCACTCGACCGGGCATAACGACAGTTTTGAACTTCATGGGATGTTCTTCCCCCTTTACCGCGTCGCTCTCAAGAGGACGCGGGATTAGTTTTGAACAACCGTACAGGTTGTTGGTCTATAAAAGAGCGCCGATCATACAATTATTTCGAGTACAATTCGACAATAAACTGTTCTTGAACAGGGATGGCGATTTCTTCGATATTCGGGAGTCGAAGAAGACGACCGGAGCATTCGTTATCATCCCGTTCGAGCCAAGCGTAACCGCCCATGGATCGACGAAGGCTCATGGATTCTTGGATGGACGGCAGTTGCCGGCTGCTTTCTTTGATCTGGATCGCATCTCCGATGCGAACAAGAAAAGAAGGGATATTGACGCGCCGTCCGTTGACCATGACGTGGTTGTGGCGAACAATTTGACGCGCCTGGGCCCGAGACGAAGCGAAGCCGAGTCTGTAAATGACGTTATCGAGACGTCTTTCGAGCAAATGGAGCAAATTTTCGGCGGTGATGCCTCGCATCCGATCCGCTTCATGGAAGTATCGCCGGAATTGACGCTCTAACACTCCATAGGAGCGTTTACACTTTTGTTTTTCGCGCAGCTGCAAGGCGTAGTCGGACTGTTTGCCGCCGCGCCGCTGTCCATGCATGCCGGGGGGATAATTACGTTTATTGATAGGGCATTTGGCGGATAGACATTTTTTTCCTTTGAGGAAAAGTTTCACGCCATCAGCCCGGCAGAGTTTACAATCTGGTCCTCGATATCGAGCCACGGTAAGCCTCCTTGAGATAATCTTTCTATTGGGAAATCAATCACACGCGACGCCGCTGCGGCGGACGGCACCCGTTATGAGGAATAGGCGAAACGTCTTTAATCATGCGAATTTTCAACCCGACGATCTGGAGAGCGCGGATGGCCGCCTCTCTGCCTGAACCGGGTCCTTTTACACGCACTTCCACTTCTTGCAGGCCGCTGTCCATGGCCCGGTTGGCGGCTTCTTGCGCTGTGATCTGCGCCGCGTAGGGAGTGCTTTTCCGGGATCCTTTAAATCCGGTGTTGCCGGAAGTGGCCCATGAAAGGGTGTTGCCTTCCATATCGGTAATGGTGACGATAGTGTTATTAAAGGTCGCTTGAATGTGAACGATTCCGCGAGGGACGTTCTTTTTAACTTTCTTCTTACCGCGACCGGCTCCGCGTCCGCGCGCCATAGCGTGTTTCTCCTTTGATTCAGACTAATGCGATAGTTACAAACCCTACTTTTTCGCTTTGACGCCGATTGTACGACGCGGACCTTTGCGAGTGCGGGAGTTTGTGCGAGTTCGTTGTCCTCGGCACGGAAGCCCCCGGCGGTGACGCAGGCCCCGGTAACAGCCGATGTCCATTAAGCGCTTGATGTTCATGTTAATTTCACGTCGCAAGTCGCCTTCGACAACGCATTCGCGCTGAATGATGGCGGTGATGCGAGTGATTTCGTCGTCGGTCAGATCGCGGACGCGCGTGCTTTCATTCACGCTGGCCAAATTCAAGATCTTCCCGGACATAGTACGCCCAATTCCGAAGATATAGGTGAGTCCAATGACGACTCGTTTATCTCTGGGCAAATCAACTCCGGCGATGCGAGCCACAGCATAACCTCCTGATAGGTATCGATTCTTTACCCTTGCCGCTGTTTATGTCGAGGATTTTTACAAATCACACGAACAATCCCTTTACGACGAATCACTTTACAATGTTCGCAAATGGGTTTCACAGACGCTTTCACTTTCATGGAAAAAACTCCTGCCTAGATTTCGCCAGATTGATGCAGGATCAAGCCTGGCGATACGTAATCCGTCCCCGTGTGAGATCGTACGGCGAAAGTTCGACCGTTACGTTATCGCCGGGAAGAATACGAATATAATGCATGCGCATCTTGCCTGAAATATGCGCCAAAACTTTATGCCCGTTTTCTAATTCCACGCGAAACATTGCATTGGGCAAAGTTTCAATAATTTTTCCTTGAACTTCGATTACATTTTTCTTAGCCATAAACAGTTCCCGTTTCCAACGGCGCTGTCTGCTGCACTTTTTTTATGAAGAGGAGACGGCGTTTGAGTTCTCATTGACATCATCGGGATAGATGGCGCCGTCGGCGGAGCTCAAGACTCGAGGCCCATCGGGAAGAAGGGCCACCATGTCCTCCACATGGACTGATTTTCTGCGATCTTTTGTCACGACAGTCCATCGATCTTCGAGAATTTCTACTTCGTAGGTTCCCAAATTAAACATGGGTTCGATGCAGATCACCAATCCAGCTTTCAGGCGCTGTCCAGTTCCAGGACGGCCGAAGTTGGGAACCTGTGGATCTTCATGCATTTCTCGTCCGACGCCATGTCCGACAAAATCCTGCACAACTCCATAATTAAACTGACGAGCAATACGTTCGACAGTATGAGAAACATCGCCAAGCCGCTTTCCGACTTGAACGACCTTGCAAGCTTCGCGCAGCGCATGATACGCCTGCCGGATCAGGGAATCTTCTTCCGGCGCGACGCTCCCTATGGCGATCGTCCGCGCGCAATCTCCGACATATCCTTGATATCGCGCGCCGACGTCCATGCTTACAATGTCTCCCTCTTTCAACTTTCGTTTGGAGGGGAAGCCATGCACAACCTCTTCATTGATCGATATGCAAACCGTAAAGGGAAAACCACGGTAGCCTTTGAAGACAGGTTGAGCGCCGGCATCGCGGATGACTTTTTCCGCCAATCTATCCAGTTCGATCGTGGGCAGACCAGGTTCAGCCAGGGCAATCATTTGATTCTGAACTTCAGAAACAAGATCGGCGCTTTCTTGGAGTTTTTCTATTTCACTTGGTGATTTCAGTGTAATCATGCGCCTAGTTCTATTGATTCATTTTTTCTCTTGCCACCCGATCGAGTCGATTGTTCATTTTCATTTCATGTGGTCATAAATACAAACAGTAAATTATAACCATTGACGCCAAAAAAACCAGTGGACAAGCGCTGTGATGTTCACAAAGATTCCTTCGAATGGAAATGAACATCGATGTTCATCCGATGAGAATCCGAAGCGGAAATCCGCTGAATTCTCAATGTTTCCAGTTACATGCCCGAACGGCCGCGCACTCGTCCACGCTTCCGAAAGCCGTCGTAGTTGCGGACTCGCAGATGATTCTCGATCTGGTTGACTGTATCCAGCGCGACGCCGACGATGATGATGATCGAGGTGCCGCCCATGAGATTGGTGATCGAGGGATCGATATTCATGTAAACCGCCATCAAATCGGGGAACACGGCGACGGCGGCCAGGAAGACGGCGCCCGCCAGAGTGATGCGGTTCAGAATGCGAGTCAAATATTCTTCCGTCCGTTTGCCATGGCTGTATCCAGGGATGGTCGAGCCGTATTTTTGCAGATTTTCGGCGACGTCCTTGGGATTGAAGGTGATGGCTGCGTAGAAGTAGCAGAAAAATATGATCAGAGCTACATAAATAATCGTGTAAATGATCCCGCCGGGAGTCATGACGTTGGCGACGTATTCGAGACTGTTGTAGATGGCGCTGGCGACGGCGTTATCACTTCCCGCCAAGGGAGTGAGAAACTGAAGGAAAGTCGCCGGCAGAATGAGAATCGCCGCGGCGAAGATGACCGGAATAACGCCGGCGGTGTTGATGCGCAGGGGAAGATACGAATTGGATTGAGCGCCGTACATGCGCGATCCGCGCACCATGCGTCCGCGTTTGATGGGGACGCGGCGCTGGCCGTATTGGATCAGGCAGACGCTGGCGATGACGATCACGCCCATGATGGCGACGGCCAGAGCTTTGAGGGGCGTGAAGGACTGCTCTTCAAGGCGGAGCAATTCGATGGCGCGTCCTGTGACGTCGGGCACTCGAGCGACGATATTGAAGAAAATGATCAAGGAGATGCCGTTTCCAATGCCGCGTTCGGTGATGAGTTCGCCCAGCCACATGATGACGACGGTGCCGGCGGTCATGGAAAAGACTGTCATGAAGCGGAAAAGCCATCCGCTGCTGTAAACAATGGGCCCCCAGGCTTCGGGATTTTCGAAGGAGAAGGCGAGCATGAAGGATTGGAAGGCGGTAATGGCGACCGTCAGGTAGCGCGTATACTGATTAATCTTTTTGCGGCCTTCTTCGCCTTTTTTGGATAATTCTTCCAGGTAGGGGGAGCTCACCGTGAGGAGTTGCAGGATGATGGAGGCGCTGATGTAGGGCATAATTCCGAGCGCAAAGATGGAGCACTGTTGAAACGCTCCGCCTGCAAACAGGTCGACGAGACTGAAAAGGCCGCCGCCGCCTCGTTGTCCAAACTGAATTTGAGATGGATCAATCCCCGGAATCGGAACATATTTCCCGATCTGCAGAACAGCCAGGATCCCAAAGGTAAAAAGCACCCGTTTCCGAAGATCGGGAATCCGAAAAATATTGGCAATCGCATCAATCATTGTCCGTTAACGTCCTTTATCCCGTTACGGCTGCCGCTTCAAAAGAGAAACCATTAAGCGGAGCGGTTTACTTTCGCCGCTTCTCCCCCGGCCTTGTTGATTTTATCCATAGCCGATTGGCTGAACGCATCGGCTTGAACCGATAGTTTTTTGGAAAGTTCGCCGTTGCCGAGGATTTTGACGGGCGTGTTGAGGTTTTTGATCAAACCGCTTTGTTTCAGAGCGGCGGGATCAACCGTCTGGCCATCTTCGAATCGTTCGAGAGCGACTACATTAACCAATTGAAATACTTTTTTATTTAACGATTTGAATCCACGTTTAGGAACGCGGCGCTGTAAAGGCATTTGACCGCCTTCGAACCAAGGCCGCTTCTTAAAGCCGGATCGCTGGCCTTGGCCTTTATGACCACGGCTGGAAGTTTTTCCGTGTCCGGATCCGGGGCCGCGTCCAACGCGTTTGCGTTTTTTTCGTCTGGGAATATTCAATTCACCGATTTGCATGATCGTATACTCTTTCTCGTAGCGATTCAGGTTCGTTGAATCGTATTCGTCTTACTGTTCTATTTCACGCACGCTGACCAGATAATTGATCGCGTTGACCATGCCGCGAGTCGCCGGGGTGTCGGCGACGACGACGGGGCGGTTCATTTTGCGCAATCCCAAAGCCTTGGCGGTGCGTTGGTGTTTGGGGACTTTGCCGATCAGGCTGCGAGTTAGTGTGATTTCAAGTTTCTTGGCCATAATGCCCTCATCTCCTTGCGAGGGTGTCAAGTATTCGTGCATACAATTCGTTGTCAGATAATGTCTTTAGGATCTTTGCCCCGGAAGCGAGCCACAGAATCCAGATCTTTCAGAGATTTCAGGCCTTGAACAGTCGCTTTGGCGATATTCAGGGGGTTGCTGCTTCCAAGAGATTTCGCCAGGATGTCCTTGATGCCGGCCACTTCGAGAATGGGGCGAACCGGACCGCCGGCGATGACGCCGGTGCCGCGGGATGCGGGTTTGAGCAAGACTTTACCGGCGCTGAATTTACAAAAAACTTCATGCGGGATGGTATTTCCCTTCAGTGGGACGGTAAACAAGCTCTTTTTGCCTTGTTCGATGGCCTTGCGGATGGCGTCGGCGACTTCGCCGGCCTTCCCATAGCCCATACCGACTTTCCCGTTTTCATCGCCCACGACAACCAGGGCGCTGAAACTGAAGCGCCGTCCGCCTTTGACGACTTTATCCACGCGATTGACATGAATAACGCGTTCTTTCAATTCGTTGTCTTTTTTGCGATGATCCATATCCAAAACGTCAACCATAGTAAAATTTCCTTTGCGTCAGAGCGATTAGAATTTCAGACCGCCGGCCCGCGCACCGTCCGCCAGAGCGGCAATGCGTCCATGATAGAGAAATCCGCCCCGATCGAAAATGACGGATTCGATCCCGATATCTTTCAGCCGTTGAGCGATCAATTGACCGACGGCTTTAGCGGTTTTCTTTTTGCCGATCAAACCTTCTTCGTCGATGGAGGGAAGATCGGGCATGAGGCTGGAGGCGGAGACTAGGGTTCGGCCTTCCAGATCATCAATCGCCTGGACGTAAATGTGCTTGGCGCTGCGAAAAACGGCCAAGCGCGGTCGAGAAGCGCTGCCGCGCATACGCTTTCGCACCCGTAGATGGCGGCGAACTCGTGCGTTTTGTTTTTTCTTCATGGCATGTACCCACTCTATCCTGTAAATCCTAATGGATTATACGTTTTTCTTTCCGACTTTGCGGCGGATATGTTCTTCCACATACTTGACGCCCTTGCCTTTGTAGGGTTCGGGGGGTCGGAAAGAGCGAACTTTAGCGGCCGCTTCGCCGAGGATTTGCTTGTCGATGCCGCGCAGTGTGATTTGAACGTTTTTTTCCACTTCGGCGGTGATGCCATCGGGCAGTTTATATTCGATGGGATGCGAGTATCCCAGTTCTAGATTCAAATTGCCGCCTTGAGCGGAGGCGCGGTATCCCACGCCGTTGATCTCCAGTTTACGTTCGAAGCCTTCGGAAACGCCTTTCACCATATTGGCGATGAGGGCGCGGCTGGTTCCGTGGAGGGCTCGGTTTTGCCGTTCGTCGTCGGGCCGCTCCACAAGGAGGGAGTCGGTTTCATGCCGCACGGTGATGGGTGCGGGCACATCCCAACTTAATTGACCTTTGGAACCCTTGACGGAGATGTGGTTGTCCTTAATGGTCACCTGCACTCCGGAGGGAATTGATATAGGCTGACGTCCAACTCGTGACATGATTATCTTCTCGCGTCCAGAATTTCGTATAAAGTTTCGTCGGTTACCAGATTTTGCAAAGGACTTCTCCGCCGACTCCCTGACGGCGGGCTTCGCGATCGGTCATCAACCCGCGTGAGGTTGAGATGATGGCAATCCCTAATCCGTTAATGACGCGGGGGAGAGTATCCTTGTTGGCGTAATGCCGCACGCTGGGTTTGCTGACCCGTTCGAGCCGGGTGATAATGCGCTCTTGTTTGGGTCCGTATTTGAGAAAGACACGGATGATTTTGTGTCCTTTTTCATCTACGATCCTGTAGCTGCGGATATAGCCTTCTTTTTTCAAAATGTCGATAATGGCCTGTTTCATTTTGGAGGCCGGGACATCGACTTTTTCTTTACGGGCCGTATTGGCATTGCGAATTCGAGTCAGAAGATCCGCAATGGGATCGGTCACCAACATAATGCCGACTCCTTTATCATCAGAGAGTGTCAAGTTAAGAGCTTACCAGCTCGATTTAGTCATGCCGGGGATATACCCTTGTAAAGCAAGTTCACGCAAGCAAACGCGGCACAGGTGAAATTTGCGGTAGTATCCTCTGGCGCGTCCGCACCGTTCGCAGCGATTGTAATCGCGAACGGGAAATTTATGATCGCGTTGAGATTTTAAGATCAGGCTCTTTTTGGCCATGAAAACCTCCTTAATTCCGGAAAGGCATGCCGAACAATTTAAGAAGCGCCATGGCTTCCTCGTCGGTCGGCGCTGAGGTTACGAAAACAATATCCAATCCCTGAACGGCGGGGACTTCGTCATATTTGATCTCGGGGAAGATCAACTGTTCCTGCACGCCGAGGGCGTAGTTGCCGCGTCCATCGAAGGAGCGAGGCGGAAGTCCGCGAAAGTCGCGCATGCGCGGAACGCTGATGTTGATGAACCGATCGAGGAAATCGTACATGCGTGTGCGTCGCAGGGTAACCATGCAGCCGACGGGCATGCCGTCGCGAATTTTGAAGTTCGCGATGGATTTCTTGGCTTTAGTGATAACCGGCTGTTGACCCGCGATAGCCGACAGGTTATCGCGCAGAGCTTCGAGCAGTTTCACGTCTCGGCTTCCTTCGCCGATTCCCATATTCAAAACGATTTTACGAAGTCGAGGGGCCTGCATCACATTTTTGTAGCCGAACTGTTTGATGAGTTCGGGTGCGACGCGCTCCTTGTAGTCGATCTCCATGCGGGATCGATAACCGGGGACGATTTCGTATTGATCGCCTGTCTTCTTTGCTTTTTTTTCTTTCTTATCCGCCATGTTCGTTCTCGCTATTTCACCAACCGGATGTTCGAGGGATGAAGAGGGCCTTCGCGATCGATGATGCCGCCGGGCTGATTTCCCTGAGGATTCGCTTTCCGGTGTTTTTTCTGCATGTTCACTCCTTGGACGAACACGCGGCCGTGTTTACGATCCACTCGGAGGATTTTACCGGTTTTGCCTTGATCCTCGCCTGTAATCACTTCGACGACATCCCCTTTTTTGAGGCGAATACGTTCCATTAGAGCACCTCCGGGGCCAAGGAAATGATTTTCATGAATTTTTTATCGCGTAATTCGCGGGCGACCGGTCCGAAGATGCGGGTTCCCACGGGGTCGCCGGCATCATTGATGATGACGGCCGCGTTGTTATCGAACCGAATGGTGGAGCCGTCGGGTCGCTGTACTTCTTTTTTGGTGCGAACGATGACGGCCTTCACGACGGCGCCTTTTTTCACATTGGACTCGGGGATGGCCTCTTTGACGCTGGCGACGACAATATCGCCCAAGGCGGCGTATCGACGTTTAGAGCCGCCGAGGATTTTGAAGCATGTAATTTTGCGGGCGCCCGAGTTATCGGCGACCACCAGGCGTGTATATTCTTGAATCACGATCCACCTCCACTTGTCAGACTACCACGGCTTTACGGATAGTCTCGACGTAGCGCCACCGTTTATCTTTGCTCATCGGCCGCGTCTCTTCGATGCGGATGACATCGCCAACCGCGCATTGTCCGTTTTCATCATGGACTTTGATTTTTTTGTTGCGGCGAATGACCTTGCCGTATTGGGGGTGGCTGGTCAACCGTTCGATTTTAACCACGACGGTTTTTTGCATTGCCGCACTGACCACGATTCCTTCACGGATTTTCCGTTTTGATTT
>JAFGTC010000168.1 GCA_016934335.1 Candidatus Omnitrophota bacterium | reverse complement strand
GTTCCCTGGCTTGATGGCAAGCCGCTGAGGATCGTTTGGACTCCATAACTTTTGACGGTTAAAAACGCTGTGGAAATCGGTGTTAAATAGTGCAAGAATTCAATCGAAAAACAGGATGATGCAATCATTGCTAATCATTTAGTAGAAATTTTTAGGGAGGTAATAATGAAAAAAGGATTCACTCTTATTGAATTATTGATTGTCGTCGCCATCATCGGCATTTTAGCGGCTATCGCCGTCCCCAACTTTCTGAATGCGCAAATCCGGGCTAAAGTCGCCCGCAGCTACTCAGATATGAAATCCATGAATACCGCCACGCAAATGCTGCAACTGGATACGAATCACCTGCCCATCGATGGGTGGGACGATGATCAAACATCCGGACGAAATATTCTTAAAGAGATTTTTAATGGAGTAGGAGATTTTTCAGAGGCGGAGCGAAAAACCTCACATTATCTCGCCGTATTGACCAGCCCGATTTCTTACATGTCATCCATTCCCATTGATCCCTTCTTGGGCAAGAATATGGACGAAGGCAGCCGAGGATTCGGCAGCCCATTCGATACGTATATTTACGCTGACTGCGATCCTCATATCACGGAGAATCCGGGGTGTGGAAACCAAGGGATTCAAGCGTTAAACAATCCTTTGGCGGAGCAATTTAATATTACGCCCATGAAAACAGGCGACTGGGCTTTTATTGGCCTGGGGCCGGACGGAGTCGCTGGATATGGCGGAAGCGGCGCTGCCGCTTCTCGCGGCTTTCCCTACGATACATCCAATGGTCTGGTTTCTTTGGGCGATATCGTAATGACCAGCGGCGGCATCGTTGGACAATAGTCAGGTAGGAATCTTAGCCGCCGCAATTTCCATATACGTTTTTTTGTTGTGTTTGTAATCTTAGTCCTTGAAGATTCGGCGTTCAGTAATGCGCCGGATCTTCTTTTTATCTCGCCAGTTTTCTTGCGCTTTCCGGACTAATTCGGCGAGCAGTTCGGTGAAGGGAAGGGGAGGATCGGCAGCCTCCCATAAATAATAGGAGAACGACCCGGGCAGCGTGTTGATTTCATTAAAATAAATTTCGTTATCTTTTCGATCGACCATAAAATCAAATCGCACCAATCCCCGGCAATCCAATCCAGAAAAGGCTTTTTGCGCGAATTCGCGAACCTTTTGCATAATCTCTTCCGGAACGTCCGTGGGATTGATGTCTCTTTGCAGCGACGCCATGCCGCTGCTGGATTTCGCCCCGCCTTTTTTTCCGCCGTTTTTAAGGTATTTTTCTTCGAAAGTGAGTAACAATTTCTCGCGTCGAGGCCTTTCGACGGCGGAAACTCGATAAGGATCTCCTTCCAATACCGACACGTTTAACTCGTACATATCTTCTAAGAGCGGTTCAACGATGACCTGGTAGTCAAAGGCAAAGGCGCCGGCGATGGAGATCATAAGTTGTTCTTCAGTCTGAGCGCTGCTGATACCAATGCTGGAGCCCAGATTGCAGGGTTTGACCATGAGGGGCAAATCCAGATTCGCTAAAATGTCTTGGGTCGTTTGATCGGCGCGGATCGGCTCCCAATCACGCCGATCAAGGAGAATGCCCGGCAAGACGGGGATCTTTTGGGCGGCGAGCGTCTGTTTGGCGGTATGTTTGTTCATGCCGATCGAGGCGGCGCGGGGGCCGCTTCCCATGTAGGCGGCGCCGATAAATTCTAAAAATCCTTGAATACAGCCGTCTTCTCCGTAGGCGCCATGAAATGCGGGGAAAAAGACGTCGACGGGGAAGCGGCGAGCCGGCTTGACGCCGAACCAGCCTTTCGGAGGATCGACTTCAACCAACTCAGACTCCAGATCGCTGGTCAATTGAACGCGGAGCAGTTTCTTTTTTAATTCGGGAGTCGGAAGAAAATTTTCACGGCGGCGCAATTCTTCGCCCGTGTACCAATATCCTTCCGCATCCACATAGACGGGAATGATTTCGAATTGCGTTGAATCGAAAGCGTCCATGACTTGCAGCGCGGTGATGACGCTGATTTCATGCTCGGTCGAGCGTCCTCCAAAAAGAACCGCGACTATAGTTTTATTCTGTTGAGTCATTGCTTTACTTCTCCTGAATGCGCTGCTCTTGCTCGCGTTTCCTTCGCATTCTATTCGAACAAGGGAAAAACGGTTTGAATTTCATACAGGTCCGGCAGATCATTTTCATACAAAACGACGTCTCCGGACTGCAGCCGGCTGCTTAGCCATTGTTGGGCTTTCTGCAAATCGGAAAACTGGTGAAGATTTTCTTTGTCAAATCCATTTTCCAAAAGCCCTTCGCGAAAAGAAATTAATCGATGCGCCGCCGTCAGGATGATCCAATCGCAGGATTGGGCGGCGTCAGACGCCAATTGGCGATGAGCCTCGTCGGCTTCATCGCCCAGCTCAACCATCCCCGGCGTAATCAATATTTTCCGCTTGCCATCCATAGTCTTCAGCGCATTGAGCGCGTTCTTGAAGCCGATCGGATTGGAATTGTACGCATCGTCAATGGTGACGATGCCATTCGCATCGCGATGGACGGCTAGCCGATGCGCGATTTGGGGCATGCTTTGCAGCGCGGCCGCGGCTGTAATAGGAGCGACGCCGAGCCGCATTGCGGTCAAAAAAGCGCCGGCGGCGTTTAAAGCCTGATGTTCGCCGAAGAGCGGCATCTCGAATTCGTAATCCTTTCCTTCGTATTCAAGCCGGCAGCGCAGACCGTTTTGCGAGGGAAGCGCATCGATCAATCGGCAGTCCAATCGTCCCCGATCAGGATTTTTCCCATAGAAGCGAATGTCGGCGTCAAGATCTTCGGCCATTCGGCGAAGCTGCGGATCGTCTCCATTTAAGACGGCGAGCCCTCCTTGGGGTAAAGCGCGAGGCAGTTCCGATTTGGCCTGACGGACGGCGTCGATGGATTTGAAGCGTTCTCTATGAGCCAATCCGATGGACGTGACGATGGCTGTCGTCGGAGGAGTGAGTTCGCACAATCGCTTGATGGATCCGATTCCATAGGCGCCCATCTCTACGATGAAGAAAGCGTGATCGTTGCGCAAACGCTCCCGAATAATTCGCGTGATTCCCATTAGAGTGTTTACACTGCCCGGCGTGGAGAGCGTCGACGCATGGGATTCCAGAATATGAGACAGAATATGCTTGAATGAAGTTTTTCCGTAACTTCCTGTTATGCCGATAATCTCAGGTTTAACGCGATTCAATATTTGGCGCGCTTCGTTTAGATAGCGCTTCTGAACGGACGATTCGAGAGGAGCAAGCAGGAGATTGGACAAAACAAGCGTGATGGGCGCAGCCGCAAAAATGAGAGCGGACGACGAAGTCATGATCAATAAATAAAATGGAGAGAATGAAGTCAGTGAAAGAAGAGCGGAAATTCCTGAAAACAGAATGCCCTGAAGGATTAGAGCGATCCAATAGATCCGCCGGGCCCGCATGGTCATTTGAAGCGCTTTTTTTGTGGATCGAGGGCGATTGCTCCTTCCCGCCAGAGATAACGACGCCGCGATGACCAGAGAAAGCAGCATCGTTCTTAGAACCGGCAGAGAAGAGATGCCGGCGCTTTGTTCGGAAAGCCATAACGCCATCACGAATACGAGCGCCAGCAGGGTCGCCCGCTTCTCAAAAGATCGGCGGTGAATCCACCATTGCAGGAAACGCTTGTTGTCATATTCTTCCTGCTGGAAAAAATGAAGAAACCGCGATGTGATCACCCACGAAGCCGATAAGCAGCCAGTGATCATGATGGAGAAAGCAATATAAAATCCCAAATGTACGTCTCCAATCGTTTTAGGAAGTTGCGTTCCATTTTTGAAGAAAATTCTTGAGTTGATGGGCGATTTGATGCCTGCCCCGCGTCAGTATCGTATAATGATCGAACCCGGGCAATTCAATATAATCCGAGTTGGGCAGCCGGTCGTGCATTTGTCTTCCGGTTTCCGGCGGCGTTTCCGAGTCGTCCGACCCGTAAAGTAAAGTCACAGGCTGTTGAATTGACGATAAAATATCGCGAACATCATCATGGATGACTTTGACTAGAATGCCGCGCATGGCGCCCGCTTCTTTATAATCGCGCGATGCGATCCGATTATACAAGGATCCTTTTATTTTCGCCCCTATAGGATTGGGTATGCATCGAGCCGCGGCGCGGGCGATTCCCCGAATGGTTTTGATGCGAATCCTTCGTCGAAGCGGAACCTTTCTGCGGATTCCGGCGGCCCCGATCAAAAATAATCCGAGAACGCACTCCGGCCGTTTGTGCGCTAAACGAAAACCGACTCGCCCTCCAAATGAATGCCCTATGATTATGCAAGGCTCCAAGTCGAGTTTTTTGATAAATTGATGAACAAATTCCGCGTAATCCGGCACGCCCCAGTTCTCAGCAGGTTTTGGCGAATCGCCGAATCCTGGAAAATCGACGGCGATATGACGCAGCGAGAGTGGAAGCGCATCGATCAGAGGGCCGAATGCGCCGAGATTTTGCCCCCAGCCATGAAGATACAGTAAAGGAAAACCCTCGCCGCAATCTGAATAAACAATAGGCAAAACCTGATTACAGCAAGATACGGAAACAATTTTTTTCCGCTCAACGCTTGCGAGCATGGATAAGACCTCAACCCAGTTCAAGCGATGTTTTTATAAAACATCTTAGAAATGATTTTAATTTTACCATGAATTTCCATGCAAAAAATACCTGTTTAATTTTCAGACTCTATTTCCGCATTGTTTATTTCATTCCATATCAATTTTCTCCATCTTTTTTTGTGTGGATTCCGCCCGAAGATCATTTGCAGGTCAGTGAAGCCGCCAGTCTTCCAGGATGGGATCTTTACTGATCTCAATCCAGCATAGAATTCGTTGAATTTAGCCTTCTGGGGAGAGGCGTCTCTCCCCAGGCATTCTATTTCAAAAGCGATCCTTCTCGCAAAAACGATTCGACAATCGCATTCGTTTTTTCCGGCTGCTCCAGCGGCGATAAATGGCCGGCTTGGGGGATGATTTCCAAGCGGGAATTTTGGATTTGAGAGTGCATCGATTGGGCCAGTTCGGGCGGAGTCAGGACGTCGTCTTCCCCAACAAGAATCAAGGCGGGCGCTGTGATCGTGCGCAATGTATTGGTGGAATCGGGGCGATCCGCTAAAGCTTGCTGCGCATCGGCGATGCCCTCTTTGGGATTGTTCAAAATCGTTTTTTTCAATTCATCGACAAGATCGGTTCGGGTCTTGAAAGTTACGGGACTGAGCAGCTTGGCCGGCATTGTTTCGGCGAGAGAAGCGGCGCCGTTCTCGCGCACCTCTTTGATTGTTTTAAGACGGTTCTCGCGGGCATCGGGCGCATCCGCGTCGGCGCGCGTATCCCACAATATCAAGCCGGCCGTTCTCTCCGGCGCTTTGCGCCATAATTCGAAAAGGATATATCCGCCCATCGAGCATCCGCCGAAAACCGCCTGTTCGATTCCCTGATCGTCCAGGAATTGGAGCAGCGATGTCACATAAGCGCTCATGCTGGGTTTATCGGTTAATCGATCCGAATTTCCGAATCCCGGCGTGTCGGGAGCGATCACCCGAATAATATTTTCAAGTCCATTCACTTGATGATCCCACATCCGGCGGTCGAGTGGGAAGGCATGTATCAAAACAAGCGGCCGCTTGCTGCTGTTCTTATTATCAGAAAAAGCGATAGGCATCGGACGTCTCCGTAGTCTCTGTCAACATAATGAGAATGTTTCCTTATCCTGATTCGGTTTTCGACAAAATTGAAGGGCTGAAACGACCGAGGAAATGTTCTGAAAATCCATTATACTTATCGTAAAGGCTTGGATGGCTTCATAAAGATTCCCTCTTTGTCGCCGATATTATAAGCAACGCTCAACGAGGAAAACGAAGAGAGGTGCAAGGCATGTCTGATTCTGATGTAATGGGAAAAGAGGGCGCCGGTTCATCGGTTGAAACCAAAATTGACCATAATTATCATCAACTGAAAAGCGATCGCACAAAACTGTGGGAAGAAAGCCTCCCTCCTGAATATTGGGAGTATCGGCGGCGCTGGGAAAATGATCCCAAGGACCATCGCGTCGGGCCGTTTCCCGTCCATATCGACATCGAAGCCACATCCAACTGCAATCTGCTCTGCACCATGTGTCCTCGCACAGACATGATTCATGCAAACACGTTTTGGAAAGTCCAGAATTTCGATTACGACCTTTATAGGCGGTTGATCGATGAAGGCGCCGCAAAGGGATTATGTTCTATCAAATTTAATTATCTGGGCGAACCGATGATGAATCCCAGGCTGATCGACATGATCCACTATGCCAAGGAAAAGGGATTAGTCGATGTGATGTTCAACACCAACGCGACGCTTCTCACTGAGAAGAATGCTCGCCGATTGATCGAGGCGGGTCTCGATAAACTCTTTTTCTCATTCGATTCGCCCTATCGCGAACACTACAACGAAATACGAGTCAACGCCAATTACGATAAAGTCCTCCGCAACATTCGCCGTTTTCATAAAATCCGAGAGGAAATGGGCTCGCTGAAGCCGTTTACGCGCGTTTCGATGGTGCGCATGAAAGAGAACGAACAGGAATGGGATGATTTCAAGGCGTTATTCGAGCCGATTGTCGATGCGGTCGCCTGGGTGGATTACATCGAACATAACAGCCAGAAAACCGGCGGCGAAGGAAAATCTCTCAATCCAATCGATTCTTCAACCCAAACGGGCGGCAAAGGCGGGGCGAAATTCTGCTGCCCCCAATTATGGCAGCGCATGTTTGTGCATCCTGACGGCGTAGTAACCGTTTGCTGCGTCGATTCCGCCCGCGAACTGACTGTGGGGCATATCGAAGGAAAGACCGTCGAAGAAATATGGACGGGGCCGGAATATCAGAAATTGCGCGAATTACACGCATCCGGCCGCATCGATGAAATCCCCGTTTGCGCCAACTGCCATTTGGCCTTAACGCCCTAATTCTCTTTCTTCTTTTGGTTCAATATATTGAGAAGCGGATTCAACAGATCGGTCGGCTTGATCTCGGTCGGCTTCGATATAGTCGTCGTCGCTGCGCGAGGAAGACTGACCGGAGTTTCACTTTGTATGGATGTCGCCGATTGAACCTGCGGCAGGCTGCCGCGCGCCGGCGAAGTTACTCTTGTTGCATCCGTAGGACGAGTCGTGGAGGCTGTCTTATCGGCGGAGATGGGAGGCAGCTCTTGCTGTGTCTTTTTCCCCGACTCGAACGGTAAAGGCAAGATGTTCGGCAAACCGGGGATCCCCTGTAAATTGAGTTTGTCCATGACTTTGCCCGCCACGGCCTTTTGGAGAATGCCGCCGACAAAATCGCTGTTCGGCTGAGGCTTCACGGTCGGCAGCGTCCCATTCATCGAGAAGGGAATCGAAAGGTTGCCGTTTTCATCGATCAGATATTTGAGTACATCGACTTTACCGGTAAGGAAGGTTGTGAAATTTTTGGATAAGCGGAGCAGGGAGTCGCTTTTCAATTGTTGTCCAAAATTCATCCATCCTTCTCCATTGACGGCCCAATCGGAGGCCGCAATCATCATGTTTTTGAAATCGATGCGACCCCCTTGAATCGCAGTTTCCATCTTCAGAGCTTCAAAGACGGTATGCTGCGTGTTGAAGACGCGAGGGTATTCTTGTTTGTAATTAGCCGTGACGAAATTCGCGATTCCCGGCATGCCGGTCAGACCGTTCAGGACGGAGTCGGCGATGTTCACATTCAGCAGCATGCCTTCCGCGATATCCATGGCGCCGCTGCCTTTCAGCGAGGGTTGAATCGCCTCCCAGGTCGTCCCGCTTCCCGTCAGGTTTAGGTTTAAGTTGACTTTTCCTTGAATGTAATCGGGAAGCCAGCTCGCTTTCGTGCGAACCGCTTCCGCTAAATCGATGCTATGAGTCTGCGTAGAGATATCGAACTGAGCGGGATCCTTTTGCATATCATAGCGTATCTGCCCTTCGACTTCCCCTTTTAGGGTTTGAAGAGATAGAGCGCTCAATGTGAATATTTGATCTTTCAGTTGGAAGGGGCTTTTCAAATTGGTGTAATTTAATCCATATAAAGCGCCTTGCTTGGAAGAAATATCGCCCGAAGATTGCAGCCCTTCTTTCATGTCTAACGCGCCGGAAATTACGACATCCTGCAAAAAATCGTTTTTCATAGATTCCGGAGGATCGATCAAATCGCTCACGGCAATTTTGGAGGAGGCAAGACTATATTTCATGGTTATGGGGGAGAGAGGATTAATGGACGCATCGGCGCGAATATCCGATTGCCCCATCCGAAGCGTCAAACCGTCGGTTTTAGCCTGATTCAAGTCGAATCGGACTATACCTTTCAGTCCGCTGATGGGTTTGGCGAGTTTGGGAACTTGAGCGCCTACATTTTCCAGCGTCGCTATACCGTCAAGGTTCGTTGTTTTCCCTTTCTTTTGAAAATTGATTTGTAGGGTTGTTTGACCTGCCGGTTTGTAAATGTTGTATTCAGGCAGAATGGTTGTGATGAATGAAAGATTGAATGGTTTAGATTGCAGAGATAGATCGCAGCCGAATGTCTTGCCGAGACTGACTTTTCCTTTCCCCTCGACATCCAAATCAGCGGCTTTGAACTTGATGTTTTGCAGGTCTACATTTCCGCCGGCATATTTGGATTGTACGGCGATGTTCAGCGGCGTCCCTTTGGGCTTCTCGTATTGTTGATTATACGCCAAGGCGGCATTGGCGCCGTCCAAATCGGCGTTGACGATCAGGTTGGATAAATCTCCTTCCACATGAATCTTGGCGTCAACGGCGCCATCCATTTTCAACTCTTTAGGAATCGAAGATTGAACGACAGGGATCTGGGCGAGGGAGGCGAGAGACAGAGCCGCCAAATTGACGTCGCCGTTGAGTGACAACGCTTCCGCCGCATTCGCTGTTTTTTTCTTTTGCACGTTGAATTGAATCGTGGCCCGGCCGGACGGCTTCTGGAATTGATGCTTTGGAAGAATGCTCGATATCAACGAGAGATCGAACGGCTTGGATTGTAGCGAGAAATCATAACCGGAACTTTCGCCGAGGCTGATTTGCCCCTTTCCGTCAATTTCCAAATCGGCGGATTTGAACTTGAAATTCTGTACGTCCAGGTTATCGCCGGCGTAGTTGGATTGCACGGCGATGTTCAGCGGCATTCCTTTGGGCTTCTCGTATTGCTGGTTGTAGACGAACGCGGCATCGCCGCCGTCCAAATCAACGTTGACCTTCAGGTTCTTCAAATTGCCTTCCAGATGAAATTGGGCGTCGATGGCGCCGTCCATTTTCAATTCGCTGGGAATCGACGATTGGATGACTGGCATTTTGGCGATAGTAGGAAGAGGCAGCGCGACCAATCCAAGATCTCCATTAATCGATAGGTCCTGGCCGGCTGCAGCCAAGGGGCCGACTTGCCCCCGAAAGGAGATGTTTTGGCTCTCGCTCAATAATGCCGTCTTCAAATCGACGGAAAAAGATTGGTCAATAGAAAAATCTCGAACCGTCGCATCGAGATTTTGGAGGCGTATCTCTTCAGCATTTGTTTCATTTTTGTAATCGATGACTCCGTCTTCTATTTCTAAACGAGCCAGCGAGAACGCCGCCGATTTGTTATTCTGCGGTGGAGGGGCGGATTCAGCGTTTCCCGACGATTCATCGGCGAGTATGGTTGAAAAATTATAGTCGCCTTCTTTATTTTGAATGATTGTGATCGCCGGCTTTACCAGGGTGAGATGAGAAATTTCCAATTGCTTTCGAAAAAGCGGCATGAGTTTGAAATAAATTTCCAGGTTGTCGGCTTGAACGAAACGTTCTGTGGAAAAAGTCGGATCGTCGGCGATGGAAAAATTCGATAAGCGAACTCCTACGCCCGTCCACAGAGTGACGTCGATCTGATCGATGGATATCTCCCGGCCGACTGCCTCTTTGGCTTTGGCCAGGATGAATTCTTTGTTGCTGTTCACAACCCTGCCGAGATTCAGTACGACAAGTGCGCCTGCTCCAAGAAGGAGTACGGCGATAAGAATCACAATAAATACAAAACGTCGTTTGACAAATTGAAATAGACTCATTGGAAAGCCTCCGCCTGAAACACAACTTTAGATAGGCTTAATTATATAATCCGAGGAGGAAAATAGCAAATTAAGAAAAAAAATCGAATGCAAAAGTATGAATGTTGATCGATTACTCGTCGAAAAGTTGGATTCTGTTTTGCGTAAGCGCGCAAAACAGAAGGCTGCCTGCGGCAAGCAAAGCCAGATGAACGGCGTACAATTTCCAAAAAAGAGGATCCAAACTGTTCATATCGACTTGCTTTGCGGCTTTAGGCAATAAGGAAAAGATGAAAGGAGCGTGCCAGACCGATAACATTGTCGATGCTGCATCCATTGTACCTTTCCCGCCAAGCATTACGCGGGATGGGGCGGATTGTTGTTTGCGCAATAGCCATATTCGAGAGACTCGATTGATGAGCAATATATCTCTAAAATCGTTTGTCTGAGGCGACTTGTTGCCATAGGGTATCATAATAATTGGATGGCATCATTGAAAATCCGACGATTTATTAAAAAAATACGAGAGAATCAATCGAATGTATATAAGCCTGTCGGCGTTTGGGTGACGACATTGAAAATAAGCGAAGGAATTCCTGCAGGTTTGAGAATGGAAAACGTATCTTTGATGAGATTAACCAATATAGATCGCTGCCAGCAGTCGAGAAATGAGAGCATAGACTGTGTCATAGATGAAAACGATTATTTTCGTTCTATACCGGACGATTAGATAAATGAACACGATGAAGAATATGCCTTTTAAAATGGATGGAGTGACGGAAGAAATTTTAAGTTTGTCATTTTGAGTTCTCATTGTTTCTTGATGGGCAAAACGGTATTCGCTCAGGAACGTATTGGGATCTATGGAAGCAGACGAGGAGGAATAATTTTTGAAGAAAATCAGAACGATCAAAGTATACAATACCGCTACAAGCCCCAGAAAGAGGATGGCCGCAAGAAATATGGGATCTGATAAGTAACGATCCATGATTATTAGCAAATTCTAATAGAATGTTGCATATATTATTCCATCATTGCCTATCAAATTCAAGAAAAATTTGGGGGAGTGTTCGGGATTTTTTTATAACATTCTTTTTCCCCCTGTCTATTTCAGTATGGATTGATGCAATACAAAAATAAATTTTGAGATTTCTCCGCCTTGACTCCTGTTATCGAATGAATATGATGTCAAGCATCATGTCTTTACGTGAGGATTTTCGAAATGGAATCGTTGGTTGAAAAACAGAAAATCAGCATCCTACTTGAAATTTATGGGGAATTGTTAACCGACCGGCAGAAAGATTTTTTGGATTTATATTACAACGAAGATCTTTCTTACGGCGAAATCGCTGATTCGGCCAAAATATCGCGACAAGCGGTTCACGACACAATCAATCACGGGAAAAAATCGCTGCTTCGTTTTGAGAAGCATCTCGGATTGGCGGACAAAAAGAATGCTGAATTATCAGAGCCGGTGATGGCGCCGCAATCCGATGCGAAATCAAATCAAATATTAGACATGGATGAAATCCGGGAACAGATTAAAATTCTCTCGCAATTGGTGAGCGTTGACATCACTTACGACATGATTCCCATCCAACGTCAGGTGAAACGACTACGCGAGATGATCGACGTTAATGACGAATAGATTTACAGAATTCGCATGGTTCTAAAATATTCATATATGTATCTGTATATTAAAGATTTATGATTTGACTTTTCACGTATTTTAAGAGATAAATGATACCGCGATTTTTTTGTTTCGATGAGGATAGAGCTAGGCTAAGGAGACTTAAAGCATGTTCGAAAACTTGACAAGCCGCTTCCAGAACATAATTCGCAACTTAACGGGAAAAGCTCATCTTGACGAAAAAACGATTAAAGATGCTTTACGAGAAGTTCGTTTGGCCTTTCTCGAAGCGGATGTTAACTATAACGCAACGAAGGATTTTTGCCGAAAAATCGAAGAACGCGCTCTGGGCGCGGAAGTGTTGAAAGGCCTGGATCCCGGGCAGCAGGTCATCAAGATCGTCAACGAGGCGATGGTCGAATTATTGGGCGGCAAGGAAGAAATTCTTATGCTGCCCAAAGCGGAAGTTCGAATCATGCTAGTGGGCCTTCAAGGTTCGGGTAAAACAACCACAGCCGCTAAATTGGCTAAAAAGTTGATGGGTGAAGGAAGAAAGCCATTGCTCTGCGCAGGCGACATTTATCGTCCTGCCGCTATCAAACAACTTGAAGTTGTTGGCGAGCAAGTGGGCGCTCCCGTTTTTCAAATGGGAACCGATGTCGATCCGGTTGAAATCGCCAAACAAGGCAGCAAAAAAGCCCATCGCGAAGGATTCGACACAGTCATTCTCGATACCGCTGGACGTCTTCACATCGACGATGAAATGATGGCTGAAGTTCAGCGGATCAAAAAATACTGGAAGCCGACCCACATTATTCTGGTCGTCGATTCGATGGTGGGTCAGGACGCAGTCAACCAGGCTAAACATTTTCACGATGGTTTGGGCATTACCGGCACGATCCTCACCAAACTGGACAGCGACGCCCGCGGCGGCGCCGCGTTGTCGATTCGCCATGTAACCGGACGTCCCATCCTTTTCGCCGGTATGGGAGAAAAATTAGACGACCTGGAATTGTTTTACCCGGATCGCATGGCTTCCCGAATTCTGGGCATGGGCGATGTTCTGACGTTGATCGAAAAGGCCAAATCCGCCATCAATGAAGAAGAAGCCATGGCCCTGCAAAAGAAACTTCTCGATCAAACCTTCACTCTCGATGATTTTTTAAAACAAATTCGTCAAGTCAAGAAAATGGGCGGATTGAGTTCTATGCTTTCCTTGCTGCCTGGCATGGGAGGGATGGATTCTGTCAAGGATATTGACTTGAGTGAAAACGAGATAAAGTTTGTAGAAGCCATTATTCTTTCCATGACTCCCGCCGAGCGGACGATGCCTCAGGTGATCAATGGAAGTCGGAAGCGCCGAATCGCGGCGGGAAGCGGTACATCCATGAAGGAAGTGAATCGTCTTCTCAAACAATTTGCTCAAACGAAGCAAATGATGAGCGCCATGGCGGGCGGAGGCAAAAAACGGCGCGGAAAAAAGAAGCCGAAATTGAATAAAAAAATGATGCGCAAACTCCAAGGCATGCGGGAAATGTTCCCGGGAATGTAATGAGAGGAGCGCTGGGAGTCAATTTGTTTTGCCATCAGGTGAATCTTTAAAAATGGCCCTATTCTTGAGAATGGGGCGGCGCATTTCGAATAAAAAGTTCGTTGGTACGGTTTGAAAGGAGACTTTGAATGGCCGTCAAAATTCGTCTGAAACGATTAGGGAAGCGCAACAATCCGTTTTATCGCTTGGTCGTCGTCGATTCTCGTTGGCGTCGGGATGGAAAGACCATCTCGAACATTGGATGGTATGATCCCGTAAAGCAGCCGGCTCAATTATCCCTTAAAGAAGTGGAAATTTATCAGTGGCTCGAAAAAGGCGCTCAATTGAGCGAAACTGCGCGCAGTCTGTTGAAAAAGCAGGGTATCATTGAACGATTTCGTTCGGGAAAATACAAAGAAATCGTGGCAAGCGGCGAAGCGCCGACTGCATCGAAGACGTTAACTGTCGGTGATTCCGCCGAAGCCGCTCCCGCTCCGGTGGTCGAAGAGCCGAAAGTCGAAGAGCCGAAAGTCGAAGAGCCGAAAGTCGAAGAACCGAAGGTCGAAGAACCGAAGGTCGAAGAACCGAAAGAAGAGGCGCCGGCTGTGGAGGCTTCTTCAGAAGAATCGTCGGAAGAACCAAAAACGGAGGGGTAATCCCCCGAAATTCATGCTCGAAACCGCGATTCATTCGAATGGATTTGCGTAAAGAGACGACTTATCTATTCGAGGTCAATGGCGTCGGTTTGGCTTTTCGCCGCCGACTTTCGCGGAAGGCGCGAAAACGATCGAGTATGGAAGAATTCGTATCAAGCAGATTGGATAAATAATGGTATCGGACAAGGAAAAAAACAGTATAAAGGACTTTTTGGATTACCTTAGCCGTTCCTTAGTCAAACATCCGGATGAAGTCGAAATCAAGGAAAAAACTCTGGAAGACGGTACATGTGAATACACTCTTTGCGTGAATCCGGAGGACATGGGCCGGGTGATCGGTCGGAACGGGAAAACCGCTCGCGCTTTACGGCTGCTGATTTCTGCGCGAGGGTTTCAAGAGAATATCAAAACATCCGTGGAGATCGCCGAAGAGCCGGATCAGGCTTGATCGATTCCGGTTGAACCGAATTTCGAAGAGGTCGATGTAAAGAACATGGGATTGCGAAAACGTCGCCCGCCCGTTCGTCAAGATCGAATCTATCTTGGCCGAATTGTGAAGCCGCATGGTTTGCGCGGAGAAGTCAAATTCCATCCTTTCGGCTGCGATCCTTGGATTCTGGAAGATTTACAAAAGATTCAGTTGGAATCTCCCAACCGGGAATTGGACGTTGAGTATGTTCGGGGAACCGTGAAAGCGCCGATTGTTAAGTTTCAAACCGTAGACGATCGGGACGGCTCCGAGTCGCTCGTTGGCGGCGTGGTTTGGATTCAAGAATCAATTCTGCCCGAACTTGCAGGGGAGGAGTTCTATGAATCGGATATTCTTTTCTCGAGAGTTGTAACCGTTTCCGGAAAGGAACTGGGACAGATTCAAGAGATCGTTGAAACCGGAGCGTGCGACGTTTTAGTCGTTCGCAATGAGAACGGCGAGGAAGAATTACTTCCCGCCAGCCGTGAAGTAGTCAAGGAAATTCGCAAGACCGAAGGCCTCGTAATCGTCGAACCGCCCGTGTATGAAGAAACCAAAAATGCAGATTGATATTCTGACAACATTTGTAGATATGTTTTCCGGCCCCTTTAGCGAAAGCATCATCAAACGCGCGCAAGAGGCCGGGAAAGTGGACATCTATGTTCATAATCTGCGGGATTGGACTTCGGATCGCCATCATAAAACCGACGATGAACAATTCGGCGGCGGCGATGGGATGGTGATGCTGGCGCAGCCCCTCATCGAAGCTGTTCAGGATCTTCAAAGTCGCACCGCGGCGGAAAGTTATTTGATTTTAACGACGCCGCAGGGGCGAATTTACGAACAATCCGTCGCAGAAGAATTGTCGGCTAAAGAGCATTTGATCATCATCTGCGGACATTACAAAGGCGTCGACGAACGCGTCATCGACATCCTCCAGCCGGATGAAATCTCCATCGGGGATTACATTTTGACCGGAGGCGAATTGCCCGCCATGATCATCGTGGATTCGGTAGTCCGATTGATGCCCGGCGTGGTCAATTCGTTCGGATCGGTGGAGGAGGATTCCTTCACATGCGGCTTGTTGGATTGTCCGCGCTATACGCGCCCGCGCGAAGTGATGGGCCGAGCAGTTCCGGATGTCTTGTTGAGCGGGAATCATGCCGAGATCGATCGCTGGCGGTTGGAGCAATCCTGCGAGCGAACCGCTCGACGCCGTCCGGATCTTTATCGAGAGTATCGACGCAGGCAGGAACGGAAAGAACGGGAGGCGTGACGGAATGAAGGCGTCTTTATATGTCGCGCTGATGCATTATCCCGTATACAAAAAAAATGGCAAAGTGATAACGACGTCCATTACGCCCTTGGATATTCACGACATCGCACGATCGTGTTTGACGTTCGGCGTGCGCCGGTATTTTGTCGTAAACCATTTGCCGACCATGCAGCACTTGGCGCGACGCATTACTGGGTTTTGGTCGAGTGATTACGGCGCCAATTACAATCGCACCCGGACGGACGCCATGTCGATCGTCCGGATCAAAGAGCACCTGGAAGACTGCATCAAGGATATAGAAAAAGAGCATGCCAAAAAGCCTTTACTCGTCGCGACTTCCGCTCGCACCGGCCCCGATCGGATTGGATTTCATGATTTGTCGGAGCGCTTAAAAAATGATGACGCTCCCTATCTGATTTTGCTCGGAACCGGCTGGGGATTGATCGATGAGTTTATCAACCGCTGCGACTTGCTGTTGGATCCCATTCATGGAAGCGGCGACTACAACCATTTATCCGTGCGGAGCGCGGCGGCGATTATATTAGATAGGCTTTGCGGAAACTAAAATTCAGGCTAAAATTTGCGCTTTGTGCGCCCATCGGAGCAT
>JAFGTC010000167.1 GCA_016934335.1 Candidatus Omnitrophota bacterium | reverse complement strand
CCGTATCCATTCGACGGTGCTGCGGATGCCTTCGCCGCTGTGGCCTTGGTTGCCGAGTTGCGTAGCCACGCCCATTTCGCGGGCCGTTTCGGTGATTTTGCGCGTCTCGTAGACAGTGCGGGCCAGCGGCTTCTCGCAGTAGACGTGCTTGCCGCGCTTCATGGCTTCGATCGAAGTGATCGCATGGTTGTGATCGGGCGTGGCGACGACGACCGCATCGATGCCTTTTTCTTTATCCAGCATTTCGACAAAATTGATGTACTCTTTGCATTCGGGATAATCTTTTGTGGATTCTTCGGAAGAGTAGCGAACATCGACGATGGCTTTGGCGGGGCCGCGGCCTGCGACGCCTCCGTAATAGAAGCGGCTGTAATCGGCTTCTTCCATGACGTCGCAAACCGCCATGACATGACAGTCTTTCTGGCGGATAAGTTCTTTCATGTTTTGCGTGCCGCGTCCGCCCGTGCCGATTATGGCGATGTTCAGCTTATCGCTGGGCGCCGTGTGCTGCGCTCCCCCAAAAACATAGCGGGGAAAAAGCATGAAGGAGGAGACGGCCGCTCCTCCACTGAGCAAAGCCGTGCGTCTTGATATTTTTGCATTCGATTTGTCTGGTTTCATTGTTTCTCTCTCTTTACTATAAGCGATAAAAGGTCCATTTCATCCATCTCAAAAATGAGCCTCTGCCGCTTATAGTATGCCAATTTTTTACGACTGACCAGACCATGGATAAGGCTTTGACTAAAAGGACTTCTTTTTAAATACGGCTTGCGATGCGCCGCTCGATCGGGTTTCTCCCCAAAATGTTCTGGCTTTGACGGCGGTGGTTTGATCGATGGTGAAGGAGCCGTTGTAGAGCGGAGAGGAAGGAGACGGATCGCTTCCATCCAGCGTATAACGTATCTCTCCGAATCCGTTTCGATCCGCCAACTCGACTTGGAGCGAATCGGTGAATTCTCGTTCGAGGATCAGAAACAAGGGAGGCGAATAAAATTCTTGCGAGGTGAATGCCAGCGATGTTTGTACGGAGTAACTGCAGGTGCAGCCCGAACTGGATTCGGGAAGAAGGATCATTCCCCCGGCCGGGATGATGTTGAGCCAGCATCCCGGGCGAGAAACCTGCGTCAGTTGAATGCCGCTGGTTCCATTTTCGTTTCTCGGATACATGCGTGGATTGGATCCTCGTCCGTACAAATAGTGCGCGGAGCAGGTAAAACCGCCGCATCCATGTCCTCCGCGATAGAAAATGTAGGGGAGTTTTTCTCCGGTATGAAGATCGAAGGCGTAAGGTTTGGAATAGATCGTTCGCCCTTGAATGATGGGATGCTGCCATTGCTCGCCGTGGCTTCCTTCGGTTCCAAACGGCTTGTCGCCATTGATGTTCATGCCCAAATAGGAAGTTTGCCATTTCGCTTTTCCCGTATCGGCGTGAAACGCAAATAATCCATAGTGCACATGTTTTTCGAGATTATATGTGCCCGTCAGTAAGACTGTATCGCCGGCGTAATTTAAGTACATGATATGTTCAAATGGTAATTGGAGGGGCTGCTCCCATAGTTTCTCGCCGGTATGGAGATCGAGGGCGGTCAGGTAGAGGTCTTTTTCGCAAAATCGATCGATGCGAATGCGGCCGTCCTCATCGTTCATGATTTGAGGGTTGCGGCATTCGGCGAAATAGATTCGTTCATCGCCGATCGCCATGGCGCTGTTCATGACGGCGCCGTTTTGATAGGTCCACTTCACGTCTTGTTTATAGCGATCGATGGAAAAGAGAAAATTGCTGATAATGACTTCGCGAAAATCGCCTTCTAAAATGTAACTGCCGTTCAAGGGGCTTCCATCAAAATCGATGTCTGAAAATGAAGCGCCGGCTTTTTGAGCCGATCCGTAAAGGCGTTCTCCAATTTGGTTCAAATATCCCCAATCATGCGGCGTTTTTTCGATCGGGGGCGTTTTTAAGACGATTTTCTTCTCGCCCGTCGCCGCATCAATGCCCCAGCATTCATCTTTGGCGGCGATATAGACCAAGTCGTTCGCCGCCAGCATTTGACCGCAGTTCTTCATAACCCCGATGCGCCGTGAGTCGGGGACGTCTAATTTCCATAGCCGCGAACCGTTGTAAGCGTCGACGGCCACGATTTGGTTGTTGGCGGGAATAAACAGGCGGCCGTTTTTATACAAGGGAGACATGGGGCGATGATGCCGGTCGATGATTTGCTTCGGCCCCGGTTCTCCAAACCACTGCAGATGCACAGGGCCCTCTATCAATTCAGAATTGCTGGCCGTATGGCTGGGATTCGAGTAGAGTTGAGTCCATTCGTCGCTGCCATTTAGTGTGCCCTTTACAACGATCGCCCAGATTCCCTCTTTCTCAAAAATCTGACTGTTGGGAATGAATAAAGCACGCAGCCGTTCTTGGAGAACGTTTTTTGTTAAAACGCCTTGGGGCGGGGGCGTGGTGTTCATTTGACCGATGAAAATCTTCCCGCCTTCCGGCCGTAAAACGCGGTACGCCTCCATTAGAGAAGGGGGGAGATTTCCATCTGATAAGGTTTGATCGGAGACAATCAGATTGGCGAAATAATCGGGGTAGGGTAAGGATTCAAACGATCTTTGATGAATGGTGATTCGGGAGCCGTATAAGCCTTCACGATCGAGCCATTCCCGCGCTTGTTGAACTTTCTGCGGATTTTCTTCAACGCCGATGATGTACAGATCAGTCAATTGGGCTAATTCGTAGGCCAGGAATCCATCCTGACTGCCGAGAACAAGACCGTAGCCTTGCGTGATTCCGGTTTGGTCAATGATATGCTGCGCGGCTTTTCGGTAGAATTCTTTTTTCCCGCTTTGGGGATAAGCAGGCGATTCGATGGGAGGATCGGATTCGCTGGATTTTTGATTCGAAAAACAATGAATAACGCCGCGATCGGTGCTGACAAACAGGCGGCCGCCGGCGACGCTCAATCCGTAGGCCGTCCCATCAATCGGCGCATCCCAAATGATTTCGCCGTTGTTGACGTCGATGGCCGCCGCCCGGTTTTCTCCGCCTGCGAATAATAGATTCTTCGCAAGAATCAAAGCGTATGGAAAGGGGAAATCGATTTTCCACAAGAAGCATTCTTCTTGTCGGTTTTTCAATTCTCCCAACCGGATCATTGTTTGACGAAGATCTTCCAGAATTGCATTCGCTTCCTGGCTGTTGCGATCGATGGATTTGATTTGTTTTTCAAGATCTGCTTTCTTGGCTTCTACTTTCTTGGTTTGTCTTGAAAGTTCAAAATACCGCTGGCGATTGAAAGCGGAGAGGGAAGCCTCCGATTGAAGATAAGCAACAGGGCCGTCGACAAGAATTCTGAGCCCTCCGAATGCCGCGATCGATTCTTTTGTTGTCGAATCGCTGACGGTCAGCTGCTTTTCGCCGCGTCCCGGGCCGGTGATGAAGATATCGTCGCTTAACAGAGCGTAGGCGCCGCCGCCGCTGGGAAATTCCCCAAGTCGGCGGCCGTCTGTTCGATCGAAAACGATCGGGTTGGTTTGGCCCGTGGGAATGATGAGCTGCTTCGCCGTCGCCGCCATATAACCTTGGGCGGAGCAATCGATTTTCTGCTTCCATGCCAACGATCCGTCATTCGAGGAAATCGCGAACAAATAGACGCCTTCGTTGGGAAACATTCCTGCCGTGAAAAACACTTCTCCGTTATCGACAACGATTCCAGATCGGATCGGCCATCGTGAGATCATGCGGCCGTTGCCAGGCAGGCGGCTATCGGTTTCTTCCGTGCGAAACCGCCAAAGCAGTTCGCCGCTGGAAGCGTTTAAGCAATATAGAACGCCGTCGTCTGAACCCACATACAAGCGGCCGTTCTCGATAGTCGGCGCCAGCCGGATCGGCCCTTCCGTGAAAAAGGACCATTTTTCTTTTCCGGTCTTCGCATCGAGCGCATACACTTTGTCATTGGATGAGGAGGCGAAAAAGACGGAATCCCCGACGCTGACGGTGTGATAGACGCGATCATAGGTTACTGTCGCTCTCAGATTTCTGTGATTGTGCCAATAATCGTTTTCCGCCGGGGCCGGCCAAGCCGGTTTGGGGGGATTGGGGGTTTTATAACGCCACGTTTCGTGAAGAGGCATGGTCAATTGTTCGGAGGAGACGCCGCTTCGAGCCGCATCATGGCCGTACATCGGCCAATCTTCCGCCAGGGCTTTCAGGCAGAAAAACGCCGCGAGCATCAGGAAGCCAAAGCATGGGAATGTGCGAAATCGAATTTTCATTTTTTTTTACCTTTTTAACTAAGGCTTTCGGAAATAAGAATCTATTGTCATCTTTGTATGATAATAGCAATGCCGTCGAATTCGAGTAAGATCGCGTGTTTTGTCTTTTTATCACTAGACAATTAGGAACGGCGAGTCTTATAATCAGAAAATGAATTTTAGGAATGAGGTCAAAGAGATGGTTACCGCATTTATCATGATTAATGCAGAGCGCCCTCGAATCGCTCCCGCCTCCCAAGAGATCCTTGAAATTAAGGGCATCACGGAAGTCTACAGCGTTGCCGGAGATTACGATCTCGTGGCCGTTGCGCGCGTTCGCAAGAATGAAGAATTGGCGAAGCTGGTTACCGAAGACCTTATCAAAATTGAGGGATTAACCCGGACGCAAACGTTGATCTCTTTTCGACAATATAGCAATTTTGAATTGGATCGCATTTTCAGCCTTGGCGTCGAATGCGAAGACGATCCAGCAAAATAGTAAACATAGTAAAAAGGGCGCCGTTAAAATTCATTCTGCTATTTTATGTTTTTTTTATTCAAGGGAGGCGGCCGGATTGGCAGACCGGCTTGATAGAGTGTTTTTTTGTTTTTTGGCGTCATCCCCGCCTGGAGAGAAGATTTCGCTCGCCATCGGCAAGGAGCAGGCGATTTCATTATGACGGCGTGAAGGGCGTTATGATATCTCCAATCTTCTCCAACCGATTCAATCAATATTTTGATAGTCAAATCTTCATGTTTGTTATAGAATCGGAATCATTGAGGAGGAGCCATTGTGAAGCGACGCCATGTATTAAAAATTCCAGCTGTTCTTTGTGCGCCTTTGATCGGCGCCGCGTTTTCATCCTGTTCTACATTCGGTCGTAAGAAAATCGATGAATCTTGCTGGTTGGATCGTCTGTTTGTTTTGGATACGTGGTTTTGGGAAAATAACTGGAATGCCGAACAGCAATGCCGAATGCTGCGCCGACTCAACCTTCGAAAAGGAACGGATTGCCGCAGCCAATGGGAGGCGTTCCCAAAAGTAATCGAAGCGTTTGATCAAAACAATGTAGAATTGACCGCTGTATATATTCGCTTGTCTATCGATGATCATGAAATTCCACCCGTCATTCCCCCTCTGCTAAAAAAATTGGAAAAACGGGGTACGCTCCTCTGGATCACTCCAACCAGTAAACAATTCGGGCCTTCCGACCCCGCCGGCGATCCGTTCGCCGCCGCTTTGATCCGGGAAATTTCGATCATGGCGGAGAAGGCTGATCTTCCGATTTCACTTTATCACCATAGAGGGGATTGGCTGGAGCGAGCCGGCGATGCGCATCGAGTCGCGTGTAAAGTCGATCGCGGGAATGTAGGATGCACCTTTAATCTCTACCATTGGCTTTGCATCGAAGGGCCGGATGATTTGAAATCGAAGGCGGAATCCGTTCTGCCCAAACTTAACTGCATTACGGTGAACGGATCCATGAATAACGCCGGTGAATTGGATGTGCGGAAAGCCATCCTCCCGCTGGGAGAGGGCGACTACTCTGTCGAGCATTTTCTGCAGACATTCGAATCGCTCGGCTATCGAGGACTTATCGGGCTGCAGGGGTATGGCATTGGCGGCGACGTTTATTCTAAACTTGAAAAATCCTTGCATGTATGGCGCGATTTATACCATAGAATTTATTCCTAGAGGAGAATCAAAATGCCTTCCAATTTGAATCGAAGAACGTTCATGCAAAATTCCTTTTTAAGCGCCGCCTGTGCGGCGTCTACGATTGCAAGCGCTCAGCAAGACGACTCTAAAAATGAATCCGAAAGCGCTCTCCCAACGGGCCTGATAAAGGATATGAAGATCAGCCGTCTGCTGCTTGGCGGGAATTTGCTGACTCATTATACCCACAGCCGCGACTTGAAATACGTCTATACGCTGGCTCAGCATTACAACACGCTCGATAAAATTCTCGAGACGATGGCGCTCGCCGAATCGCATGGAATCAACACGTTAGTGATTCATACGGCGCCGGGAGTCATGAATTTTCTGCGGGAATATCGCTACAAGCGAGGCGGGAAGATGCAATGGATCGTCTGCCCTACGGCGGAAATCGATGAGACGATGGACGCCTACCGAACCCAAGTGAACCAGATCGTCGACAATGGCGTCGATGCGGTTTATTTGTGGGGCGTTCGATCGGATCAACTTGTCGCGCAAGGCAAAATTGATCGCATCGCAAAAGCGGTTGAAATCGCAAAACAGGCGGGCGTTCCCAGCGGCGTGGGGGCGCATGATTTGAGGGCGGTTATCGAATGCGAAAAAAATGGGATCGACGCCGACTTCTATATCAAGACCTTTCATCACCATAACTATCCCACGGCGCCGAAACCGGAGGAAATCCAAGACATTATCGCAGAGATTCCCGGTTATTGGTGCAATGATCCCGGAAAAGTAAGCGAATTTATGAGTGGAGTGTCAAAGCCATGGATCGCGTTCAAAGTAATGGCCGCCGGCGCCATACCTCCCAAGGATGCATTCCAATATGCATTCGATCACGGCGCCGATCATATTTTGGCGGGAATGTTCGATTTCGAGATTGCCGAAGATGTACGCATCGCCGGCGAAGTCTTGAAAAATGCGAAGCGACAACGCGCCTGGATGAGTTAGGTTGTACGCTTCCTGCATCTTCATCCGGATATTTCCATTGACGCTCTGGCCCGTATTGAAATGGATGTCACGAAAAAGAGAGATAGATTTCGCATTCATTTTTAAGGCTATTTGACGACGGCGGATCAAATCAATACAGGAAGACATCGATTCATGCTCAATAAGTTATCCATTCATTGTGCATTATTGGTATTTGTTTTTCTTTTTTCTCTCCATCACGCATCCGCTCAAGGTATGCGCGCCGACTATGAACGAGCCGGCAGTTTGGACCAGAGAACGCGGGGCAAAGTGTTTCGTCAATCCGTCCATCCCAACTGGTCGGAGGACGGCAAAAGTTTCTGGTATCGCGTACAGACAGGGCCGAAAGAGCACGAGTTTGTCTTTGTCGACGCCGTGCGGGGATTCCGGCGGCCGGCGTTTGATCATGAGCAGCTGGCCGAAACCCTGAGCGGACAGGCCAATCAAAAGATTGATCCGTCGCAGCTTCCGTTTCAGTGGATTCAAGTCGAAGAATCAGGCCAATGGATCCGCTTCAAAGCGTTTGATAAGAACTGGAAGTGCCGTCCTGACGGCAAGCGGCTGGTGGAATGCTCCGAAGAAATCGATGCGGGGCGCGGGCTGGAATCCAGCGCAGCAATTCGACCTTCACGACGAACCGGCGAAGAATCCAGCATTCACTTTATTAATAAAACCGGCCATATAGTTGACCTGTTTTGGATCGATGCATCGGGCCGGCGTCAGTCCTATGGTTCTCTGCAACCCGGCGAGAGCCGCGAACAGCATTCCTACGAAGGACATGTCTGGTTGGCGGCCGACAAAGAAGGAAAGACGCTTGGCGTCTTTGAATGCGCTCGCGAGCCTGGCGATGCTGTGATCGACGGAATTATAACTCAGGCGGAGGAAGCGTCTGAACCATCGCCGCTTCCTCCCGAAGGCGCTTCGCCCGACGGAAAATGGATTGCATTCTGCACCGATTCATCCGTCGGCGTGCGCCATGCGGCGACCGGCGAGGAGTTCACTCTATGCGATGACGGCTCCGAGGATGATCGTTACGCTTCTCCCTTTTATTGGTCGCCGGATTCGAAAAAACTTGCCGTCATGAAAATCAAGAAAGGCGAAGAACGAACCGTCTATCTGATCGAATCCTCTCCCGACGATCAACTTCAGCCGAAACTGCACTCGTACTCTTACAACAAACCCGGCGATCAAATGCCTGTACCGCGCCCGCATCTTTTTGATGTTGAGAAGAAAAGGCCAATCCCTGTTTCCGATGAATTATTTCCGAATGCCTGGAGCATCCGCGACATTCATTGGCGGCCGGATTCCAGCGAGTTTATGTTTACCTACAATCAACGCGGCCATCAGGTTTTGCGCATCGTAGGCGTGAATGCAGAAAGCGGAGAAGCGCGGGCGATAATCGACGAGCAGAGCAAGACATTTATCGATTATGCCGGGAAGCAATACAAGAAGTTTCTGGACGATTCAAACGAAATTATCTGGATGAGCGAACGGGACGGATGGAACCATCTCTATCTTTACGATTCGTTGACTGGCGAAGTGAAAAATCAGATCACGCGCGGTCGATGGGTCGTTCGCAAAGTCGAGCGGGTCGACGTTGAAAAGCGTCAGATTTGGTTCAGCGCCGGCGGCGTATATCCCGAGCAGGATCCTTACTATCTCCACTTGTGCCGCGTGAATTTCGACGGCGGCGAATTTATTGTTTTAACCCAAGCGGAAGGAACGCATCAATGGGAATTTTCTCCCAACCGGGAGTATTTTATCGATTCCTGGTCTCGCGTCGATCAACCGCCGGTCGCCGAACTGCGCCGCAGCAGCGACGGCAGCCTGATTTGCGAATTAGAACGTTCGGATTGGTCTAAATTATTGGAGGAAGGATGGCGTCCGCCCGAATGCTTCTCCGCCAAGGCAAGAGACGGCGCCGCCGATATTTATGGAATCATTTTTCGTCCGAGTCAATTCGATCCCAATAAGATCTATCCGGTTATAGAAGAAATCTATGCCGGCCCCCACAGTTCTCATGTTCCAAAAGAGTTTGGCCGGTATATCCGCCAAAACAAAATGGCGGAACTCGGTTTTTTCGTCGTTCAGATCGATGGAATGGGAACCTCCAACCGCTCCAAAGCGTTTCATGACGTCTGCTGGAAAAATCTGGGTGACGCCGGCTTTCCCGATCGCATCTTGTGGATGAAAGCCGCCGCGCAGGCGCATCCCCAGATGGATCTTAGCCGCGTGGGAATCTACGGCGGTTCGGCGGGCGGCCAGAATGCGCTGCGCGCCCTGTTGGCGCATGGCGACTTCTATAAAGCCGCCGTCGCCGACTGTGGATGCCACGACAACCGCATGGACAAAATCTGGTGGAACGAATTGTGGATGGGTTGGCCGGTCGGCCCGCATTACGAAGAACAATCCAACGTGACTCAAGCGCACCGGCTGAAAGGCAAATTGCTGCTGATCGTCGGCGAGTTGGATCGCAACGTCGATCCGGCGTCGACCATGCAGGTGGTCGATGCGCTTATCAAAGCCGATAAGGATTTTGATCTGCTGATCATTCCCGGCGCGGGGCACGGCTGCGCGGAAAGTCCATACGGCCAACGACGCCGCATGGATTTCTTTGTAAGAAATCTGCTTAATGTGGAGCCGGGGCGTGAGAACTAATCTCCTTTTCCGCTCCATGTGGGAATCCACTTTTCCGGGCTAGGCGCAGCCTGCTCCTTCAACATCGGCGATTGTTTTAGGGATGGCTGCGCTCAAGACGCGGCAGCCGTCTTCGGTGACGCAGACATCGTCTTCAATGCGAACGCCGCCGAAATCTTTGTAAGATTCCAATCGATCATATTGGATGAAGTCGGTATGTTTTTGTTCGCTTTTCCATTGATCGATTAAATCCGGGATGAAGTATAATCCCGGCTCGACGGTTACAACAAAGCCCGGTTCGAGCGGCCGCGCCAGCCGCAGGGCGTTCCAGCCGAAATCAGATCGCCGCTCGATCTCATCCGTATAGCCGACATAGTCTTCTCCAAGCGATTCCATGTCATGCACATCCAATCCGAGCATGTGCCCGATTCCGTGCGGGAAAAACAATGTATGGGCCCCTTGTTCAACTGCTTCGTGAACATCCCCCTTCATAAGCCCCAATTCTTTTAATCCCGACGCCAGTTCCACAGAAGCGGCGCGATGCGCTTCGCGGTATTCTATCTGGGGTCGGATCGATTGCATCGCCTTCTCCTGCGCGCGGAGAACGATCGAGTAGACGTCTTTCTGCCTCTGCGTGAATCTTCCATTGACCGGCAGCGTCCTCGTAATATCCGAGGCATAGTGCGAAGCGCCTTCCACGCCGGAATCGTGGATGATGATATCGTCCGGATCGAGTCGGTTTTCGTAGAAGGGATTGTGCAGAAATTCGCCGTGAATGGAAAAAATGGTTGGGAACGCAAGGCGATATCCTTTTGACAGAGCCATGCCTTCCATCAGACCGGCGATTTCTTGCTCTGTGCATCCCTCTTTGGCGGATCGCATGGCAAAGGCGTGCATCGCGCGCGATACATGGATCGACGCTTCGATGGCGGAGATTTCATCGGCATTTTTGATGGATCGCTGCGCGACGACGGCGCGTATCAAATCGGGGGACGCCGAAGCGTCTAATTCGTGCGGCGTTTTATGCAAGAGAGCGCTCAGTTGCAGTTTGATTTGGGATCGATAGGGCGGCAAAAAATGGATGTTCGTCCGACTTTGCACATAGTCATGCAGTTCACGATAGGGTCTGACGTCTTGAAGGCCCATGCTTTCGCATTTTTCACGCAGCGTAGGAAGCGGCCCCATCCAGATTCGATCTTCCAACGTCAATTCATTTCCGAAAACGATCTCTTGATCGCGATCAATGTCCAGCGCGGCGGCGATTGCCGGCATGTCCAATCCCCAAAAATACAAGAAAGAACTATCCTGACGAAAAGGATAAGGATTGGCGGAATAATTCATGGGGGATTCGCCGTTGCCTGGAAATAGAACGATTCCTTCCCGTATGGATTCCTTTAGAACATTTCGGCGTTGTTGATAAGTTACTGGATCAAGCATGATTTACTCTTTCACAAATTGTTGAATAAAATAGGCGGGCGTAAGAGGCTCTCCCGTAGCGCGGCGAATCAGGTCGTTCCATTCATACTTGGCGCCCGGGGCGAAGATTTGCTTTTTCAAGAAGGCGCCGACCTCTTTTTGATTGATATAACTGATCGTTTTATCGCTCTTTGACTTGATGATTTGAGACGATAGATAGTGATGCAGCTGAGAAGCCAGCAGCTCGCCCAGCATGTAATTATGATAGTAGCAGGGAGCGCTGACAAAGTGCAGTTTGGAAGCCCATCCCGCGTCGTACGGCTTGGGAGGCGGATTGACGAATTGATAGTTTTTCACCAGAGACCACCATAAGGAATTCAAGTCCTGCTCGGGATTTGCGTACAGTTGCTTTTCGAAATGATACATGACCATCGCCCAGCGGGTGAAAAGCAGTTGCTGGAACTGCGTATATCTCCAACTTACGTTTTCGATTTCTTGACGCTCTTCATCGGTGAGACGCAGCATGCCCTGCATCCATGCCGCGTTTCGGCTTAACCGGCCGAAAAACATGGCGATCGCCTCGGTGGTGAAACTGTGAGCCGGTTCGCGGAGTAAATACGGTTCGTCGGGATCGTGATGCAGGCTGTAAATCGCATGACCCAGTTCATGCAGTATCGTTTCCATCCAGCGCTCGTCGTTGTTGAGATTGCAAAGGATGCGGACGTCGCCCATGCGGTCGATGTCTTCGCTGAACGCATGGGGATATTTCCCTTCGCGGTCATATAGATCGCTTCGCTGCAGGATGCCGTCGACCGGCAGGCCGATGCCCGCATAAAAAGTTTCCGCTAGTATTTTGACGTCAAATTTTTTGTAATAGTCGTCTAAATTTAACTCATAAACCAGAGGCGTGCGCTGAAAGAAGGGATCGTGATAATGCCAAGGCATCAGTTCGTCCGGTGAAATTCCGTACATCTCGGACAACAGGCGATCCAGTTCGTTCTTTAATTGAGAAAACGGTTCGCGCGTTTCCCGATCCAATCGATCGAAGAGGCTGTCCAATTCATCGACGGTCTGTTCGGCGATTGTGATGGAGAATGTGTGGAAATTTTCGAAGCCCAACAGGCGCGCCGCTTGATTGCGAAGTTTGATCAACTGCAGCAAATCCTCGATAATTTCCTCGCCCACTTGCTTGCTCGCCCGCCATGCGAGTTCTCGCTTCGTAAGATCGGTTTCTGTTGTTAAAAGCAGATAAATATCGCTGTTGGTGACCTTCTCTCCTTCCATTTCCCCGCGAAATATGTTGTAGGTTTTTTGGATCTTTGTATCTAAAGCGACGATCCGCTCTAATAATTCAGGCGGCGTTTGATTCGAAAGATAAGATAAATACAGTTTGTCTAATTGTCGTTTTAAGGAGGGGTCGTGAATGTCTCCTTTTTCTCTCATGGATTTCACATACTCGAATTCCTTCGAATCGCTATAGATCTTTCGAATGTCTAGTTGAAGTTGGTTGTAGTGATCGTAATCGTCGTCGTTGCCGGTCGTCGCCGCCCGCCAATATGCGCGGTTCATGGAAGTTTGAAGCGGTTGAATCTGCTCAACATGTTCTTTGATGAATGTTTGCAGCCTGTTATCAGATTCATTCCCCTGCGCCTGTGCGTTGGCGGCCGTTATAAGGCCCAGTAACAAAAATAGAAGTGTTTTGTATATCATTTGTCAGCCTCTTTATTCAATATTGAATCAAGGTTCTCGAAATGAAGCATTCTTATCCATCTTTTTGTCAAAGGATGACGTGAAGCGGTGATTTATGCCCAGATTAAGCGAATCAGATCAAGAATACATACCGCTTAAGTGTGCCGAAGCCTGCGATGGAACGCAACCCCTTCTCTTGATCCTGATATTCGAGTAGAAAAAAAAACCTTCTTGGCGTCATGAGAATGAGATCGCTACTATTTTGTTTTTTTTTGCCTCGTTTGGCGGATCTGAAAGACGCCACTTGTTTTTCAGAGGTTATTTAGTAGAGTAATGGAGAAGTCTTACAGGTGTTCACGGCGTGTGAATGAAAAGGGAAGCCGGTTAAATTCCGGCGCGGACCCGCCACTGTAACTGGTCAAAACCTTCCAAAACGCCCACTGTTCTGAAAATGCAGAATGGGAAGGGGGAAGAGCAGGAACCAGAAGCCAGGAGACCTGCCTGTAAGAAACCGGCCGCTTCTTCGGGATGCGAGAAAGTGGGTCATGGCGTTATTTAGGCATGGCTATTCCGCCCCCGGATTTTCCGCCGGGGGATTTTTGTATCGGGATAGCGCCCATGAAGAAGAATACCGGAATCTTACTCGCCGTCGCCTTGTCTTTGATTGGCGTTCTTCTATCTTTTGCCTTCCAAGATTTGAACCGTTTGCGCCCTGCGGCTTCCTTGCCTTCCGATGAGAAGGGCGGCCTTTCCAATGTTCCATGCCGCATCATTTGCTCCGCGCCGAATATAGTTGAATGCGTCTATGCTCTCGGCGAAGAGAAGCGGATCGTCGGGGTCAGCGATTTCGTCGACTATCCGACGGAGGCGCTTCAAATTGAACGCATCGGAGGATTCATCGATCCGGATTTTGAAAAGATGCTTTCTCTGCGGCCCGACTTGATTATTCTTCAAGGACGGATGCAAAAACACGAAGAATTCTGCGTCGATAAGAAAATACCCTATCTTCGCGCCGATATGGACAGCATGAATACGATTTTCGATGGAATTCGAGCCATTGGCGCCGTGCTGGGATGCGAGAAAAAAGCCGACCAGTTAGTTCGGGAAAAAATGAAGACGCTGAATGAGATTCGAAGAAAATCGTCGCGCATCCAAACGAAGCCTACCGTGTTTCTCTGCCTAGGTCGCCGCGCTCATTCTCTAACGGGCGTCTTCACGGTTCACCCTTCCTCGTTCGTCAACGAGTTGTTGGAAATCGCCGGCGGCGAGAATATTTTCAACGATGTGCAGGGGCGCTATCCGCAAATATCCAAAGAATCGCTGTTGAAGCGAAATCCGGATGTCATCATCGAATTCCATCCGGGCGAAGACATGCCGCCTGACTCCTTCCCATCCCTGATTAGTGATTGGAATATTATGCCTACTCTCGCCGCGGTTGCCTCCAAAAGAATATATATCGTCACCAATGATTATCTTTTAGTGCCGGGGCCGAGAATCACTCAGACTGCGCAAACATTGTTTGACATCCTCCATGATGACGCTTATGATTCATCCTCCTGATCCGCTTCATATCGCTGCCCTGCGCTACGCGTATCCCGATTCCGACTGGAATTTGAAAGTGGATGATCTATCCCTCCGTCAAGGAGAATTGACTGCCGTAATCGGTCCCAATGGCTCCGGTAAAAGCACTCTCCTCAAACTCGCCGCCGGCATACTCAAACCTTCGTCAGGTAAAATCTACCTATCGGGCCGCAAGATTGAAAAAATGGATCGGCGAAGCATAGCGCGCATTCTGGGATACCTTCCGCAATCCACGCCTTACGAATTCGATCACCGCGTCGTCGATGTCGTTTGTATGGGGCGATACCCCCATCTTACCCTGGGCGGCTTCATGCAGGATCACGATATGGAAATCATCGAAGACTCTCTCCGCCAAACCGATGCCCTGTCTCTCCGCAATCGTAGATTATCCCAATTATCCGGTGGAGAGCGGCAACGCGTTCTCCTGGCGTCCGTCTTGGCGCAGGAACCCTCCATCCTCTTGCTGGATGAACCCGCCAATGCGCTCGATTTTCATCACCAAATCCGCTTGTTTGGGATTCTCCGCCGCCTGGTCCGGTCGGGATTCTCGGCGGCCGTGATTTTGCACGATTTAAATTTCGCATCGCTCTATTGCGAACGGATTATTTTGATGAACCAGGGACGCATCGTGAGTGAAGGGAAGACGGAAGATGTTTTAAAAGAATCGATTGTGCAGAGCGTGTATGGCAGTGAAATTCTTATGGCCAAACATCCCCAATCCCAGAGGCCGGTTGTATTTCCTCGTTTGGAGAATCCATCATGATGAAAGGCCCTATAACGCCCCGCGCTAATTTGAGGCTCCTTTTGCTTTATGGAATTCCTTTCGCCGCGATTCTTGGGATCGCTCCCCTTTACGGCAGCGAGAGCATTCGATTTTCCGACGTTCTCCACGCCATTTATGGAGGTGAATGGAGCGCGGCGGCGGAAATCTTTCTCTTCCAACGCATACCCCGCGTGATGCTCGCCGCCTTGGTGGGGGGGACGCTGGCGGTTGTGGGAGCGTCGTTTCAAGTTATTCTTCATAATCCTCTGGCAGAGCCTTATACCCTTGGAATCACGGGAGGAGCGTCGATCGGAGCGGCTTCCGCCATTCTTTTCCCCAGCCTCTTGACTGGCTGGTGGGTGTTTGGCGCCGCACAGTTATTGGCGCTCGCTGGATCGATTCTTGTGCTGCTGATGATTTATACAATCGCACGACGCCCCGAAGGAATTTCCATCTACTCGCTGCTGCTGGCCGGCGTGACCCTGTCCATCATGTCCGCCGGGGCAATTCTCTTTCTGCGTTATCTCGCCAGTCCGCACCTTCTTCTCCAGATGGATCGGTGGATGATGGGAGGATTGGATGTCATCGGATATCGGGAACTGACGGCGCTTTTTCCCTTTTTACTACCGGGATTGGGAATCTTGCTGTCGTGCTCTGTGGAATTGAATCACTTAACCATGGGGGAGGAACTTGCTTCCGGGCACGGCGTTAACGTTGCCGCTATTCAACGGCTCGTGTTTATCGGGGGAGGATTAGCGACCGCCGCCGTGGTCTCGCTGTCAGGCCCCATCGGCTTTGTGGGCTTGATCGTTCCGCACGCCGTTCGGCAATTGACCGGCTGCGACCATCGCATCGTTTTACCTGCATCCTTTTGCCTGGGGGGATCCTTTTTGGTGATTTGCGACACCATCGCCCGGACGGCTTTTGCGCCGACCGAATTGCCGGTGGGAATCATTACCGCCCTGATAGGAGGCCCGCTGTTCATCCGCCTCCTCCTCCGCACTCGACTGTGATTTCATAAAAATAGAGAATGTAATTGAGTGGGCGCAAAACAAAGCGTTTCTCTATGATACTTTCAACGTTCCTATTGGAGTTCGGGCGTGATATGCTGAAAGAATAATTCGCGGAATTGAAAATTCGAAATTGGGAGCGTTTGCAAGATGAAGTGTTCTGTCAATTTTTGCATGATTTTTTCGTTTTTTTTGTGGGGATTCAACGGTTTTGCCGGCGACGATTTTCCCAAGGCGCCGCATAGTCTCACGTGTGAATATTTGGTCAATCCCTTGGGAATCGATGAATCAGCCCCGCGCCTGTCTTGGAAGATTAACGACTCGCGCAGAGGCGCAGTTCAGAGCGCCTTTCAAATTCTCGTATCGGATGATCTTAATCTATTAGAAAGCGATCAGGGCAATATCTGGGATGCCGGAAAAGTTTTTTCGGATCGCTCCATTCAGATTCCCTACGCCGGCAAACCGTTGAAAAGCGGCGTTCGATATTTTTGGAAAGTTCGCGCTTGGGACGCCGCCGATAAGCCGTCTCCTTACAGCCAGCCAGCCTTATGGCAGATGGGATTGCGAAGAGAAGACGATTGGAAGGCCCATTGGATCGGATTCGGCGGAAGACTCCCCAAACCGGAGCGGCGGCATAACGGATATCACAGTCAAATTGCCCATCAAGTCGATGCCGTAAAATGGGTCGTCATCGATTTGGAAAAACAAAGTGAAGTTGACTCCATTCAACTTTATCCTGCTCATCCTTTTAATTGGATGGATGCGCCGGGATTTTTGTTTCCTGTTCGATTTCGGCTGGATGTGTCTAATGATCCCGGCTTCGAATCGTTTGAAACCGTCTTGGACGCCGCGCAAAAGGATTACGACAATCCCGGCGACGAACCGCAGGAATTTTCTTTCGACGGCGTTTGTGCGCGATACATCCGGCTTTATGTCACTAAACTGGCATGCCGCGATGGAGACAACTTTGGCTTCGCCTTGGCGGAAATGCAGGTGTTGGCGAACGGAAAAAATCTGGCTTATGAAAAAGTCGTTACGGGTATGGATTCGATCGAAGACGATTCCTGGTCGCAGAATCGTTTGACGGACGGCGTGACTCGAGCCGTCGATCCCGGCAAGAATTGGACGCCCAACCCCTCTCCCATGCTGAGAAAGGATTTCTCGCTGACGGCGCCCGTCGCCCGCGCGACGCTTACCGCCTCAGCGCTGGGTCTCTATGAAATTCACATCAACGGCGAAAGGATCGGAGATAACATACTCGCTCCCGAATGGACGGATTACACGACGCGCATCCAATATCAGACTTACGACGTCTCACCGCAGATTCGAGAAGGGAAGAACGCCATAGGCGCGATTCTTGGCGAGGGCTGGTATGCGGGCCGAGTTGGATTGATGAACAGCTTCCGCATCTACGGCGACCAACTGGCTCTATTGGCTCAGTTGGATATTTCATGTACAGATGGCAGCCGGCATGTCATCGTCAGCGATTCAACCTGGCGTGGAACCTTGGACGGCCCCATTCGAGGCGCCGACATCATTCATGGAGAAATCTACGATTCACGAATGGAAAAACCGAACTGGAGTCGGGCGAACTACGATGACGCCAATTGGGGGAAAGCAGTCATTCTTCCTTGTCCGCCGGCCAAACTTACGCCGCAGCCGAATGAGCCGATTCAGAAAACGGAAGCGTTGAAGCCTCTTTCCGTCGCTGAGCCCCAATCCAATGTTTTTGTCTATGATTTCGGACAGAATCTAGTCGGTTGGTGCAGTCTTTCAACGGAAGGCGAATCGGGGGATTGCGTTAAATTGCGCTATGCCGAAGTCGTCAATCCCGATGGGACTATCTATACGGATAATCTTCGCGGCCCCTTTCAAATCGATGAGTTCATTCTCAACGGAGAGAAATCGAATCGTTTTGAGCCGCGTTTCACTTATCATGGCTTCCGTTTTCTGGAAATTACGGGATTGAAGAAGGCGCCTCCGTTGGATCATGTGACGGCCTACGCCATCCATTCCGCCCCTCGCGTCGTCGGCAAGTTTGAATGCTCCGATCCCATGCTCAATAAGCTCATGTCGAATATTTTATGGACGCAGCGCGGGAACATGCACAGCACGCCGACGGATTGCCCGCAGCGCGACGAGCGCTTGGGATGGATGGGCGACGCTCAAATTTTTTCGCAGGCCGCCTGTTTCAACATGAATATGCCTGCGTTTTACACCAAATGGCTCCAAGACATCCGGGATGCGCAAACGGAAAAAGGGCAATACTCCGATTTCTCGCCGAATCCGATCGCACATGTAGAACGATTTGTCGGCGCGCCGGCCTGGGCTGACGCCGGAATCATTATTCCGTGGAGGATGTATGAAAATTACGCCGATAAGCGTATTCTTGAGCGTCACTACGAATCGATGCAGCGATGGATTGCTTATGTTCAGAATAATTCCACTGATTTTATTTGGACGGATGGGCGGGGAAACGATTACGGCGATTGGCTCAACGCCGATACATTAATTTTGGATAATTGGCCGAAGGAAGGCGGGGGAGTCTCGAAAGAACAAATCGCAACGGCCTTCGCGGCTCATTCCGCCGATTTGCTGTCTCGAGCAGCGCGTGCGCTTCATCGCAAAAACGATGCACAAACCTATTCGGCGCTGTTTCAAAATATCCGAAATGCCTATGTTCAAAAATATTTCGACGAAAATGGACGCAGCAAAGAAGATAACCAGACCGCCTACGCTCTAGCGCTGCATTTTAACTTGCTGCCTCCAGATAAGCGCGAATCGGCGATGAAGCATCTTCTTCGCAAGATTGAAGATTATCATGGCAGCTTATCGACCGGCATTCAGGCGACCAACCGCATGATGCTGGAATTGTCGAAAATGAACCAAACCGACATCGCCTATCAGCTTCTCATCAAACGAACGATTCCCTCTTGGGGATACATGGTCGATCATGGCGCAACAACTATCTGGGAGCGGTGGGACGGTTGGGTGGATGGAAGGGGATTTCAAAATCCCGGGATGAATTCGTTCAATCATTATGCTCTGGGCGCAGTTGCAGAATGGATGTATCGAAATATAGCCGGCATCAATCCTGATCCAACGGCCCCGGGTTACAAACATTTTATCATTCATCCCCGCCCCGGCGGCGGTTTAACGCATGCAAAAGCATCTTACGATTCCATTCATGGCGTCATCGCGACGGAATGGCATATGCGTCAGGATCGCTTCACTCTCGATGCGACGATTCCCGCCAACACGAGCGCGGAGATTGTTTTGCCCGCCCGTTCTCTTTCTCACATTACAGAAAACGCCCGATCCATATCCGATATACCCTGTCTTAAAGCGGTAAAGTCGGATGGAAGCAGCATGATTCTGAAGGCGCCTGCGGGTAAGTATTCTTTTCAAGTTTCATTGGGAGAATAGGTTGAAATTGAGAAGGAATGGAAAGAGAAATTCTTTTTTGCGTCGTCTTTTTCTTTCAATATATAGCGTGATTCAAGATTTTTGTTGGAAGCGGATCAATGGTCTGCCCTTCATCCATAATGACTACAGGGACGACGCCGGCTAGAAGATCCCGGACTTGTTCGGCGTCGCGAATGCTTCCCACAGCTGCCCCGTAATGCATGGGAACGACCAATTTGGGTTGAATATCTTTGGCGGCTTCCGCCGCTTCCGCCGCTGACATGGTATATGTTCCGCCGCAAGGCAAAAGAGCGACGTCGGCGTTGAAGCCGGTCATTTCGGAAATGCGGTCTGTATCTCCCGCATGATAGATTCGCCGGCCGTCGCGCAGCGTGACGATGAATCCTAAATAGTTTTTGGATTTTGGATGATTGGTTTTATTCACATTGTACGAAGGTACAGCTTCGCAGATATAGTCATCTATAGTGATCGTATCGCCCGGCGAAACGGTAATGACATTCGATGAGATCGACGCTATCTTTGCCGCCGATTCCGGTTCGGTAACGATTCTTGTTGAGTCTTTGATGATCCTCTGAATGCTTGCTATATCGCAATGGTCGCCATGCGAATGGCTGATGAAGATGACGTCGGCGTCATGAATCGTTTGCGTTAATTGGTAGGGATCGAAATAAATGACTTTGTCGCCGTCAAGGATGCGAAAACCTGATTGCTTAAACCAGGTGAATCCACTCAATAATTTACGTTCCTCTTCGGTCAACTCTGATGCGGCGAAGGCGGTTCGATTTCCTGCAAAAACGATGCCGGCGACGCCCAAAACGGATGCCTTAAGAAAGCATCTGCGATTAGATTGCATCATGATTATTTCTCTCTTTCTATGCTGAATCATTGCAATCGTAAGAAACATAATCTGGGAAATATGTGTTTAGTGTTTAGTTTTTGGTTTTTGTTGAAAATTTCCTGAAAACGATATGCATATAGTATAGCATACATTTAAGGAAGTGATTTCGGTTTCCTGTGGAGATCGCCTTGGTGTTCATGAGTCATTTCATAATATTGCCTCTTGATACATTGCCATGATATTTTCAGTTGGAATATCGGGGAGGAGAGTATGGCTTGGGCAAAGAATAAACCCTCCTCCCTGCTTCATGTCGTCTATCAACTGACGAGTGGATTGGCGAACTTCCTCCGGCGTTCCATGAGGTAAAACCGTTTGGATGTCCATCCCGCCATGAAAACAGAGATCCTTCCCGAAATCTTTCTTGAGTTCCTTTGGAGTCATCCCTTTGCAGGAGGGCTGGATGGGATTGAGGATGTCGACGCCGGCGTCGATCAGATCCTGAATGTAGAGTCGAACGGATCCGCAGGAATGAAACATCAATTTTTTCCCGAATGAGTGAACGAGATCGGCCATCTCTTGAATACGCGGTTTCACAAATCTCCGAAATAAATCGAGATTCATCATAGGTCCGTTTTGCGAACCCAGATCGCTGATCAATAAAAAAATATCGATGCGCCCTCGACTGACATCCATGGCGCGAATCCAATCTTCACGATAGAAATCCGCCAGTCGGCCGGTCATATAGTGTACCCAGTCCGGTCGTTCGAGCATATCGAAAAACATATTATCAAGACCGCGCACCATGGCCGCGCGCTGCCAGATGTCCGCATAACCATAAAGGATGGCGTATGGATCATCTCTTCGCAGATGTTCTTTGAGATGATCCAGGCAGACCCAATCGTTTGAAGGCCAGTGGTGGTTTTCTATTTCGCCGAATGAACTCGCCTTATCTAAAGCGCCGCCGCAGGCGACTTGCTCTCCTGTATCTGTACGTATAAACCGCTCTCCCCACATATTCTCGATATAGCCGCTCTTCCCGTCGGAAAAATTCGGCCCGATATAGCGATGATCGGTCCAACGCAAGTCGATTTGAAAATGCTCCAATAATTCTCTTTTGGTAGTAAAGTTCAAATCCTGAAGAAGCCTTTTCCAGACGATTTCCTCCGCCCAAAAATCAAGAGGAACTCGATCCGTCTCCCGGCGTTCGATGGCGGCCAATACTCTTTCGCGGCTTGTCATTGGATGATTCCTTCACCGTGGATTGAGATGATGTTCTTTCCTTGGGATATTGAAATGGTTTCATGAGTCTTTTTCCAGTTGGATTACGCTGAATATCATCCCAATCTCCAAATTCCTCCCCGGCTCATAAGACCGTTGGATGGGGAATACGGCATCAACCAACAAGCCGTCAATTCAGCTCGCCACCCATATTGCATGGATGGTCCTATTGAGTAAAGCTGCCAGTTCACACTCGTGAAAAGATTAGCGAAGGGCAGGCCCGGCTCCCAGGAATTCACGCCGTCATTGTATTTGCGGTTCAGGAAATACATGGTTTTTTCGTCAGTATCCTTTGCGTTGCCAAAGGGAGTCCATCCCTCCCATGCTATTTTACTGTTAAAGGGATCCGCGGGAATCGAATTCATGTAGGCGACAGGCGTAGTCAAGTGTTTTCCCGAAGACGGTTCTTTTCCCCAACGTAGAGAGAAATGCTGATACAGCCCGGATCTGGCGTCGGGCGGATATTCATTGACATCCAATTTGTACATTTCCAGGGCTGTACTTATGGCTTGTGCGTCAGCTTGAGACCGCGCCACTTTTGACCGAGTTTGGGCGTTGATGAAATTGGGAACGGCGATAGCTGCAAGAATGCCGATAATGGCGACGACAATCAATAATTCAATCAAGGTAAAAGCGGATTTTGAGGCCATGATGGTTATCCTCCCACCTTTTTCCCAATTCTATAGCGATCTCTTCCGCATTGTTGTTTTTATTGCAAAAGCAAGATGCATGTCGGTATTCATTGTTGGATTGAAACTCAATCATACCATAGTCCTGATTCCTGTATGAATGTGATATCTAAAAAATTCACATTTTTCATGCCGCCATGAATCAGAAAGAGTTTGCCGAAAAATTTTGATTGAAAAATTGTGATAGTAACTGGATAATAAAAGCATGCAAATCAATTGAAATGACAGTTTAAGGATGGTATGAGGTTAACTTATGAATGTCAAGCGTGGATTTACGCTCATCGAACTTTTGATTGTTGTCGCGATCATCGGAATCCTGGCGGCGATTGCAGTTCCAAATTTTCTGAATGCGCAATTGCGAGCGAAGGTTACCCGCGCTTATAGTGATATGGGGGCTGTCCATACAGGACTCGATATGTATTTCCTGGATCAAAATGATTTCCCCACAAGTAATTATGCGGAACGTTATCCCAAGCGCGTATTCCGCCGTTTAACCACTCCCCTTTCATACTTGACCAGCCTTCCGTCCGATCCATTTCGGGACGGTTCTCTTGTGGCGGATCATCATCTTGTTGTTACCTCGGGGCCGGACTATACCTATTATATGTGTAATGACACCGACGCCTATGACGGTCCTAACACAAAAGGAAAACCAAGCCGCTCGGGGGATTACATTATGAGTTTCGATTGGTTTATGATCAGCCCCGGCCCCGCTCCCGGAGATGCATGGATCTTCTATGACATAAGCAACGGCCTCGCTTCGCAAGGCTATATCTATCATTCCAACAGCAAAGAAGAAACGAGTGCTTCTTCAGGCGGCTATGTTCATCGCCCCCAATAAATGATATCGTTTAAGGGATTAATCGGATTCTCTTCAACATAGATCCGCCGTCGGGCGACAATTATTTTGATTTTGCATTTTTCAGAGAGGGATTATTCACCGACGCCTACTCGGTTGGCTCCGGCGGGTAGTCATAGGGATATTCGTCGGGTATGACTTTTACCCCCGTCGTGAATTTGAAAGGAACTTGGATGCCGCTAGGATAGGTCATTTCAATGAAATAGGCCGTCCAACCTTGTTGAGGCTTCTCGACTTCAGCAAGATAAACGCCGTCTTCGGATTCCTTCAAATCGGCGCTCGTCCAGGCTTTATCGATCGTTTCCAAACGGAAATCGCGCGCGGTTGGATTCGTCGCCTGCCACAATTTGACTGCGTGCGGCGTTGTTTCGGTTTGAAGCCGGATGACGCCGCTCTCTTCGATTTTCCATGAATATTGAGGCAGCGGGATATGATTCAGAATCGCGTGATAAAACGCCGTCAGACTTTCTACGGCGTCCGAATCATCCAATCCATGGTCGGCGTTGGGGACATAGCGAATATGTTTGACGCCCGGCAAGTCGTCATAATAAAATTGGGAGGAATCGGGGATGAAAAACTGATCGCCCGAGGCGTTAATCATATATTTGGGCATCGTGAATCGGGCGCGGTATTCATAAGGCTCTACGATCTTCATCAAAGCTTGAAATTTGGGCTCCCCTAAATGCTTCATCAAATCCATTTCTACATAATTGCCAATGGCCGGCGCCCAGAAGCCGTATACCTTCCAATGATGTTCAAAGGACTCTTTGAGATTCAACATATCGATGACGATTGGAATAATCGCCGAAACCCGGGGATCCACCGCGGCCGTCATCCAGGTCGTCCATCCTCGTTTGGAGCCGCCGGCAAGGACGAAAGAGTCTTGCTTGATATTCCCGCCTTGGTCGCTTCCTAAAAACAACGTAACTGTATCCATCGCGCGAACTACGCTTTTCACCATGGGCAGCCGCGCCGGCCAATATTCGTCTCCCGTCTTGAGATATTTATTCCAGGTATAGGCGATCAAAGCGTCTTCCACTCGGCCTTTCTCTTTGTATTGATCCATCCATTCATCGGAGAACTTGAGAGGTTGATTGGGAATCATGGTTAAAACGGTCAAAACAGAATTTGTACTCAACGCAATTTTTACGAAAGTCTTATCCACTTTGTCCGGGGCGGGCTTTCCATTGCTTCCCCCGCCAATGAAAAGCAAGCCCGTCGATGATTTCACTGCATCCGGCTTGATGATCGTCATCCAATGCTGCCATAGCGTCCGGTCTACTTCCTCCGAACTGCGCCAGCATTGTGATATCATATCGATCACATACGCCGTGTAGCCTTGCCCCTGGATTGTATTGACTAACTCATAATGGTAATTTGGATCCGGCGCAGCGACGTAACGATCCAACGTCGTCCGCTCCATCCCAGGCATCGACGCATGCCATTTCGGCTCTCCCCAAGCAGCGACATAGTTAAAAAGAAAGGCCGCCGTTATCATGACAAAGAGAAAATATCGGGGAAATCTTGAGTTCATTGTTTTTCTTCCTTTTTTCTTTTGGAAAATAATGGCTACATCGAAAGATTTTAGTAAAGTAGCATAAGTTTCATCCTGCGGAAGTGCTCATCTCATAAAAAATAAATCGTGAACAGAATATGCGCCATAATCCTTTTTAGAAACAATATGTACTACAATTTTTGAGAATTTGGCGTGCAGCCTTGCGCGGCGGGATTATCCATTGTACAACATAGTCTTAAAAATATGATCTCGTTTGGGTGCTTAAACCATGATGTGGAAAATTGTATAATTCATCAAGCAATGATGGATTGGCGTGTGGATTCGTCTTTAAAGGAGAGTTCTCTCGTTCGAGTGCTCCTTTTTCAAAAGAAAAAACGGTTCAAAGCCGATCCCAATACTTTGTCGATATCAGAATTGGAATTCGTTCATTACAAGCCGGTTTTTTAGAAATAGTCTTTTTAGAAATAGCCTAAATCGGATTTTCTTCCATGGATAATAATAATTTCAACGAAATGATCTTTTTGATAGTTTGTGCGTTCCTCGCTGTTTTATTCGGAGGCGCTTTAATTTGGATCGATGCGGCAAAAGATTATTCGATTTTGGATAAATTGCTCATCTTTTTTATCTTTCCCATCTTTTATGCAGCCTTCTATTTTACGCGCCGAATTTTTGTCTGGATCACTCTGATAACGGGCGGCGTCTCTTTCTGGGTTATATATAATATCGCTCCCGATTTTTCCTATTCTTTGCAAACCCTGATTTTTATCCTGGTGACGGCTGTCTTTTCATCGGAAATGATCTTTCGATCTATGAAAACACAGAGAAACACAGAGAAATTTCTTCGCTTCACGCAGTTTTCTGTCGATCATATTTCCGACGCGGCGTTTTGGATGAGCGCCGACGCCCATTTTATCTATGTCAACGATAAGGCTTGCCATTCCCTCGGCTACACTCGCGAGGAATTGCTCTCCATGACCGTTCATGATATTGATCCGGAATTTCCCAGGGAAAAGTGGTCAAAGCATTGGGAGCAACTCCAGGAAAAAAAATCGTTCACTATGGAATCTCTGCATCGAACGAAAGAGGGAAAAATATTTCCTGTGGAAATTGTCGTAAATTATATGGAATTTGAAGGCAAAGAATATAATTGCGCCTTCGCGCGAAACATTACTCAACGGAAACAATCCGAGATCACTCTGCGCGAAAGCGAGGCCAAATTTCGCGCGCTGACTGAAACGACCACGTTGGCGACTTTCATCCATTGCGGGGCGCAGTTCAAGTATGTTAATACCGGCATGGTGAATATTAGCGGTTTTTCGAAAGAAGAATTGCTTAAGATGAATTTCTGGGATTTGATCCATCCCGACTGCCGCGACCTTGTCCGAGAACGGGGACAGGCGCGCTTGCACAACGACGTGAATCCCAATCGGTATGAAACGGCGGTTTTGAGCAAGAATGGTGAAAAATGTTGGATCGATCTTAGCGTGTGCGCCTTCGAATTCGAGCAGCAGCCTGCAGTTCTCGGCGCGTTTTCGGATATTACGGATCGTAAACGGGCCGAAGAAAAAATAAAAGAAAGCGAGCAAATATATCGTTCGGCCATCGAAGTAGCGGACGCCGTTCCCTATTATCAGAATTACCTCACAAATCAATACGATTTCGTTGGACCGGGCATCGAACTGCTGACGGGATACTCCCCGGAGGAATTCACCTATGATATTTGGCAGTCCATGGAGCAAGACATCGTATTGCTGGGAGATCTGGCGGGAATGGAGCCGGGCCGCGCTGTTGAAAAAGCCAAAGAAGGCCGAGGCGTGAGTTGGCGAGCCGATTACAAAATCAAAAACCGTTTCGGTGAAGAACGATGGATTTCCAACGCCGCCGTGCAAGTTAGGGATGAACAAGGTCGAATCGTCGGATCCTTGGGGATTCTTCAAGACATCACCGAACGTAAGCGCATGGAAGATAATTTGTTAAAAGCGAGGAAATTGGAATCGGTGGGAATCCTCGCCGGGGGAATCGCACACGATTTTAACAACCTTCTCACGGCTATTCTTGGCAACGTTTCTCTCGCCAAGACGCTGGCGGCGCCCCATAGCAAAGTGTTCGAGCGCCTGACCGAAGCGGAAAAAGCCTCTCTGCGAGCGCAGGAACTGACGCAGCAACTCCTTACTTTCTCCAAAGGCGGCGCTCCGATTACAAAATCCGAAGACATTCGTGCTCTCCTCAAGGAAACGGCTCTGTTTATTTTGATGGGATCGAATGTACGTTGCGAGTTCGATGTTCCAGACGATTTATGGCGTGTGGATGTGGATAAAGGTCAATTCAGTCAAGTCATTCAAAATCTAGTGATCAACGCCAACCAAGCGATGCCTGAAGGAGGAATCATTACCATTCGATCGTGCAATTGTACGAATGATGACGCTCAAACAAATCGCATCGTCCCATTTCCAGACAACAACTATGTCCGGATTTCAATCAAAGACCAAGGCTGCGGCATCCCCAAAGCGTACTTGGAAAAAATTTTCGATCCTTATTTTACTACCAAACAGGAAGGCAGCGGTTTGGGATTAGCCACCGCCTATTCGATTGTCGAAAAACATAAAGGGGCGATTACCGTCAATTCACAAATTGGAAAGGGATCGACATTTACGATTTACCTTCCCGCCTCCAAATTGCCTGCTCCATCCCCCTTGCAGGAATCATTTGATGTAGCTTTTTCAGGACAAGGTCGCATTTTGATTATGGATGACGAAGAGATTGTGAAAGAAGTGACCGGCGAGATTCTTACGGAAATGGGGTATGAGGTTGATTTTGCCGACGATGGCTTCGAAGCGATCCAGCAATATAAATCCGCTAAAGAATCTAAAAATCCTTACACCGCCGTCATTATGGATTTGACCATCCCCGGCGGCATGGGAGGGGAAGAAGCGGTTCAAGAACTTCGGGCGTTCGATCCAGACGTTAAAGCCATTGTTTCAAGCGGTTATTCAAACGATCCCATCATGTCCCATTATCAAAACTATGGATTCTGCGGCGTGATTTGCAAGCCGTTCACTTATGATGATCTGGGGAAAGTGCTTCAACGCGCATTCAACGACGACAACCCATGAATGAATCCTCTCGCTTCCTTTTTCGCGCATGAATCAGGATGGCTTTGTGTAATACGACTTCCCGGCGCTGACTTTCACCAGAATTTGATTGTCGGCCAAAAGATGATCTAGATATTTGACTACCGCGTTCGGATGAAGATTGACGCTTTCTGACAAATCGGACAACGTACATGGACGTCGATGCAGGATCGATAGAATATGAGATTCCATATCGGCGGAGTGGAATTGGACGAATTTTTTTTGATAGTCGGCGATTAATTCAGCCGGCGGATCAAATGAGTCGGCGATCTTTTTCAGCCGGTTTTTAGGAACGGTATAGGCATACTCTTCAGCGGGGGGCCTGACTACCGTATTCAATTGAACTCGATCGGGTCGAATCGCCTTGATCCATTTTTTGATTTGTTCTATCTCCGATTCGATGGCGCTGTGACCGGCAAGCAGGAACACTTCCAGCCAATAAGGCTTTTCATATTCCTCGCGCAATTTTATTAATCCCTCGACCATTTGCGAAAAGGAGAGCGATGGATGTGGGCGATTGACGCAATGAAACAGTTCCTCGCTCCCCGCGTCCAGCGATGGAACAATTAAATCCGCCTTCTTGACCTGCTTTCGCACTTCTTGATCCCACAGCAAAGAGCCGTTCGTAAGTATCGCCGTCGGCGTGGATGTAATGCTTTTCACGCCGTCAATCAGTTCATCGATTCGTGAAAACAGAGTCGGCTCGCCGGATCCGCTTAAGGTGATATAATCCGGCGGCTCGCTTAATTCGCTCAGCCGCTGTTTGACTTGACTCAAAACTTCTTCCAAGGGAACCCACTCTTTTCGTTCGACGGTTTTGACAGTCGTGCGGCCCAACTGGCAGTACACGCAATCATACGAACAAGTTTTGTAAGGCGCGAGATCGATGCCGAAAGATCGCCCTAATCGTCGGGAAGGAACAGGGCCAAAAACATAGGGGCAGACTTGTGGGGGCATAAGAGGGAGATCCTTTCTTCCAACTCATCTACTGATTCCATTACATGGAAGGAGCATCGCTGAATACTCGATGATTTCAATCACCATTTAAACGAATGATCCGAGCGGCGTCCTCTCGTTCGCAAGCATTCAATAAAATATAACCGTCTACATCTCCGATAAAGTATTCATAAAATATGCCAAAAATATTTTTTGCCGAAAATGGCATGTAACTATCTGAAATCATAAGAGATTAGTTTTATGGGTAAGCTATATCAAACATCCCTATAATCGCATTATGCAACGGGATCTCTATGTGAATTATTGTAATTTGCGTGACTATTTCCTGCTTTGTGAACGACTTTTTTAATGATTTTTCACTCTGAGGATATATTGTAAATAAATTTTTAAATATTATCTATAAATTAATGAAAACTTTAAATGTTTTACAATTAATTGAGTCTTTCTCTTGTTTCATCTTCAGAATTATGGATATAATTAACGTTAGCATTTTACGTATTAATAAGTAATTTGTTGAAATCCAAAGATATGCAAGGGAGATAATGGTATGAAAAGAAGTGGTTTTACCCTCATCGAGTTACTCATCGTAGTTGCAATCATCGGTATTCTTGCGGCCATTGCTGTTCCAAACTTTTTGAATGCGCAAATTCGAGCGAAAGTCGCGCGTTGCTACTCTGACATGAAATCCATGAGTACGGCTGTTCAGATGTGTCGATTGGATACAAATCACTTGCCGATTGATGGATGGGATGACGATTCAACCGAAGGCCGAGACATTCTAAAAAATACGTTTAATGGAGTGGGCGATTTTTCCGAGGCCGAGCGTAAGGTCTCTCATTATCTGGCGGTTCTTACGAGTCCGATCTCTTATATGTCTTCCATCCCCATTGATCCTTTTATTCCGAAACATGCGGACGGCGACAGCTTGGGATTTGGAAGTTTTTGCGACGCCTATATTTATGCAGACGCTGATCCGGCGATCACTTCCAATCCAGGATTGGGAAACATGGGTATTCAGGCATTAAAAGGCGAATTGGCGGAAACATTCGGCATTACTCCAATGAAATCAGGTGATTATGCGTTTGTTGGATTGGGTCCGGATGGAGTCGCCGGTTATGGCGGAAGCGGCGCCGCGGCTTCCCGCGGCTTCCCATATGATTCCTCCAATGGGCTTATTAGTTTAGGCGACATCGTCATGACAAATGGAGGCATTGTCGGCCAATAAATCCGAAAAACCTCTCTTTCCTTTTCTCAAAAAACGGCCGTCGCAACATGCAGACGGCCGTTTCCATTGATTAATGCATTAAATAGTGCAAGAATTCAATCGAAAAACAGGATGATGCAATCATTGCTAATCATTTAGT
>JAFGTC010000166.1 GCA_016934335.1 Candidatus Omnitrophota bacterium | reverse complement strand
GCAGCTCGCAGGCGCCGCGTACGTCTTCGCGCACGGGAATCATTTTCTCGACGATGGAGAGGGTCATTTGCGCGCATTCGGCGATTTCGTTCAAGGCGCTGGAAAGCCCGCCGCGGGTTAAATCGCGAAGGCAATGAATCTCGACGCCCGCTTCGATCAGGGTGCGAACCAGATCGTGCAGAGGGGCGGAGTCGCTTTCGATGGAGGTTTCGAATTGCAGTCCTTCGCGGACGGCGACGATGGCGATGCCGTGGCGGCCGAGGTCGCCGTTGATCAGGATTTTGTCGCCTTCGCGGACGGAGGCGGGGTGAATCGCTAACGAATGTTCGATGATTCCAATGCCGGCGGTGTTGATGAAGACGCCGTCGCCTTTTCCCCGGTCGACGACTTTGGTATCGCCGGTCACGATGGGAACGCCGGCGCTTTTTGCGGCGGACTGCATGGAGGCCGCCACTTTTCGCAGGGTCTCCATGGGCAGGCCTTCCTCCAAAATGAAGCCGGCGCTCAGGGCGATCGGCCGGGCGCCGCTCATGGCCAAGTCGTTGACGGTTCCATGAACGGCCAGCGATCCGATGTCGCCTCCCGGAAAGAACAGGGGATTCACGACGTAGGAATCGGTGGTGAAGGCGAGGCGCACGCCGCCCGCGTCGATGACCGACGAGTCGTGGCGCTGATGGAGGGCGGCATTATCGAACTCGGATAAAAAGACCGATTCGATCAGTTGATTCATCAATGTTCCGCCGCCGCCGTGCGCCAGAAGAACATGGGAGTAGTCGTGTTTGGGAATCGGGCATGAAAGAGAAAAATCGTTGGAATCTGTCATGATGACAATGTAGTTATATCGCTCCTGTTAAACTCGCTCACCGGTTTGTGGATTCATTGTATAGGAAGAAAGGCATTTGCGAATAGAGGCGCGCGGGAGGAGATTCGATCATTTGATGGGGTTTCAGGAGGGAAAGTGTTATATTATACTTACGAATACGTACAATGTTTTGTCATGAGCTCGCCTGTAGAGAACAGCCTTGCCGTTTGATTATCGGCGCAGGGCTGTAAAAGCCAATTTAAATAAAGGCATCAGCCGAAGGAGAAGAGTGAATGAAACTCAAAAAGCATCATGGCGTCCGCATCGCATCGTTGGCATTGGTATTCGCTTTTTTGTGCGCTTCTACAGTTCGAAGCGAAGAGGATTCAAGCGCCTTAGCCGGCCTGGCAGCGCGGAATCTACAGGTTGAGAATGTGGAGATTCTCGATTCCGACTTCAGCGGAAATGATTCTCTTTCCGTCGAACTTGCATTTGAGAACAAAGTCGATCCGGCGCCGTCGATCACCGTATCGCCGCAGTTGGATATTGACTGGGGTGCGTTGTTAGGCGGGGCTGTGAAGGGCTTGGGCGCCGGTGTGGCGGGAGCCGTCTGGGGGAAATTTCTCGACGCGGTCATGGATGATCCGTATACGCAAAAAGCGCAATATCTGGATTTACGCAATCGACTCAATGGTTTATCCGATCAAATCGCGAAGTTCCAAAAAGATATGAAATTGGATTTGAAGATTAACGATTATAACAGTCGCGTCTCGACGTTGGACAGTCACTATTTTTCGGTTATGGGGGATGTCGAGCAGCAGTTTGAGGTGTTGTTTTCTCTGCGGAATCTGCCCGACAGCTCCGGAAATCGCAGTGCGATTCTCGAACAGGTAAAGTTGGTGCGCGCTTTGATTCACAATAATCGCGAAAATCTGCGGCAGGGGATTTTGGCGATCAACGCCGCTCTCACCGGGAAAAATGGAACGACGCCTCTGGTGCAGGATACGTGGAGTCAGATCGTCGACGCCGCCTCGGATTTCCAGGACGATTACTACGACATGAAATTAAATCAATATTATGAATTCAAGGCGATGCAGGTTTCGATGCTGAATTACATCATCGAAGATATGAACATCTGGATCGGCGTCGAAGGGAGCAATGACACCGCCGCTTCGCGAGACGCCTACTACAATCTGGTCGTCGAAATGCTGAAACAGCAAGATCGATTTAAACCGATCCGGAATGTCTTAAGCGAAGGGGATGTCTATCATGGGAAAGGGATCTATCAAGTCAGTGAAAAATTATGGTGGATTCATTATATAAGCCCCTACTATGAGGAGAAATCGTATTGCATCGATTACTCATTCTTTGGGGATTGCCGTGATCGGCGATATTACAACCGATGGGTGGATTACACGAAAGACGGATTGAGCGGACAGCATGCGCATGAAGTATGGAAATACAAAATAGCCAGTGCAGGCCAAATGAGGAAGTTGTTAAAAAATTGTCCATTGGGATTCAACGGGGTGGATTATTTGAAAGGCAAAGGATTTACACGACTGCAGGACAGCAGCGTCATGAATTTTAACTATCGATATATTGTCAGAACGAGAGATAATTGGGAGGCGTGGGATATACGTAATAATGGGATATTGACATGGAATTCTTTTACCTTCAAAAGTCCTCTATCAGCATGGGATCCTCCAAAGAGAGAAGATTATTTTCTCGTTTTTGACGCGTCGGGAAGCAACGGCGGAGGAAATCCTTTGCCTCCGAATGAATTGGCGCCGGTCACGAACGCGAGCGTCGGCGAGGAATTCGACCATTTGCCGGATGAAGATGCGGATGGCGTCGCAGACGCCTGGGAGGAGATATACGGCATCCCCCAGCCTCTGGACAGCAGCGGGAACGGCCTGCCGGACGCCTACACTGTTTTGTATCCGGAGGTCATGGACGACCCCGCCGGCGATGCGGATGATGACGGCTTAACCAATTTGGAGGAATATGAGGCCGAAACGAATCCCGTTAACCGCGATACGGATGGGGACGGTCTGTTTGACGGTTGGGAATGGAAGAATGGATTGGATCCCCTGGATCCAAGCGACGCGCAAAAAGATTACGACGGGGACGGCCTCACAAATCTTGAAGAGTTCGAGAGTGGAGAAGGGCAACCCTGGACTAAGCGTCTACGAGGGGGATGGCATTGCGTCTCGATTCTTCAGCCAACCAAAGACGACTCGCTGTTGTCGGCTGTCGATGACGGGCCGTTTTGCTTCAATCCGACCACGCAAGAGTATGAATTGATCTACCAGGTCGAAGATTTATTGCCCGGTCAGGGATATTTCATTTTTATCAAGACAGCCAAGCATCTCAATGTAAAAACTGGCGAGATGTTTGATGCGGGGGATGATGAGGAAGAGCCGAGTACGGGAATCCCTTATTTCCCTCTCTTTGAAAATTGATGTAGTTATTTCTTGAAATCGAAAAGAAGGCGGCGGAGAGGGACGCTGTTTGCCGTAGAATTTTTTCTTTGCAAACGCGCCCTTCGCCGCCGCCTTATCCTGCCATGACCGAATCCGAGTCGATTCACGCCGCACCGGTCGAGAGGAATCTTTCAAAATGAAATGAATTCCGTCTCGTTTGACTGACTAACTAACTTACTTTCTGTTGCATGTTTTCCTGCAAAATGACGGAGACGGCCTCGTTGGCGACTAACTCGTACAAAGGCGTCGGGCAGCAATGCCAACTGAAATCCTGCTGGTGGAGATGGAGTCGTTCTTTCAGCCAAGGGCCTAAGATTTCTCCCAAATCGGAGAAATGGCCTGAGAAAACGACGGCGTCCAATCCGCCCAGCGCGGCTACGCCCGCTCCGCATGCGAGAAGGATGCGATAGGAAATAAATTCACGGATTTTTTGATGCCCGGGATCGTCGGATGTAAACACGATCTTCAAGGAGGTGGGCGCACCGTACAAGCCGCTCAAGCCGCTTTCCTGCGTCAAAACGCGATTGAGATGCTCCGGCCCCCATTTCTTCTCCCGGTGCAGCTGCAGCATAATGCTGGGATCCAGTTCGCCGCAAGTGGTATGCCCCGGCAGGCCTTCCAGGGGAGTCATGCCGCTGGTGACCGTCAGCGGCGATGAATTCAACACCGCCGTGACTTCGGGGATGGCGTTCAGGCAGATGGAGAGCACGCGAGAGGGCTTCTCCCGCCCTTGTTTTTTGCATTGACGGGCGGCGAAGAGAACGGCGTTCTGATGATAAATTCCATGGAAGCCGTAGCGGCGAATCGACATGGCCTGGGCGATGTCGGGGTTCAAGCCGTAGCGGTGCTCCCGCGCGGGAAGGTCGATGAAAAACGACGTCTCAAAAACGCAGATAATGGGCAGGGAAGGAAGTAATTCCCGGAAGCTGCGAATCAAGAGTAGAAGCGCGGAGATATGAAGCGGCGCCTGCGAATAGAGTTTCTCCAATTCGGCGTAATGCCGGTCGTTTATTTTCACCGGCGCGCGAAAGGTCTCTCCTCCGAAGGGAACGCGGATGGCGATGGCTTCGGGCGGATCGATCGAGGAGTCGGCCTCAATCTTTTCTTTCAGCTGTTTCAAATTGGCCGATAGAATGGACGGATTGAGAACCGTGTCTCTTCCGCTGACGCGCCCTGAAAAAACGGGCTGTTTTTGATCGACGGAATAGAATGTATAGTCAAGATATCGATAACCTGATTGAAAAACAAGAATATTCAAATCATACCTCCGTTCAGTTAAGATCCCGGGCGGATTGGACCAGGGAATATGTAATTCGCGAGATGGCTATTTCTTCGTTCGTTTTGATGGCGAAGATGCGGACGGGGCTGTCGTCGGCGGCGATGTCGGCGGGTAGTCGGGCAGCCTCTTTGTTCTTTTGGGGATCGATCTTGATCCCGAAGCATTCCAAGCCGGTGCAGGTCGCCCAACGAACATAGGGCACGGTTTCTCCTATAGTGTCGGTGAAAATGACGGCGTCGAGATCCTGCACCAAACCCATGTACGAACCCAAATATTTGCGAATGCGCCAGAGATAAACCTGCGCGGCCAGGTCAACTTGCTTTGAGCGGTCGATTTGGGGATCGTTCAGTTCCTGCAGAATGTCGCGGATATCGGCGGAGAAGCCGGACATGCCCAGCACGCCGCTTCGTTTGTTCAAAATCTCTTCGACTTCCTGGAAATCCCCCAAATAATTGGCCATGAGATGCAGAGTGGCGGCGGGATCCAAATCGCCGCAGCGGGTGCTCATGATCAAGCCTTGCAGAGGCGAATAGCCCATGGTGTTATCGATGGAGCATCCCTTCTCGATGGCGCACAGACTGGCGCCGCCGCTGCCGAGGTGGCAGCTGACCGCGTTCAGTTCGTTCATGGGCTTTCCCAGCAGTTTGGCGGCTTCTTCGGCCACGTACTGGTGGCTCGTGCCGTGAAATCCAAATTTGCGGATGCCCATTTCCCGGCTTAGATCGCGGGGCAGCGCATAGGTATAGGCGCGTTCGGGTATCGTTGAGTGAAAGGCCGTGTCAAACACTACGACCTGCGGCAGGCCGCCGTCCTTTTCCTTGCAATACTCGACCAATTCGATGGCCGGGGGATTGTGCAAGGGGGCCAGGCCCTGGATGCTCCGCAAACCGGCGATCACCGAATCGTCGACGATCGTATGAGTTTTGAAAAGCGTTCCTCCATGCACCAGGCGGTGCCCGATGGCGTCGGGTTCAAGCACGGAGTCGCTGCGGATGCAGTTCATGACCTGTTCGAAAGCGACTTTGTGGTTTCTCATCTCGATGGTATGAATCTGTTTGTCGCCGCTGACATTGTGTACAATGCGGGACGGCTCCGCCGTAGGCGGGCCGATTCGCTGAGCTTCGCCCCAACAAATTTCCTCTCCGGACGGCATATCGATCAATTGATATTTGAGAGAGGAACTGCCGCAGTTAAATACGAGTATATTCATTGTCTAACTCCAGGTGGTAAATCAAATCCAACTTGATGTTTGGTCCAAGATGTGGTGCACAACAATCCATGGGCGAGAACCGAAGTTCCATAAATCGCCCGCCGAATGTTATCGATTTCTACATATTCGTCCGCCGCGTGAGCCGTCTCTTCGCTCCCGGGCCCGTATCCCAGCGTAGGAATTTTGTAATAGGACGAAAGCACTCCGCCGCTGGTGCCCATGATCATTCGCCGGAAGTTCCATTTTTGAGGTTGGACGGGGCATCCGGCGTCCGCCAAAGATTGGCGGGCGCGATCGAACATGGGGTGAAAGGGATTCGTCGACCAGGGATGAGACACCCAGCGAGTGTATCGTTTTTCTCCAGGGATGAGCGAGACCTCTTCTCCTGCGATTTCCACCGAGGCCGCCGTGCGCCCTTTTTCCTGAGCGATCCGGGAGGCTTGATCGGAAATTGTTCGCATCACGCCGTCGGGATTTTCATCGGCGTAGAGGCGCCGGTCAACGGCTATGGAGGCTTTGTAAGTATTTTTGTCCCAAGAAAATCGGGGTTTATGCACAATCATTTCCTTACATTGTTTTTCGTTCGCATTGACTTTCTGATGGGAATGAAAATGGAAATAAATGGCGTACGACGCTTCTTCGACCGGCAAGGAATAATCTTTTGAAACTTGAATGAGGATTCTCATCCAACCGTCGTGGCCGTAATTCAATCCCAAATTCGTGGGTTCGCCCAAGATGGCGCAGGAGGGCCGGCAGCCGATTTGAGGCAGAGTTTTTTCGATCAGATGCCTGGCGCCGACGCTGAGCCCGTCTTTTTCAGCGGTGGTCGCGGCGATGATTAAATTGCCTTTCAGGGGAAATAAAAAGGAATTTTTGATAACCTGAGAGGCGTATAGTTGGGCCGCGAGTCCGCTTTTGCAGTCGCTGGCGCCAAGGCCGTACAAACGCCGGTCGACGATGTCAGCCGCGTAGGGATCCTGGCGCCAATCTTCGTTCTCGGGAGCGGGGGCCGTATCGATATGACTGACTAACAATAAGTTAGGCGAATCGCCGCCGCCTTTCACGATCGCGACTAAGTTTCCGGCGTCGTCCCGCAAGGTTTGATCGAAGTTTAAAGACTGCATTTCCGCAAAAATTCGATCCGCGGCTCGGGATTCATCGGAGTTCGGACTCGGACAGCGGATTAAATCCTGCGTGAATCGAATCGCTTTTTCGAATGTTCGGTCGCTCTGTTCTTGGAGTCGGTTATACATGGCGGCGATTTCCTTGACTGGGATGATTCATAGTAATTCCTGTTTGATGCTTATATATCGTCGGACGTCCATCCAAACACCGGATATCCGATCAAACTGTGAAGGATGACGACGGTTCCATAAACCGCTTTACCGATGTTTTTGACATCCACGTATTCTTCGCTGGAATGCGCCTGAGTTTCCAAGCCGGGGCCGAATCCGATGGTGGGGATGTTGAATTCGGAAACCAGCGCGCCGCCGGCCGTTCCCATCCCTAAGCGCCCCAATTCCCATTTGCCCGGCTTTACCGGAAAATCGGCGGCCGCCAGCGATTGGCGCGCCCGGTCGAGAAGAGGATGAAACGGATCCGTCTCCCATGAATTGACCACGCGCTTGACCACGCATTGCTGGCCGGTCGCCAGTTTTTGGGTTTCGGTGCGAATATCCACATCCACCGCGACGCTTCCGCAGTCTTTCGAATAATAGACGGCGTTTTGCTTTAATTTTTCGACCACTTCGGCGACGCATTCGTTGGTGTGGATTCGTCGATTGGCGATGATTCGAGAACGTCGAATCCCGTTGCTTTCTTCGTAGGACGGCTGAGAGACGAACAGTTTTTCTTCGGAGTGTTTGAGGTGAATCTGGTTCGCGTCGGACAGGTAATTTTTGTAAATCGATTCCGTCGCGTCGTTGACGGTAAAGGGATTGGAGCTGGTCACATGGATTTCGACTTCCATCCAGCCGTCGTGGCCGTGATACAATCCCAGATTGGTGGGTTCGCCCAAAATGGCGTAGGTCGGTTGAAATCCCAGTTCGGGCAGTGTCGTTTTGATGAGATGCTTCACGCCGAGGCTCAGGCCGTTGTTTTCGGCGACCGTGGCGGCGACGATCAGGTTTCCCTTCAGGGGCAGATAGGAATTTTTCAACACTTTGCCGGCATAGATCTGCGCGGCGATGCCCCCTTTGCAGTCGCTGGCGCCCAATCCGTACAGGCGGTCTTGTTCGATCCGAGGTTCGTATGGGGATCGGCCGCCGTCCGCTTGGCCGGCGGGATTGACGGTGTCCATATGACTGATCAGCAGCACCGCCGGTTCGCTTTCTCGTCCGTGAATCAAGCCCACGACGTTTCCCACGTCGTCGCGATGGACGTCATCGTAGTCCAAGTCTTTCATCTGTGTTTCAATTCGATCAGACAGTTTCGATTCGTCCAAGCTGGGACTGGGGATGCGGATCAAATCCTGGGTGAACGAAACCGCGTCGCGCTCAAAGCGATCCGATTGACTTCGTATTATGTTGTACATGAGTGTGCACCTTTCTCGAGGTAAAAAAACTAAGATGCCTTTATTAATAACAAGAAGGGCGCCAATCTATTTATTTCTTAGCTAACAATATGATTTGTATTGGCTTGTATGGGAAAGAGAGGTTTTAATCGTAATCAAGAACACTTCATTTTGAAATAAAGTGCGGCTATAATGAAGTGAAAGGCAGAAACTAGAATGAAATAAAAGACAGAAATCGGCAGATTATTTCCCTCATTTTAGAAATAAGCCCCATTGACTGGAAAAGTGATAGATAGATATGAAAGCCTCTGATTTAAAGCTGGATGAGATCGTCGAGTTTTCCGAAGGATGTATTAACTTACAAGGCCGCCGGCTTGTTCTCAGCGATATTCATACCCTTGCGCAGTTTCGAAAAGATTTAGTGGACATGTTAGGCCCCGATCACACGCGCCGCTTTTTGACGCGTTATGGATATTTTTGGGGGCAGGCGGACGCAGCCGCCATGAAGCGCATTTATACGTGGAACAGCATGTCCGAATTAATTCGAGCGGGCTTTCGATTATGTTCGCTGGAAGGCGCGGCCAGGACCGTCGTAAAAAAACTGGATATCGATCAGAGCGAAAACAAGTTTTACATGGAAATCGTTTGGCATCGCTCCGCGGAATCCGAGGAGCAAATGACCGAATTGGGAAAAAGCGATGAATCCAGCTGCTGGAAGTTAGTCGGCTACGCCAGCGGCTACGCCTCCTATTGCCTCGGCCAGGATATTTTCTTTGTCGAATCGAAATGCCGATCCAAAGGCGATCGTATTTGTTCGGCCGTCGGCATGGATCGCGCGTCGTGGGGCGATCCGTTCAAAGAGCATTTCATGTTTTTTCAACAGGCCGAGATTAACAGCAAAATCCAATATCTGACGAAGGAAATTCAGAGGAAGAAGCGCCAGATCTATCGCCAAAATAAAAAGATCGAACAGCTCGAGCAGCGCAAGCGCCCTTACATGTCGGAAATACGCAGCAAAGCCTTCCAGCAGGTTTACGATATGGCTCAGCGGGTTGCGCGATACGACTCGCTGGTTTTGATCACCGGAGAAAGCGGCTCCGGCAAAGAAGTTCTCGCCCGTTTCATACACAATCATTCCAAGCGAGCCAAGGGGCCCTTTCTCGCCGTCAATTGCAGTTCCCTGTCCGAAACTCTGCTTGAAAGCGAATTGTTCGGGCATGTGAAAGGCGCCTTTACCGGCGCCATCCGAGATCGCGTCGGTTTGTTCGAGCAGGCCAAAAAAGGCACTCTGCTTCTCGACGAAATCGGCGACATCTCCTCCGCCATGCAGGTCAAACTGCTGCGCGTGCTGCAGGAAAGTGAAATCCTCCGCGTGGGAGAGAGTCAACCGCACAAAATCGATGCGCGCATTATCTGCGCCACCAATCGCAATCTGCCGGAAATGGTTGAGAAAAATCAATTTCGCGAGGATCTTTATTACCGCGTAGGAGTCATTGAAATTGACATGCCGCCTTTGCGCGACCGCCGCGAAGACATCATCCCCTTGTCGCGCTATTTCGTGAATCAATTCGCCCACAAGCTTGGCACTCCCAATCTCAAACTGGATGCAAGCTGCATGGATTATCTGTTGTCTTATTCCTGGCCGGGCAATATTCGCGAGCTCGAAAACGCGATCGAACGGGCGGCCGTTTTCAGCAAGAACGGGTTGATCCTGCCTGAGCATTTCCCCCCCAATATCTATAATAGACAGAGTATGGGGCCTTTTTCGTCCGCCGAATCGCTTCGCCCTCTGGAAGAAATTGAAGGCGAGTATATTCAGTATGTATTAAAAAGCGTCCATGGCAGTCGCAGCAAAGCCGCGGACATTCTCGGCATCAGCCCCGCCACCTTGTGGAGAAAACTCAAAAAAATAGACGTACAGAAATCCTCTCCAATGGATTCTCCATCCGTCAGGAGGTCTCCTGCATTTCCCGTTTAGCAAAAAAAACGAGAGCGGAAGGAATTTTCCGCTCTCGATGCGATCGTTGTTTCTAGGTTATCTTGCGCGATGGCGGCACGCTGCGCTTTGAGCCCACCCTACCAAGCTTTTAGCCCTACCGTTTTGATCTCACCCTTCCACCTTACTCATCTCTAACATACACATTCAGAAGGGGGCGTATGGATAGATCCGCCCGACAAGTTTAATACAGCGGCCATTGGTCGATATCGGTGCTTTCGACGACTTCGGAGACGACGAAGTTGTCATAAGCGATGCCGCCCGCGTCGCCAATATCGCTGCCTGAATTGATCCAGCCGAAGAATCCCACCTGACCTGCGGCGTGCGTGTCATCCTCGATGACGCCTTGAATCTCATCATTGAAAAGCAGGTAAAAGACGTTGCCTTTGAGGATGACTTGGAATTTCTGCCATTCGTTCAGCACTTCCGGATAATCGGGAGTGAACGGCTCCGTGCGAGATCCTCCGCTGTACATGAGGTAATACAAACCGCCGTTGCAAAACTGCCAGGAATAAAAATTCCCGATATCCGTCGCACGGAAGACAAGGCCCCAGTCGGCGTCTCCTACTAATCCCATGGCGTCTACGGTGATGGCGATGTCCGTCAATCCCGGATCGCCTGTCACGGAAACCAGGGGGCCGTCGGCGTCATCATATTCGACGAACGTTCCGTTCTCTACGCCCCAGGTTCCAGCCCAGTCTTCCCATTCATCGGCTTGGGCCGCGTCCGAGAAATCGAAGGAGAAGATCTCATCGCCGACGGCGATATTGTGGTAATAATAAATCGTAGATGCTCCGCCTATCGGATTGGGCTTCTCTTCCGGAGCGGTCTCTTCTTCGCCGTTCCACACGGCGGCGTAGCCTATGGAGGAAGGATCATAATCCACAGCCGCTGTTGCTGTGTACGACAGTTGGGAGGGTCCAGGCGGGAGGCTCAGGCTCCAGGTGATAATCCCTCCGCTTTCCGTTCCGCCGTCGCTGATCTCGCTGGCAGTGAAGCCGGGGGGAAGCGTTTCGGTGATCGTCGTGTCTTTTGCTGCGCTTCCCGTGTAGAAGAGGTCGAGGACGGCATTGACCTGTTGGCCCGGTTCGAACGTTTTGGCATTCAATGATCGGGTGATGTTGACGATGGCCGGAGTTTCTTCGAGGACGACGTTATCCACGAGCGCTTCGGCGAGGACGTCATTGTCGTCATGATTGGTGACGGCCAAGCCGTAAGCGACTGTGTCGGCCCATCCTTCTAATGTGGCGGAATGAGCGGTGAACCATTCGGCGCCGTCGTACGAATATTCTGTTAAGAACAAATTGATGTCGGCGATGCGCGTAACCCGAAGCCAGACGCCGTCCCCCGTCGCCTGTACCACCACGGTATTATCGGGGGGATCTTCATAAGCCTGAGAACTGCTGCATCCAGCACTTTCAACAGGACGCCATTGAGTGTGGACTTGATCCCCGTTATCTTGGCCGCGAAGGCTGATCCAATAAAAGCGCGAACTGACGTTATCGGGTTTTTCTCGAATCATCACCCCGATTTTGGCCCATTCATTACCGCCGGGGAAAAGCCAAAAGACGCGGGCGGACAGCCGCCAGCTGCCGGGTTTTTCGGAATAGACGAAGAAGCCTTCATCGTCGTTATTCCAGATGTCGTCGCCGTTTCCCAAGATGTCGTATTCACCGTCGTCGACATACAGTTCGCCGGCTATCTTGGTGTTTCCCCTTGGATTATCCGGCGAATACCAGTCTACGGCATTGTCAAAAATGCCGTATTGGGCGAACGCCGGACTCCCCGCAAGCATGAGCGCAAAGGATAAACCCACAAAAAAAACTATGCCTCGTTTCATTGTAATACCTCCCAAATTGGATTTTTCAGGAATCTCGAACAATCGATGATTCGCATTTATGTTTAAGTTTTAATATTTAAAACCATCCATTTCTAGAGTGATCCTCTAAAAAATTAGGAAAAGTTCTTTTTGTTTTCTGATTCTCGATTGGGGGCGGGAGGAGAATGCATTCATTGTAATTGAATGGTGAAATGTTTGTAGAAGTTTGTCGAAAGAGCGAAATATATTCTATGAATTATATATAATTTATCTTGCTGAGAAGAAGAAGTAATGATATATTAACTCAAAGTATTTTTTCATAGCATAATAAGTAATT
>JAFGTC010000165.1 GCA_016934335.1 Candidatus Omnitrophota bacterium | reverse complement strand
ATTGCAGGCAACTGGAAAATGAATGCGGGCGCGGCGGAAGAGGCGTCGGCCTTGGCGAAAGGAATCGCCGATAAGCACGGACAAACCGACAAGGTCGACATCGTTTTTTGTCCTCCCTTCACCTCGCTGAAAGATGTGCAGAAAGTCATCGCCGGTACGAAAATCGGCCTGGGCGGGCAGAATCTCTATCCCAAAGCGAATGGCGCATACACCGGCGAAATTGCGCCCGGATTTCTGCTGGACTGCGGATGCCAGTACGTAATTTTAGGCCACTCCGAGCGCCGCACTTATTTCAAAGAATCCAACGAATTCATCAACGAAAAAGTGAAATGCGCATTCGAGAATAAACTGATCCCCATTATGTGCATCGGCGAAACCGAACAAGAACGGGAAGCCGGCAAAACTGAAGCCGTTTGCGAAGATCATCTGCGCGGCGGATTGGCCGGTTTAACGTCCGATCAGGTTAAAAGCATGGTGATCGCCTATGAACCGGTTTGGGCGATCGGCACGGGCAAAACCGCTACGCCCGAAGACGCTCAGGCTGTGCATGCTTTCTGCCGTAAAGTAATCGCCGATCTCTACGACGATGAAACCGCACAAGCCGTTCGGATTCAGTACGGCGGCAGCGTCAAAGCGGAAAACGCCAACTCCCTGTTGACTCAGCCGGACATCGACGGCGCATTGGTGGGCGGCGCCGCTTTGAAAGCCGATTCCTTCATTGGGATCATCGAAAACTGCGGCTCTCTGTAAGAAAACGCATCCTGGATGTTGAGGGGGAGATCTTTTATCTTCCCCTTTCGCTCTTTGCGCGATCGGGCAGGTATTTTAAAAACAAAATCGCCGGTGAGTGCGTCACGTTTCGATAAGCGGCGCCCTCGCCGGCGTTTTTTTTCGCTGCTTCTCTCGTTATCGCAGGATCCTCTTCCCCAGCAAGAAAGATTTCATCAGCTGTTCGTCTTCCTGCATTTTTGTAATCTCAACGCCGTTTTCGCCTCGCGCATGGATGAATTCATGGGGGCCGAGCGCCATGCCGACATGCGATACGCCGCCATAATCTCCAGAAAAGAAAAGTAGATCGCCCTCGCGAAACCCGTCGTATATTCCCGGAAGAGCGCAAATGACGCCCGCCGCGAATTGCTGGTCCGCATCGCGGGGAAGCTGCACGCCGATTTGGCGGTAGACCGAACCGACAAAGCCCGAACAATCGATGCCCGACTCATCGACGCCTCCCCAGACATAGGGCGCGCCGAGAAAGCGCTTCGCAATGCCGGCCATCTCTTTTCGCAAATCGCCGAAAAAGGCGATCGAGTTTTGGCGGGAAATGATCTTCGTCCATTCCTCCCGCGAAATCGTTCGATAATCGGAATTGTCAACCCATCCCAAATATCCATTCGGCGCGTGGACGAGAGCGCGGCATTCCACCCGCCGCAAAACGATCAGCGGATCGTTTTGAACAGCCGTATCGAGCCGCTCTTCTTTCTCTCTCGTCAAAAACAAAGGACATTCGGTCTTGACGACCCGCCCGAACGAAAAGGCGTCCGCCTGGGAAAACGTCTGGACGAAGCTGACGTCGCATGAACAGCCGGCTGCTTCCGCGGCTTTTTGAAGCGCATTGAGCGCAAATGGATTGGAGGCGAAGCCTTTCACCAAAAAGGGATCGATCGATTCCACGTTCAAATCCCATACTTGCAGCCGGACGTCGGGGGATGTGCACCGGCCGACGTAATCGCAAAGCATCTCGGCGTCGCGCATCGAGGCGATGCGATCGATGGGCAGATCTTCGAGTATGCGGTTGATGTTGCGGCGGGGTTGGAGTTGCGTCATTGTGAGTATTTCTTCCCCCTTTTTTGTCAGAGCGTCAATCCGGATTAGCCTGCTCTTTTGAAGGTTTCATCCTATCATAAAATCAGCATGGAGTCGCCATAGGAATAAAATCGGAAGCGGCTTCGGACGGCGTATTCATAGGATTCTCTTCGAAGATCGTCTCCCATGAAGGCCGAGATCAGCAGAAGAAGCGTCGTGCGCGGCAAGTGAAAATTGGTGAACATGCTCTTCACGACTTTGAAGCGATAGCCGGGATAAATGTACAGCCGCGAGCGATTCTCGCCCGCCCGTACTCGCCCCTGCCCGTCGGCGGCGGATTCGAGAGTGCGCACCACCGTCGTTCCCACCGCAATCACGCGTTTTCCTCTCGCCAGCGTTTCATTGATCTGCGCCGCTGTCTCCGGGGGAATCGAATAAGCCTCCGAGTGGATGACGTGATCCTCCACCCGATCCTCGCGCACCGGCAGGAACGTATCCAATCCGATGCGCAGCGTGACATAGGCGGTCTCAATTCCGCGGTCGCGCAATTGCTGAAAGACTTGATCTGTAAAATGAAGGCTGGCGGTCGGCGCCGCGGCCGAATCGTATTGCCGCCGATGCCTGGCGAAAACTGTTTGATATCGTTCTCGATCCAGTTCGGAGGATCGGCGGCCGCTTCGCTCGATATAGGGAGGCAGCGGGATCAAGCCGTGTTCGGCCAGCGTTTGATTCCACTCCCCTTCCCAGGTGAAGCGGACATGAAACTTTCCGTCTCCCAGCGGTCGAATCACTTCGCAGAACAGGCGATCCGAGAATACGACGCGCACTCCTTCCTTCAGGCGCGAAGCGCGGTAGGCGATGACTTCCCACTCCTCGTTCGACATCGATTCCAGCAGCAGCATCTCGATGGCGGCGCCGCCCGGTTCTTTTCGGCCGAGCAGGCGGGCCGGGAATACAAACGTGTCGTTCAACACTAGAAGGTCGCCTTCGTCGAGCAGGTCGGGCGCGTCGGAAAAAATCCCTTCGCGGATCGATTGACTGCGTCGATCGACGATTAACAATCGAGAATGATCTCGTTGGTCGGCGGGCTCTTGGGCGATCAGTTCAGAGGGAAGATGATAATCGAAGGCGGATATATCCATAAAAAATCAACTTCTGGAAATCAACTTCTGGAAATTAACTTTTGAAAAATCTTTTGAGAAAAATAATTACTCCAAATCAATGGCGAAAAATCGAAAGAAGAATCGTCAGTAAAATGGAAAGAATAATACAGGTCGCTATCGGGAAATAGACGTGAATGTTTTTCCCCCGGTAATGAAGATCGCCCGGCAGCCGCCCTAGCCAGGGAATGTGCGGAGCGGCCATCAACGCCAATCCGATCAGCGCAAACACGCAGCCGAGGATTAAAAAGGTTTTCCCGAGTTCCGGAGGCATGATTCTTTCCGTCTATGATTGAATTGTGGCAATGTTTCTTCTTTGCTATAGTATAATTCGAATTCCTCGAAACCCAATCATCATAGGATGGTTTCAGGCGTTGAGCGGTTGAAGCGCAAGAGATTTTCGATGTAGTAGGAGTGAAAAACGTGCCTCACGAACTTTGCTGGCTTTCCGCGCAGGAGATCGGCTTTCATCCCGTCGGCGACATGTCCCTCTCGCCGCATCAAATCCGCGTGCGAACTCACCTGACTCGTTTGCGGCACGGCGTCGATTTATCGCCTTGCGGCGGCGCGAGCGAAAGAGACTGCCCGCAGGCTTTGCAGGCGTGGGGCGTGGCGGATGTGTTGGAGGCGGGCGCCGCCGTCAAGCGCTTCGCCCCCGGCGACCGGGTTTTCGGCCCCATGCGGCACGCCGACCGGCAGGTATTGGAAGAACGCTCCTTGTTTCCCATGAGCAGTTTTTCCAATCGGCATGAATTCTCTACGTTCATCGACGCCGGGATGACCGCGCTGCACTGCATCCATCTGAGCCGACTGCGCTTTGGCGACCGCATCGCCGTCTGGGGTTTGGGCGTCGTTGGATTGATGGCCATGCAGTACGCCCTCGCAAGCGGCGCGCGTGAAATCATCGCCGTCGATCCCATCGAATCCCGCCGCAAAATCGCGCAGAATCTCGGCGCGCATCTCATGGCGCCGGAATGGCCGCAGGATCATGCTTGCATCGATGCGGCGGTCGTCTGCTCCGATTCGCCGAACGCTCTACGGCAGGCGACGCATTCTTTGCAGCCGGAAAGCGCTCTGGTCGTCGCCTCCAGCAAACTATATTTTGATGAGGTCTCGTCGCTTGAGCGGATCATCCGCGAAAAAAATCTTCAGCATTGCGCCGCCCGGGATGAAGCGCCGCCGCCCGATCTTTACGATCGCGTTCAATACAGCATCATCACAAAGCGAGTCGTCGTCTGGCCGATCATCTCTCATTACGTGCCGTTCGAACAGGCCCCGGCGGTTTGCCCTCAAATCTGCCAAAATCCGAGTGAATATATTCAGGTTCTTTTCACGTACGGCGGCCTCGCCCGGGCGTAAGAACTCAGTCGGGCTGTTCACGAATCCAATCGATGACGGCCGTCTCCCATGCGGCTACGGTTATCCTGCATGCGCCGGCGCCGCTGGAGCATATTGTCGGCGCGGCGTGAGGAAACGATGGATTCAATCGGAAGGAGGCTTTACCGCCTTGGCTGGATTTCACTTCACACGGCGCCTCTTCATCGTTGAAATTAGCCAGCACGATTAAGTCGTCGAAAAGATAAATCCCCACATTATTGGGCCCGCTGATTTCGACGCCCCATGTCGACAGAATTTCTTTTCGAATCCGATTGACTTCCTCTGCCGGCCAATCCCGCACGGGCAGGGGCCGGGGTGGAAGAAACATCTCCTTGTCGGGCGCGAATTCTTCATGCCGGAATGTCTGCAGATTCAAGACCAGCAAATCACCCGCATCCGTTTTCTGCTTCGAAAAAATGGGTAGTGCATTTCTCTCCGAAATATTCGAGAGAGAAGAATCGTTCAGCGTCTGCAGAAAATCCGGAGTCGCCACGATTTTAACTCCCTGCTTCAATCCCGCCTTGAGTTGGACGGCGATTTCCGGATCGTCGGCCGCCTGCCGCGCCAGGAACAGGCATTTCGCATCGTCGGGAATGTTCGCGACCGGCAGCGGCACCAGCCCCAGCGTTGCGATGTAGTCGAAGATATACAAATTGGCCGCGCCGTCCGCGTCGCTCCCGTTGCTGTTGGGCGGCTTGTAGGCGTGCATGCCCAGCCGCGGCCGGTCTTTCAATAACTCTGCTAAGGCGCGCAGCGCGCCGCGACGCTGCATGAAGGGCTCGATGCATTCGTTGTGATCGATGAGGCTCCCTGTTTCGAAAAGCACCAGTTCCTGCGCTCCGGCCAGCACCGATTGATAGGCCTGCATCAAGTAGGGGCCGGGCGCGCAGTCGCCGAAATCGAACCAGGCGCCGGCGATCTTCTCGCCCGCGGTCGAGGCCAGCCAGCGGTAGTTCACATATCCTTCGGTCGGCATGGTGTAGCCGAAGCGCAGCGTGTTTGGATTGCGCGTCTCGGTTCCCACCCAGATGCGATCGAACAAACGCGGCGCCTCCAGAACGTTGTATCCGAAAATATGAAACCGATCGTACCACTGCGGGAATTTTTCAATGAATTGGATGTCCGGATTGACTTCGCGGGCGGGCTCGATAATAAATCGCCGGGCGAAGTCGGCCATTAATTGCAGCCTGTATTCTGACCAGCTTCGTTCTCCCTTCGCGGCGGCGGATAGATCCGACTCGTCGTCGGTCGCTAAAAAATCATCGACCATGATTTCATCAAATAAGCGCGCCGCCTTACGAAAATGCGCCGCCAGGTCGGTTTGCGTCTTGGGATGCTGATAATTCAACCAATAGCGGTTTCGATCGGATGGCTCGCCGAAATTCTCGCCGGCGGTTGTGGTGATTCCTCCGGAAACTTCAATTCCATTCGCGCGCAGAAAATCGCGCGCTTCACGCAGTAGCGCTTCACCGGGTTGATGCCCGGAACGATGAGTTTCCAAATAGACTTTGGAAATTCCAATGTCTTGATAAACCCGAAGCGCCTTGAGACGGCTTTCGGGAGTCGAGAAATATTGGTCCACTTGATGGGCGGTTATGTAAGCTTCCAATTGGAGATTCGACGGCGTGTCGGCGGCGCTGAAAAGTGCAGCGGCGAATAGAAGCAGTAAAACATGCAATACATTTCGCAACATAATCCGGCTCCTTGGAGAAATTGAAATTCATGAGATACTCTACAGGATTTTAATAGGCATGTCGTCGGGAGCACTATGTCGCGATTTAATTTTGGGATTCTCTTTACATCGGCGGTTGTGATTGTTCTATCCTGCCTCGGATTTTACTATCTTTCCTACCGGCCGAACATGATGTTGTGGATCGAGGAATATCATCCCTCCAACGCCTACCAGCGGGGCCGTCAACTGAAAGAAGAAGGTCGGTTGGATGAAGCGATCGCCTCCATCCGCAGCGGACTGCAGTATTTCGAACAGATGGCCGAACAAACCCGGCTGAAGCGCCATCGCCTCCAATATTTGCAAGGCTTTCTGGAGTTGGCTTCCGTTTACAGGGAATACGGCGATCCTCGATCGTTGGAGAAAGCCTTGGACTGCTATTCCAAAGCGGCGGAAATCGATCCGTACTACGCCGACGGCCAGCCTGCTTTGTCGAAAGGCATGCTGCTTCACGATCAGCGGAAATATCGTGAAGCGGCCGCCGCTTTCACGCAGGTCATCGAATGCGGCGGCTCGCGCACGGCGTTGGAGGCGGCTCTGGGCCGCGGCTCGTGCTTCTATGAGTTGGGCGAATATCAAAAAGCTTGTCCGGATTGGCGCCACTTCGCGCGCTGTAAAAAAGGCATCACCCTGGATCAATTAAAAAATCTGGCAACGCTGCCGATCGATTCCTGCGCGTCCGCGCTTTATATCCACGCCAGAACGGCATTGGCTCTTCATCAAGAAAATCGGGCGATCCGGTATTTTGAAGAATATCTCGATCATAATCCTGACGATCGAAGCGCCCTGTTTTATTACCGGCGCCTGATCGCATCCCCTGCGTCGATTTCCGAAGCGACAATCCCCCTCGCCGATTTTTACCCCAATTCAAACGAATCTCCCCTTCCCTTCTTCTCGAAGCTCGTGGATTTATACGCCGATGAGGCGTCTCGCGTTGAATTGGTATTTCAGTGCTCTTTACCGCCCGGGCGGGAGCGGCCCGTCAAATGCTTCGTCAACCTTAACGCCGCTCCGGCCGCCGATTTCATCGTGCACGCCTCCGATCCAAGGCGCTTCCTCGTCCCAATCGATCTGAATCCGGGCATGAATCTTCTCGATCTTCGCGTTGAGCAAAATCCCGAGGACGCTTCCGTGACTTCTCTGCTGCTGCATTCGTTGATCGTTAAACCCCCATTCTCCGAATAAAATGGAGATTACATAGAATCGGCTCGGCCTAAACGGCTTTCCTCATTCTGAGAAGCGGTGTTTAATCCATGAGCCATTCATCGAATTAGTCATCACCCGATGGAAAGGATTTTAGACGCAATGGATGGAATGATTTCTTCGAAGCCTTGTTGGAAAACGGTCGCTTTATGCGCAGTGCTGGGAATATTCGCTTCTCTGCTCCTTATTGGATGCGCAGAGAAGGAAGAACCGCTCAAGCAGGTCAATATCAAAATAATCAATGTCAACGGGATGATTCAAGACGACGTCTTCCCTCCCCTGGCGAAGCAGTACGCCGCCGCCCATTCCGATCGGATCGTCCATTGTACGCCTGAAACGGCTTCCTCCGATATCCAGCCCGATGAATTGGCGGGCCTCTTGACCGGCTGCGATGCGGTCGTCTTCCCTTCCCTGCTCAATCAAAAATGCCGCGCTCAGGCGGATCTTTTTTACCCAATCCAGGATATGGGCGATTCCTGCCCGCCGGTTTTGGACGCCGCCTATGCGGGAACAACGCAAAATTCGAATTGGGCGGTTCCTCTGGTTTTGGATCCCGTCGTGATGATCGTCAAGAAAAACGGTCCCAACGATGAAAACCCGCCCTCCAGCTGGTCGGCCGTCACAATGCATGCGCAATTGTTTAATTTGAAGCCTCCGCATCTGGTTTTTATCACCGGAGATCCGCTTTCTCTCGCCGACAGCATTGCGTTTCAACAGTTTTCAGCGGGATTTAAGGCCGATGTTCTTCATAATGCAGAGCGGGAAGAGGGCGTCACCGAAAAAGATCAACTGGGAATTTTTGCCCGCTCGCTCATGAATCTAAAGCCATATATGGCAGATTCTGCCCAAGCGCGCCTCCAGGAAATTCCCCAAGTAAAAGATTTGCAGGCCTTTTTTCAATCGAATGCTCTGGCGTCCTTTTGTCGATACTCCGAGTACCTGCGCCTTCCCGAAAATCTGCAAAATCAGATGGCGGTCTTTCCTTTGCCCAATAATTACGGCCCTGTCGCCGTATGCTATGTCATCGCGGCCGGCGTTCCGGTCCAATCCGCCAATCCGGCTATGGGCGAGGATTTTATCCGCTTTCTGCAAAAAGAAATTCAATCTATCGCTTTGAAACAAAACTATTTAGTTTCACATATTCCTTCCGATAACCAAAAGGGAATAGGCGTCTTTCCGCCCCAGGCGGTCTTTGTCCCGCGCGAAAGCGGCGGCGCCCTAAGCGAAAAACTGGTCATTGACGCCGTCAACGGCGACCTGGGAATTCATGAACTGAATTCGCTTTGGATGGACTCCTTTTTTATTCCATCCGCCCATTTGTAAGGATAAGAAATATTTCATTTTGATTTTTTGCCTAAAAGGGCTTGATTTTTATCTTTAACTTTTTTAAATTCATCGTTGACAGTCTTGCGAAACTGTGTTAAATTGCAGTCACTTGTGTTCAAAATGAAGTCGAATTGTCACTATCTGGAGGGAAAAGAACCCCATACATGGAACGATTGGAACAGGTCTTGTAAGTGTCTTAGATTGTTAGGCTTACGGAGATTAAAGCCGAGAAAATCCATGGGATTCATATTCCAGATGAACAGCGCATAAGGATGGTTTGGCTTCGAAAAATCGCAGGTAAAGGCTTTGATTTTATTGGCTTTGGGTTGATTCTGTTACGGTTGGTGTTCTCTTGGCACGGCATGTGCTAAGAAATAAATTTTGTTGTAGGTGAAATGAATTTTTGCGCTAGAATAAAATTGTTTGTTCAGAGAGTTGGATCGTAGATGAAATCTAGTTTGTGTGGGACTCAAGAAAAAAAAATTCATATAGAAAGGATGCTGAAGGATGGGCGCCATGAGGCGCGCCTGTCTTTTCATGTTTAAAAGGAGGGAAATATGTCAGATTATTGGTCGAGGAAATCCATGTGGTCGCACGTTAAGGATAGATATTACGCAGGAAAAGGAGAAATCATGAGAAGAGCATTCGTCGGAAATTTCGTGGGGGTAAAGTCGGTTATGCTGCTCGTGCTTGCCCTGATGGTCATGATCGGGGCGGGGCCGGCGCTCGCTCAGGAGAATTACGAGTGGAGAACGTTTACCATCGATTATTACAAATTTGGCGCTTCCACCAATTTGGACGCCAGCGATAACGTGGTCAGCGTCTCCGCCATTCTCTGCGCATCCGATGCTTATGAGTCCAGCCTGAAAGACGGCGATGTCTGGAAAGGCAACGCCGACGGAAAACTGGCTGTTTCGGACAGCAATAATGTCGGGCTCCTTACGGCGAAGACGGCCGACGCCATGTCGAGGCCGATCATCGCCAACATTGAGCGAGGCGAACAACTCTTCATGGTAGGCATAATCGATGGAGTCGATTCGGCGGATGTCAATTCTCTGCGTGCGGCGCCCGCCGATCCCGCCAGCAACCCCGTTATGGCGGGCATCATCGATATGGTCACGGCCGAACTGGATAAAGAATTGTTCGGCGCCAACGCCGATCCGGCGATTTACGCCAACCTTCATCCCACCTTTGCTACATCCACCTTTGATATCAAAAAGAATGTTGGCAAAGACGTCATGTCGCCGACCTCGGTCGTCGTCTACTTCGACATCGCCGGCCTGACAGTCAGCGCCACCGATTCCAAATACGCCAAACAAAGCTTCAGCGCCACCATGGCCATTAACGGTGGCCCCGATGCGAAGAAAGTCGCCAGTTCCAACTTCATCGGCGTCGAAACCGGTCTCAACTCCGCGCCTGAATTTTTGCTATGGGCGAATGGCGCTGCTGATGAAGACGCCTCCGATTGGTGGGATAGGTTAGATCCAAACAATAATAAGGGTCGCGAGCCCGGCGTCAGCATTGGCATCCAGATCGATTCAGCATTCGATCCTAACTATGCCGCATGGACGGCGAGTTCAGGAATTTTTGATCCGCGCGTAATTCTCGGACAAGATTCCATCGGCAATGACATCCCCTTCCAATTTACAAAGGCAAATGTTCTCGGCATCAAATTGGAACTTCGTGAGCGGCCTGATCTGGACGGTGAGCCGGATCAATATTTCGGTGCTGGGGGATCGGATACGCTAACATTTGCTTCCAATGGAAGCGGCACGGATCAAAGCGTAGGCGCGAAACTTTCTTTTGTCGCCCAAAAAACGGATGATTTTCAAAACGTCTTTTCGAGCGTCAATGTTTTGTCGATCGGTGATGATGCGAGCAGCGATCAAAAGATAGTCACAGTAGAAGCTGCTATCGCTGACACCGTCATCACCGCTGGTTCCTACCGCGTATTTACGCTGGATGCGACTCTCTTGGACGAAGTAACTAACAAGTCCAGCGCTTCCTGCAACCACGCGATCGATACGGCTGGACCGTTCTACACGAAAGTTACCGCGGAAGCCGAACGCGCCGATCTGGATAATGACGTCGTGGGCGGCGATATCGGATACAATTCCACCGATCGCGATGAAGGCATCTTCACCTTTGAGATCGACGGAAACGGCGAATCGGCTCAAACCGCCAATATTGAACAATGGCTTGATTTTGCCTTCAAAGATGTGGGGCGCTCTGTTGCCGATTTTGATACGGCTACTCACCATTACAGCGATGCTAATGCGGATTCGTTGGATGGCATTGATGACGTATTTGTGTCCTTGGATGATGTAGCATCCTATCCGGCTTATGATGCGGATCCTGTCGAAGGAACCTTAATCACCAATATCCCGGATAACACCCAAATCCTAGGCGCCAAACTGGTCGTCAAAGTCCAGAATAACGTTTCAACCACCCTCAATTCGGGCGGCGTTATCGCCAGGACCTTCGACGATGCGCGCAACCCGGCCGTCGTCTATCCAAACGGTCTAAGTTCCATCATAGAATTCGTTGGTGATGAAGTAGAATTCGATACGACACGAAATACTTACTCGATTACAAGTTTCGATAAGGATACCGGCGAGCCTCTGACCTACAACTTGATTAAGCCGGCCACCGTCGAAGTGGATAATGCGGAGCCGGAAATCATCGCGGCTCAATTGAGCGCTAGTGGTCTTCCTTCCGCTTATTCAAACGGCGGCATCGACCTGGAAGAAGCATTTGATCTGCTGAGCGGTTCCAAGGAAAGCGTAGGCGGGTTGGTCACTCGCGCCGCCGCTGGAAGCCCCTTGCGCTTGGTGGTTCAATTCAAGCCCACGGCGGATGATGCGCTCGCCGGCGATGATACGGACGGCGCTCCTTACATTGCGAAAAACACCAGTGAAAACATCTCCGGATTCCAGAAACGCTTCTCGCTTGACATTACAAATTCGAACTTGGGTTATGCGAATGTCGGTCCAGGCAAAAATGTGCTGGCCAGCGATACTGATAAAGCGCGTTGGTCGATCGAAGACGCAACTCTGTTGGTTGAGTATGTTGGCGGCAAATGGACAGGCATTCACGCGAATACCATCGGCTGGGTCACCTTTGTTGAATCGGCTGGCATCCCCGAATCGCCGGCGGAACCCGGGTTGGATGATGAATCGCTGACGATTGGATTCGCCGACAGCGCTCTCAACTATGATGGCGCTAATACGGCATCCAGCGGCATCACGATCGATACCCGCGCTCCGCAAATTGATCTTCTACCGGATGATACTGTGGTGGATGCGGATGATTATCTTCCCGGCGGCGGTCTAAAGACAGGCTATGAAGCGAATACAGGCGTATATATTGTTGATTACAAAGTAGATTCTGCGGATTATGGTTTGGATCTAACCGATGCAAACTTTGGTCCGTTCAAGAATGATGCAACTATTGCTGATGTAACAATAGCGGATGTCCAGGCCGGCGATTCGATCATTATCACAGCTCGATTCTTCGAAGAGGATACGGATGATGATGGAATCTTATTTGGAATCGGCGGTGATGATCAGCCGTTTACCCAAGTCGGCGATGCTTATTCCGGCTTCCCATTCATCCTCGGATCTCCTGTTGGAGGTACGTTGGAAGTTGGTAGTGTGGACGATTGGAATATCGACGATGCGGGAACTTTATACGGTTCCGCGTTCCGCACAATAGCCGCTAATTTTGTAGATTTCGTCGATGATGCTGATGATAAAGATGTTCTTCCTGATTACTGGGAGGTATTGCCTCCTGCGGGAACAGGATCGGATACTAATCCAACAACCGTAGCGCCGGGCCAGATTGTCGAAGCGCGATGGTTCTATTACATTGACGGCAATAAAAACCTGAACCTGAAATCACAATCCGATATTCGCGGCGTTACTCTGACGGCTCGCGACCTCTCCGGCAACGTGTCACGCTACAATATCGGCGTCGCCACGGCGGCCTTCGTGAAGCCTCTGGTCACGATCCTCGATTATCAAATCGACAATCCGCTTCGCGGCATCCAGGGCGCGGTCATCCAGCGCGACGCCAGCTACATGGGCGGCGCTGATAATGCGGCGGCCATTCAGCTGAGCCAGGCGACCGTCAGCGTCAAGACGGATAAGGACGACAGTCTGCAAAGCGCCACACTCAAAATCGTTGCCAAGATCGGCGACGGCGTATCCAAAGGCGGGCCTCTAAGAGACACTGATTATCTTTATGCGGACTTCTCCCCGTTCGGCGGCTCTGTGGAAGCGCCGGATGCAGTGACGTATGCGGACGGCACGGCTGTAACCAAAGGCAGCGATGTAGGTCCGACCGACATTCTTTACGCGACATGGACGGGCGGCCCCTTTGTCGCCAATACTTCGTTGGACAGCGCCGGTGCGGCTGACAAAGAGGTAATTGTTCGCGCAGTTGCCAAGACTTTAGGCGCCGGCGAAGCCAAAACCACCAAGATTCAGCTGGATTCCAAAGTTCCTTACTTGAACGAAGATCCTTCCTTCTTGTTGATCAGCGACATCCGCGAGAAGAGAGGCGACGACGATGCTCCAACCGCGCCGAGAGGCGATGTCAACGGCGATGGAATCATTCGTCCTAATCAAACCGTGTCCTTCTACACGCGCTATCATATGGATGCTTTCGATAAGAAATCCTCCAGAAGCCTGGCTAAATTCGCTCCGGATCTGGGTCAGTTTGGCAGCCCCGAGTATAGAATATGGACTTGGGATGTATTCCCCGCTCCAGATCCGAATACGGGTATTCAGGATCGATCTGTTCGGACCATCCGCGGCGCAACCTTCGAATTTGTGATTCCCGATACCATTAATTCCGGATTCTACAAAGCGATCGCCTACGCCACGGACGCCGCGGGCAACTTCCTGCCCGCCGGTAAATCCACAACGTTGATTACCGTCAACGCCTCGCGGCCTCAGATTCAGTCGATCGTCTTGGACGCGTCCAGCGCCATCATGACCAATTATGCGACGGACACCATCAAAGGAACGAGCAACGCGTTTCGAACGATTGGAACTCGCGTCATCACCAATCCGACCAAACCTGAATTCGGCCCGGAAGATATCCGAAGGGACGGCAAGCACAGCATTGGCAACACCATCGTGAAGAAGGGCGACATGCTGAAGGTCATCACCTTTATCAAGATCAACGACGATATCTTCGCAACCAACGATATCGACGTGAAAGCCGACTTCAGCGCGTTCTCCGGTCCGGCTTACGCCGAAGTGGTTCCTGCTCCTATCACGGATGCGGCGGCTCCTGACTTCATTCTGCAGGGCACCAGCATCTCGGGAAGCATCTACTACGCCACCTGGGTGCATAAGATTCAGCCCAGCGACCAGAATATCAACGACGCCTCTGTCAAGATCATCGCCAGAAACCCGGCTGGTCTGACGGAAGCAGGCATCATGGCTTACAGCGTGCCCATCGTTGTCGATAACGAAGCGCCCGAAGTCAGCCAGATGATTACCTACTATAAGAATGGTTTGGTAACGACTGCCGAGGAGATCAACCCGAATAACAAGATCGCTCTTACTGATAAAACAGGAGCGGTGCTGGGTACCGCCGATCTCCAACCGGGTCGCGCCACCGCGGCGCTGGTTGTAAGCGCATCCTTCAATGACGCCGGCGATCAGCGCGGTTATGCAGGCAGCCTGCTGTCCGCTTTCTGGTTCGATTCAGGCTTGGATGTCAATGATCCTGTCGCCCAAAAGAAATCCTTCAAATTGGACGGCAAGGGTGTTCTCGGCACAAACAATCCTGATGCGGCCTTCTTCGCGCTTTCCGATCAATCTGGCGTTTGGAGAGACGGCGATTCCAGCACGGACGGCGCTCTCATCACTTCGGCCAGTTCGTTCAGCGGCGTCGATTCGGCCAAAGCCGGTCAACTGAAGCAAGGAACGGCCACCGTGTTGAACGCCTGGTTTGGCGCTCATCCGGATGGCAAACTGACCTATGGAAACATCAACGACGTAGGCAGCGGCGATTCGAAAGCCGTCATGTTCAGTGAAGGCGCCGGCAAGACCGACGTTAAACTGGAAACCACTGTTTATGACTCGGTTTATAATGCTGGCAAGCCTTCCATGTCCGGCATCCAGGTGGACGGCATCGCGCCCCAGATCTCAATCGGGCGAAATACCGATCACAACGGCGACTCCATCGGCAACGCGACTCTGACCGTATCTCCGGGTCAAGAAGCCGGCATTGATTATATTCCGGCTCAGTACACGCCGGGCGGCGTTCTGGAGCGTCCGACCATCGTGGGCCCCGGAACCAAAGTCCGCTTGGAAACGCATATCTTCGATAAACCAAATACCTCCGACCAGATCACCTTCTCCGTGAACGGCGCGCCGTTCAACGCGAAGGCCAGTTCGTTCGAAGTCGTCTCCCCGACTCCTCGAGTCGATAAGCCGAACAAGAGCGACAAGATTTGGTGGGTCGACGTCGATCCCACTCAATTCTCCGGCAACGTCGTGGATGTGGTTGTGGACATTCCCATCGGTTGGGAGCTGAAAACCAACAACATCGATGGAAATACGATCGATTACAATACCAACAGTGTTGCGGACGCCGTGAGCTGGTCTTCCTACAAGGCCGCGCTCGATGCGCTCCAATCCGGCGCCAGCGCATCCGCCATGGTTCCCATCGACGCAACGGACACCGTCCAGAACTGGCGCTTCAACCGCTTCGCCAAACTCGGCGTCGCGATCGATACAGAAGGTCCTGGCGTGATCGAAGAGTTCACAACCTTCCTGCCGACCAAGGAAGATGTCGATAAACTGGGCATTTCCGCCGTATTTCGACCGGATCAGATCGGCAACATCAACGCCTTGGCTGGCACCTATCTTGTCTGGGCGGCGACCATGGTCATTGACGGTACGGAAGACGTCGACTTCCCGCTCGATCGGTTCATGAACGATTGGGCCGCCAAGTTCGAGTTCGACACCGATCGCTTGGAGCATGATAAAGCGTATAACGGCAAGAAATATCTCATTTCTTCCGCGACCCGCAGCATCATCTTCGTAACCAGCACCATTAAGATCAAGGATGACGCCGATCCTCGCAACGCGACGCATGTCGGCTATCATCTGGAAGATCGCTGGGGCAACTCAACCGAAAATGAGTCTGGGGACTGGATCGCTATCAGCGCCCAAGGCCCGATTGCAACCGAAATCTCCATGACCGTCGACGGCAAGACCGAAACGGTTGTGGGCGTCGGCAAACTGGGCATCGGCAATCGGGTTCCCGATTCCGCCTCCGCGCAGTTCGAAATTATGCCCGGCGCGCAAGTCATCATCGACGCTACCATCACCACGTTTGACGGCGGCACGCCTGATACTGTCACATTGGATATCAGCGACTTCTATCCGCGCGGTCTGAGGAACGTGTTCAACCAGATCATTCCGACTGTGAATGAATTGACATCCAGCGGCGTGATCCATGCTCAGTGGAAATACACGGCCTACGATGTCGCAAACATCATGACAACAGGCGCAAATAAAGACACGGCCGTGATCTTCGATCAGAGCAACCTCGATTCGTTGACGGTTGAAGGCGCTGATCCCAATGGTCAATTCCCGCCAAGCGGACCGATCGCAGGCGCTACTCCAGTTTCTGAGATAACAGTGGATGGCATCGATTGGTCGCAAGTGTCCTTGATAGGCGGGCCGCGAACCAATCAGAGCGTGGGCAGCCAGCAGGCCGCCGTGGATGCTCTGATGGGCCTCCCCTTCATCCAGGTTCAGAAAGACGCAACCGCTAAGCAGGTGGCTTGGGTGACGGTGTTCGTGGATGATGAACAATCCATGTTCGGCGGCGAAAACGCCTACTCCTCGGTGTTCGCCGTGGATACCGAACCGCCCAGAGCCAGCATTGTCTTAAGACCGTTCCAGAACGAAGATCTGAAGATATTGGATCGCGTCGAAGCGGGTCCGCGCATTGGATTGCCGACCGCTCCGAACGCCAGTCGCACCGACTTGTTGGATCCCGCTCCTCGCGTACGCGGCGGCGATGTAGTGCAAGTCATCATTTCCGCCACCAACGAGTTGATCAGCGGCGACGGCAACGACGCTTTCCGCCCGCTCCCGGGAGATTTGCCGGAAGACCTCAATTCGGGATTCTTCCGTATTACGGCCGGCGACAGCACATCCATTCAGGACCTGACCGCCGACCTGAGCGGATTCTCCTCCGCGCCTGGATTCGAAAACGCGTCGGTGTTTGATCCGAATCTGCCGGTGCCGGATGGATTCGATCCGAACATCGTAACCATCGATTCGCAAGGCGAAGGCATGCCTGACTTGATCACGGCGATCTATTCGTTGGAAGTTTCCGACGATCTCGGAACCACTGTGGTCGATTCGAACAATCCAGTCGATGTTGCAATCGGCTTGGTGGATGATGCGGGCAACCATCCGGTGGATACCGCTTATGACAAGATTGTCCTTCTGGACAACAATAACTATAGCGGAAGCTTGAGCGATAAGAGCTGGGTGTCTCAGTTCGCCAATAAATGGGCCGAACGAGCTGATCAGTATCCGCACGTTGCTCAGGCCATGCTGGCGGTCGATAACCGCGGCCCGGCGATCAACGGCTCGATTGCAGCGCAGATTATCTCCGGCTCGGCTTTGGTCGACGATCCGCTGACGGGCGGCATGATCGAACTGAAGCCCGGCGACATGCTTCGCGACCAGGCCGTGCTTTCCGCCGGAACGGTTCTTCGCGTCACGCTGACCGTTACGGAATTGGTGGATCATCCGCTGGATCTCGTCATCGAACCGCAGAACAACTTCGGCGAGATGAAAATGTATGCGGAAGGCCTGAAATTGGCCGACAGCCGATTGTTCGCAGCCGATGCTCGACTCAGCGGCATGGATTCCGTCAAGGTTCCGTTCCAGGTCACCATGCCTTCCAAAGAAGAAGGAAAGAGCACCTTCGCCTTCCACTTCATCAGCCAGGCGACGGATACCGTGGGCAACATGTCTGAAAAGATGTCCACAGAATCCTTTGCCTTCGACGCCAATCCGGATCTGACTTATGAAGACATCGACGGTCAGTTGGTGGACGCCGGCAGCACGATCACGGTCAACGCCAGTGATGAATCTCAACTGCTGCTGTCTGCGAACGCTCTGGATGTCGGCGGCCTCACAACGGTTGAATGGATGGTTCCGGAATTGGAGAACATCGCCTTCACCGCTGTAGACGCTGACGGCAATCCCGTCGAAGGAATGTCGATCGACGCCGGAGGCGAACAGCTCGCTTCTCTCGACCTATTCGCTCTCATCCCGGTTGTGACCGGCGGCGTGACTCCGTTTGACGTACAAGCGAAGGCTACCGATATTGAAGGCAATCCCAGTGCGGAAAGCATTGTCACCGTCAATATCAACCAGCCTCCGATCATCGTGGCCGAACTGCCGTTCGATGCAACCACCGACGCCTTCCGCACCTCTCAAGGCGTAGTGGAGGAAATGATCGGCCTCGGCTATAACACGGCCTTTGGCGATGTGCGCGAAGTCACCATCGCGGAAGGTTCTCACATTACCATTAAGATCGCCGCCAACGATTCGAACGTTGACGATGCGGTTGTCTTGTCCGCTACGGGCACGGCCGTCACCAGCGAGAATATTCTCGAAGGTCTGCCGGTCAGCGCCAGCGGCGCGGGCGCCGGCGAACTCGACTTCTCCTTCAAGCCTGGCTACATGGCTGTCACGGGTGAAGCCGATTCCGCCACGTTTGAATTGGATGTCACCGCACACGACGGCACTTCGATCGCTCCAGACACCATGAAGCTCGTCTTCAACGTGCTGGCTAAATCGGCTACGCCGGTTGTCACGATCGATGCGATTACCGTCGGCGGTCAAGCCAAACCGACAACTTCTGACTTGATCGAATTGCTGGAAGGCGAGACCGTACAAATCAACTTCTCCGGATTCGATCCGGGTGAAGAAGAGATAGTCTCCTTGCTGAAATCGGTTCCTGAATCGGTTCCCGCCAATCTGGAAGTCAGTCCCATGTCCGAAGACGGTATCGTCTATGCGACCTATACCTTCACGGCCGGGCTGCAGGATGCGGATATTCCTGAGGTTGGATATGACAGCCCGATCGACCCGCTGTTCGCCAGCTTCTCGATCGCCAATGCATCCTTCTCCGGAGAGGCCCTTGTTCCGATTGACATTATCAACGTCAGTCAGGCCCCGATCATTACAGCGAACGCTTTTGTTGGAATTCAAGAAGCAGTCGCAGTCGTAGACGGCGATCGGTTGGTCGTAGAGACTGGTTCTCAGATCATCGTCGAATACAGAGCGGACGATCCGGATGGCGACGCCGTTCTGACGAACCTAGTGCCGGAAGTGATCTCGACGCTTGCCGACATTCAGATTCAGTACACCCCGACTGAGATTGGCGCAGCCTACTTCGAGTCGATGCTCACTCTCGTCCTGCCGGCGACTGTGGCGCCCGAAGATGCGACCATTACCGTCGTCTATACGGCAAGCGACAACAATCTGCAAGAACGAACCCATACATTCACAATCTTCGCCGGCGAAGAAGCTCCGCCCATCGAAGAAGTGGATATCGACACGCTTCTCATCGCTCAAGGCGCTGGAAGCACCGAAAACTTGGTCACTTATAAGAACATCGATGCGGATGTCTCCGAAATCGATGGCAAGCCGGTAACCCTGACATCGACCTATCGTTCACTGTCAGTCGCCCGTGGAGATTTCCAAGCCAAGATCGGCGGCGGACTCAATCGAGCGGCTTATGTGAGCGTCGGAGACGTTAACGGCGACGGCGAGGGCGATGTGATCCTCAGCATGGGTCCTGTCACCGAACCCGACGGCGAATTCCCGAGCATCGTGGTCGCCAAGGACGCCAAAACCAAGACCTTGATCGGCAACTCCTTCGACGCCTTCAACCGTGAAGCGGCTGATCCTGCATTGGCCTATCCTGGCGGCGATATTCAGGTGGCTGTCGGCAACTTCACCGGTTCGTCCATGGATCAAATCGCGACGGCTCAGGGCGTGGGCGGCAGCAACGTCATCCGCATCTACGAGTACACCGGTCAAGAGCCTCCATTGGCATTCCAGGTCGTGGCTCAGTTCAACGGTCTCGTCGGTCCTGCTTGGGATAACAACGCAGACGGCGGACAGATGCTGGCCGCTGGAGATTTGACAGGCGATGGCATTGACGAACTGATCGTTGCCCAGTACAACAGCGCCACTTCCCGTACGCAGTTCTCCGTCATCGGAGTCAACAGCAACGGCACCTTTGGGTATCGCACCAACGGCGTAGCCTTCCCGCGCAAGTTCCAGGGCAACGGCGGCGTCGATCCAGTTGTGGCCGACCTCAACGGCGATGGCGTCAATGAACTGCTGTTCGCCAGCGCTGGCAACACTCAGGACTTCGTTGAAAACGAAGATGGTCGAAACACGGCGATTCTCAACGTGGTCTCCATCTGGATCCCGGTCGTGACCGACGGCAAGGTGACTGGCTTCACCAAACCCGCTGGAAACGTCCGCAACATCTTCCCGGCGGCGACCAACCCGTCCGGCGCTCAGTCGATGGCTAAAGTTGAAATCGACGGCACGGCTGGCGACGAACTGGTCATTGGCACCGGCGCTGTCTTGAACGTCGATGGAACATCGGTGACCGCCATCAAAGCGGCTCCGCTCGCGAAATACACTTTCGTGAACATCGACTTCGACGGCACGGCCGTTACCGGCGTCAGCGATGTCGGCGGTGGATTTGCTCAGGCTGCTATCGGCCACAAATCCTTCCCGGATGACATTATGCCGACGAGCGGTGCGACCAACGTTGCAGCCGGTCAGATCGACTAAGTTTTCTTGAACCGAAGGTAAAAGAGGGCGGGGAGCTGAAAAGCCCCCGCCCTCGTTCGTTTACTCGATTTTGGAGAAGGCTGATGAATGCAAGGTATTACGCACCCAAGGGATTATGTATTATTGCTCTCCTCATTGTTTCATACGGATGCTCCAAAAAAGTAGAAGAAAAACGTGTCGACGCCTTTCAGAACGGCGCCCAGGTGGTTGTCGATACGGAATTTGATTTTGTTTATGCATTGGATCAGGCCGAATTAGTCGGAGATTACATCAACCCCGATTGGGTGACGATGCCCGATCCAGATTTTGGAGAGAAGACTTATTGGGGAATCTTCGAACACGCTCCCGCCCAAATTCATTTTAAGGATGTTTATGTAGGCGAAAATGCCGAACTCGACTTCCAAATCGGCATCCTGCCCGGCGCCTGGCAAAACGAAGGAGACGGCGTTCGTTTCGAGATCATAGCGACTCTTCCGGACGGAAATGACATTCAATGCTTCTCCCGTTACATTGATCCCAAGAAAAATGAGGATGAACGACGCTGGATTCCTCAGAAAGTAGCGTTGCCGCAAATATCCAATGCCGCTGTCACATTCTCCTTTGTTACGCACCCGGGTGAAAATGCCTTCTCAAACAATAAAGACAGCGATTGGGCTATATGGGGGAGCCCCGTTCTGAGATCGTCAGGACGCAAGACGCCTTATCAGAAATCAACCGAAACCAATGTGATCCTCGTTACCATCGACACTTGCAGAGCGGATTATCTGGGATGCTACGGCAACGACTGGATCGATACGCCCAACCTCGATCGTTTGGCTGAGGAAGGCGTTCTCTTCGAAAATCTGTTCGCCGCCAGTTCCACCACCTCCCCTTCGCACGTATCCATCTTGACCTCTATGCAGCCCAATCAGCACGGCGTCATCAATAACGGATATCCTTTTCCCAAGGCGCTTCCTCGCCTGCCCCAGTTCTTTGTCGAAAACGGATGCAAAACCGGCGCCGTGGTCAGCGTTTATCACCTGAACGACGCCTATTATGGATTCGGAAAATGGTTCGATTGGTTCAACAACCTTGCTCTGAAATGGACGGAGAAAGGAGCGAATTTATTTTCTTCCACTCGCGGAGGCCGCGCCTCCGTCAGCGCTGCGATCGACTGGTTGGAGCAAGTGCACAACAATTCCTTCTTCTTATGGCTTCACGTCTACGATCCACACGCGCCCTATTTCGCCGAAGGAGATCTGCATAAAAAATACTATACCGGCGATCCCAAAAACCCCGCCCATCATAGTATGGATGGCGCCGTTTATCAAAAATCCAAATCTCCCGAATCTCTGGCCTGGATCGATTCTTTCAAGGATTTGGAGTATTTTCGCCGTGAATATGGGGCGGAAATAACCTTTGTCGATTCCCAGATCGGTCGTCTCCTCGGCGCCTTGGAGCGATTAGACCTCCATGAAAACACCTTGCTCGTCATCACCGCCGATCATGGAGAGAATGTAGGAGAGCATGACATCTATTTCGATCATTGGATGCTGCACAACACCGATATTCACGTTCCCTTGATCTTTTGGCTTCCCAAGAGCCTCCCTCAGGGAAAACGCATCGCCGCGGACGTCTCGCACATCGACATCGCCCCAACCATACTCGACGTGATCGGAGATCGAAAAAATCCTGTCGCGGATGAAATTTTTGATGGAATTTCCTTAAAGCCTCTGTGGGAAAATGAACAGCAAGCGGCGCCAAACCGTATTTTGACCTCCAACGGTCTTCTCTACACAGAAATGGCGGGCTGGAACGACCGCTTCAAAGTCATTTGGGAATTAAGGGATGCACCCTATCACGACCGCGCCGGATTACTGATGGATCGAGTTTGGATTTTCGATCGATTGAATGATCCCGGCGAAATCAATCCGATCGCCTGCTTCTATTGGGGCGATGAGTCGGAGCGGAGCGATTTTGAGAAAACATTGCGTAGGGAAATGATGTCAATCGAAGGCGAAAACCGTCAAGAAAGACAACTGCTGCGCAAAATGGAATTGATCAAAGAACGGGCCTGCCAAAAAACAATTCCTAACGAATCCCAACTGCGGCAATGGGCGGCGCAGGGAGCGCATGGCGTCAAACTCGATGCAACACGCTATGCGGACGATCCGCAATTCTTCCCTGCGATACAGGCCATTCTCGAAGCCATGAAAGCCGGCGTCTGCACGCCCTCATTAGAAGATCGCTTGAAAAACATCATCGACATATCTGTGTTGGAAAACGGTCAACTAGATAGCGCTCCGATTTTTGATAAAACCTTGCAGGAAATTCAACGCAGTCTGGGGTATGGTAACGCGGCGGGGTAGAACCGATCATGCCGTGAAAGAACCTGTTTCCATCTATCTTCTGAAGGCGAAAATTTCTTTTGCCATTTTCATGAAGATGCGATATATTTATATTTGTAGATCAAACGGCGTCATTTGTTTCACGGATCGGTTACATTGATATTTCGCTCAGGGTTGAAAAAGGATCGTAACAGCCATGCGGCGCCATTTCCGCTTTCTCTATATAGGGCTTCTTGTATGCTGTATTTGTCAAATTTCTTACTCTCAAATCTATGGGACGGGATCGTTCAACGGCCCGGTCTCTATTCCCGATAGTCAAAACGGACGCCGCATCCCCATTGCAATCAACACTTCCGGCCCAATCGCCGAAGTGACCGTCAGCATCGATGTTGAACACCCGAAGCCGAATGATTTAAAAATCGAACTGCGGCATAACAACATAACCGTGATTCTATTCGACGGCCGCCAAATGAGTCTCCCCGCCGGATCGACTGGAATTCAGGCGACATACGACTACCCGGATCATCCCGTGACCACTCTTCGAGTATTCAATGGCATGGAAGCCTATGGAATGTGGGACCTGGTGATATTGGATAACAATGAGGACGGCGTTGAGGGGAAACTGAATTCCTGCTTGCTCGAAATCGAATTGATCCAATATGCGGAAAAAGTGATTACCGATAACGGCCGTTCTTTTAGCCTGAGAGTGGACGGTTACGGAAGTTTCGGCGATTTTAACGGGGGTAATCTCTTCGGCGCGGACTATCGCGTCTCCGATGAAACGGTGGGCAAAACGGTTTATGCCTCCGCGCTTTTTCTCCACTCCTCGATCGATTCCGAAAATCGCTATTTGACTTCGATGGATTTCTTTCCGGGAGAGCGCCTGCCTTCTATCCCGGTGGTGGAAATCCAAGAAGACGTTTGGGAAAGCCGCTTCACAATTGGAACGCTGCAATGTTCACTCATCCAACAGATCATCAAAGATCCCAGAGAAAACAATACTTTTTGGCTGCTTCAGGATTATGAATTGATCCGCAGCATCGATGCGCCGTTAATCGTTTCCCGTTTGTTCTATCCGAAATTTCGTTTTACGGCAGGTTCGCAGGCCGATAACATCAATTATTTTTATCCGAAATTATGGGATTTCCTGAAGCCGCCCGAACTGTTCATCTTCGATGAAATCAGAGACCTGGAAGAATCTTTTTTAACGCCGTTCCTGAACATCTCCTATCGAACCAAAGGGGGATATTGGCAGGATTCTTTCGTGGATGATTGGCGACCGTCTGGAAAATCGTCGTTGCAAGAGAGATTGCTGGACGAAGGATTGGAATTATACGAAGGGGAACTCGATCCAACAGACTGGCGGGATTATGACGGCGATCTGTTTACCGATCCCGGATACGGCTTCGATGCGGCTCTAAGTATGGGCGTCACGCTGCCGTTCGATAAAGATAAGCAAGTAATGCATTATGCCGCTTTGACGCAGTGGGGATATTCATCCCCCATGGATATTGCCCGGGCGACCGACGAATTCGACTATTACCCTTACGATTTCCCGACGCGCACCCCGACGGCGACCCCGACGCCCACAAATACTCCGACTCCGCCTACCCCGACAAATACGCCCATCCCGCCGGAGTGGATCAAGCCGCTTCCCGACATTCGCATTATCGCCGATCAGGAAAAGGAAACGCCAACGCCAAACATTCTCGATTTTAAAGAATATATTTACGATCCTGATACGCCTCTCGAAAATATGGAATTCAGTTGGGATATTAAAGGCCCGTATTCATTGATAATCGATGAAAACAATCGATATTTGAGCGCCTCATCCAACGAAAGATCAAGTTATATTGAAGAAGTGGAAATTTTCGTTCAGGATCGCACCGCCAAAAATTTTATAAAGGATACATTGAAAGTTAAAATCTCTTCGTTTTTGACCGAATCGTTTCGGCCCGTACCTCCCATCGTCCTGAATGCGGGAGAAAATGAATTCAAAAGCCCCTATAAGCTGAATGATTTTATCCATGATTTTGATTCGTTTCCAGAAGATTCGTTTGAGTGGTTCGTATATGGGCCGCTGCCGAAAGGCGTTGAGAATGTGATCATTCATGAAGATACGTCCTTTACATTAATAACCAATTCGGATTTCGGGGATCAATTGATAAACCTTCCATTCGTCGTTCGCCGTCTTCCTGTACCTGGAACGCCGACGCTCCCCCCGACGGCGACGGAGACGCCCATTCCGCCGACGTCGACAAACACGCTCACCCCAACGGCGACGCAGACGCCCATCCCGCCGACGCCGACGAATACGCCCACTCCGACGGCGACGCAGACGCCCATCCCGCCGACGCCAACGAATACGCTCACCCCAACAACGACGCAGACGCCTATCCCGCCGACGCCGACGAATACGTTCACCCCGACGGCGACGCAGACGCCCATTCCGCCGACGCCGACGAATACGTTCACCCCGACGGCGACGCAGACGCCCATCCCTCCGACGCCGACGAACACGCTTACCCCAACGGCGACGCAGACGCCCATCCCGCCGACGCCGACCTATCCGGCGTCCGCAACGCCCACCCCATCCAAACCCACCGCAACCCCCACGCCGCGATGCTCCGATGCATTCGCTTTCCCGGAAATCGCTTCCAGCGGGATGCGCATGGGGCCGGTGGATTGGATCGAACTGCCCGGCGCGGAGCGAGGGCAGCGAATCGCGGTCGCTCATTATGATGAAGGTTTGATCGGTTTTTACACGCGGCGGGAGGATCGATATGTCCTTGATTCGCAAATCGAGACCCAATTGGGCGTCGCCAATGTAATCGCGGGAGATTTTAACGGCGATGCAACCCCCGATCTGTTCGTCATGAATGCCGCGCAGGAATCGTTGACGGTCTACACAGCCCAGGAAAACGGCGGCTTCAAAGAAGGCCCCTCCCTCGATCTAATGACGGAGCGCATTCCGGATATTTACAATATCGAAAATGGATTTCGCTATCAGTCCTTGGCGGTTGGACGCATCGACGACGACGATGCGGACGACGCCGTCGTTCGCGCCATCGATTCCGTCCTTGTTGTTTTGTCAAAGAACAATCAGTTGAGAGTCGAACAGCGAATCGAATTGTCGGGCGTTACGCGATTTATCAAGGGACATGATTTCGATCAAGACGGCGATCTGGATTTTATCCTCGCTGTTCGCAGCTTGACCGGCGAAGAGCAGATCCAGGTTTATCAAAACGAAAGGGGCGTTTTTTCACGGATTCAAACCCTTCGAACCGATTTAAGCCTGCAGGGAAACAATCCCAACGAAGCGGTCCTGCTCGATTGGAACGAAGACGGGATCATGGATTTAATCGTATTGGTATTCAGCGGCGAAGTGCAGCGATACAAGGGGAACGGCGACGGTACTTTCACTCGCGCCTATGAAACGTCTCCTTTCCCGCTGGGCGAGATGGTCGGCTTCGACGTTGTCGATCTGGACGGCGACGGCCGTTTGGACCTGGTCGGCTTGCATCGCAGCCAAAACGGGCTTTCCTTGATGGCGGGCTGTGGAGAAGAGAAGATCGATTTGGCTTCGTTCCCCATCAGCGCTGCTGCGCCCAGTGGAGAAATTTATGTCCTGCGCTGCATCGATGTCGACAACGACGGCGATCCCGATATCCTATTTACGCGCAGCATCCTGGATGATTTGATATGGATGGAAAACGAATCCGAAAGACCGGCTAATCCCTAAGGTTGAGAGGAAATGAGGTGAATGATGAACAATCGAACCGCATTATTTCTAAGCATTCGTTTGGTTTGTATAACAGTGGTTTTTGCTCTCATTACGGCGTTTTCATGCGCGTCGGCGCAGAATGTTTCGCCGGGCGACGATTATGACGTCTTGGTCATTCCCGTCGCGCCTTCTGTCAGCGCTCCCGGTCGGGATTTGATGTCATCCGATAGTTTAGAGGCGCGCGGCCTCCAACTGCTCCCCGTTCAGGATTACGAATTGGGATCGTATGAACTTGAACCGGACCGAATTATCTTTACCCTCAAGCCTAATCAAGCTATCCAACTTTTCTCCTATGCCTCGGATGTTGTCCCCGTCTCCGCCACGTCGGTCTACTTTTCGGTCGTCGCATCCGCATCCGGCGAACCTCTGAACCAGGCCGCGCTGGCGCTTTTGGATGCAAACGATCCCTATCAACAATCGGTCGCCATTTCATTTAAGGAAGACGTTCCCTACGCTTCGCGCGATTTCTCCTTGGAATATCGTCGCACGTCGCCGGGAAGCGTTTATCTGCTCGTTCAACTGGTCGGCCCCGAACAAGGCGAGTCTCAACTTGTATTAGAGCGCATGAGGCTCTTGGACGGCTATCGGGAACTGGATGTCAGCCTCGGCGCCGTCGCCGTCACATCTCTGGAAGATTTCAGAGATGGAATCGATTCATTGATTATTAATCCAATTGCAGGTATGGAGCAGGGATACATCGATGTTTCCAGTTTCAATCATCTGCCTTTCCCTGACGCCGAGCCTCAATCGTTGATTTTAGGGACAAAATCTCCGGATGAAGTGATTCAGATTCTTGTTCCCTTGGAACTTATACCGGAAGCGATGAATGAAGAGTATCCGCGGCGATTTTATGGAACAGCCTCGATTCGCCGAATTTCAGGCGAAGAGGGGACTTTCTCTGTGGCTTTGGCCAGCGGCGCCACCACCAGCGTTGGGTATGAAAACCACCCCATTGGTGATCTTTCTACAGATGCATGGAAGGATGTCCAATGCCCCATTCAATTCTCTGAAAAGGGCGTTTCATTTACTGATGAAGGCGTCTCGCAACTCCTCCTGATTGTCCAATTGCAGGGCGGGCCGGCGGAAATCGCCGTCGATGATGTTTCCATCCAGGCGCGGCGCAATTCCATGTATTTATGGGACTCGAGTCTTTTTCCTGGATTAAGCGAGAATAATTAACTCGTTTCTAATAGTTTATATTACTGATATATATTGTAAAGTAAAATGAAAGCAAGCCGTTTTTGTTATACTCTTTAATATGATTTACATCTTTTAACATGATTCCTGTAACGGAAGAATTTGTCATCTGATTTTCTTTTATTCGGGTAATTTCCGGATTATTCCCGATCCTTAATTGGATTGCAATGATTTGATTTTAAATATCTTATATGCGATGAGATTGCATCAAGGTCAATATGTTGCATATTAAAAGATCGTTGAATTGGCATCCAAAGGTTTGGCGTAAAATGTTCGGTGAGTTATAATATATTATAGAGAAAAAAAAGAATCGATAAAGGAATAAAGAAAGCCGTTACCAAGAACGAATTAAAACGTTTTATAGATATGGTGGTAAAAAACGATCCGACGAAAGTATTTTCTCCACCATCCTTAACAAACACCACACACATTCCCAACTGCTGCGGTTCCTCCCGAACCGTTTCCCCTCTGGTTCACCCTCCGCCAGAGGGTTTTTTTTGCCTTCTTCCAAAATCCATAGAATATGGTAGGGTTATCGGTTGAGGTTCAGCCGATGAAAAATCCGATGATCTTTTGCGCCGCCATCCCCAATGAAATCAAACCTCTATGCCGGCGGCTCAACCTTGCGACTCCGCACGCCGGCAGCAGTCTCGTTAAAAGTGCGCCGTCAGGCGACTATCCGGTTCAAATCGCCGTCTCCGGCGTTGGCCGGGATCGAATGGAAGCCTTACTGCAGGAAATGAGCCCGGATCCGGTCTGCTGCTGGGTTTCCATAGGGTTTGCGGGCGGTCTGGCGGGCAATCTATCCACGGGAGATTGCCTTATAGGCCATAATGTAATGACCGGCGAGGGGGATGCTTACTCCTTCGATTCTTTTTGGCGGGGAAAAAAGTCGATCGGCGTCTCTTCGAATTGGCTCTACTGCAGTCGGCAAGCGATAACGTCGGCCGAACAAAAAAAACATCTCCACAAAACAACAGAGGCTTCTCTCGTCGATATGGAATCAGCCGCTGTAGCCCGGCATGCCCAAAAACGCAAGGAGCCTTTCGCATGGATCCGGGTAGTCTCTGACGCGGCGGGAGACGATGTCGCCCCCGAGATGATGAAATGTCTGTCTCCCGCAGGCTTTCCTTCGGCTTTTTCCGCCTTGAAAATCATACTCGCAAAACCCGCCTTGCTTCTTGCGTTTCTAAAAATGGGCCGGCGCAGCAGCCTGTGCGCATCCAATTTAGCGGATGTAATTCTACTGTGGATGGAGAAATTCTCCTCAAAGTGAGGCTTCCACTGCCGAAAACTTAAATCAGATCGGCGAATTCCCGGTGACAGCGCGTGAACACGCTATAACCGGCGATAAAGATTCCCAGCGAAAACAATGCAAAGATCGCCCACGAAGAAAAGGACGGCCAACTCCCGGCCAAAATGATGTCATGATTGATGGAAACCAAGTAAGTAATGGGGTTTAAATATAGTATGGTTCGCAAGGATGGCGGAACGATATCGAGGGTGTAAAACATGGGAGAGCCCCACATGAGTATCATGGTCGCCGTGGCGACTAAAGGCGCAATGTCGCGGATGTATGTATTCAAAGCGGCAAAAAGCAGACACGATCCGAACATAAAAATCATTTGCAGCGTCAATATAAGGGGAAAGGCTATAAATGTCATCGGAATCGCTCTCTGATAAACCAGCAGAACGAGCAGCAAGATGATCGTCCCAATCAACTGATTGACCACGCCCGATAGCGTGATATAGGCGGGAAGCACTTTAGCGGGAAAGCGAACCTGCTTGATGAGATGCCCGTTGTCAACGATGCATGTTGTCGCTCGAATCAAAGCCTCCTGGAAGGCGTACCAGGGAAGCAGACCGCTGAATATATAAAAAGCGAAATCGATGGTTCTCGGTTTTCCGCGAAAAACATCGATTTCCTGCTGAAAGATCAATCCAAATACAAACGTGTATATCCCAAGCAGGATCAGAGGATTGATGACCGACCAGAAGAATCCCATCACCGACCCTACATAGCGCGCTTGCAGGTCGCGGCGCAGGAATTCCCACAATAGATGGCGGTAAAAAAGGAAATGCTCCAGACGTTTTTTCATAGTTGGGATTCCGATTGATTTTTTTGCATTATAGCAATTTATGAGTCAAGATGGGAATCATAACACATCAGTCATGGAAAAATATCGGCGAAAACAGACGGCAAACAAGAGATTTTGTATTTTTTTAATGAAATAAAAAAATACTTGACGATGAACATTCGATTAATTATACTATTGAACATAAGTTCTATGAACAAAAGTACATTGAACATTTGCGCCGCATCCGGGCGGCTCATGGAAGCGAGATGATCATGGCGATTCTTTCCAAAAAGCAGCAGGACATTTTGGCGTTCATCGAAAAATATCACTCCCAGTGCGGCTATCCTCCGACGCTGCGTGAAATCTGCAAAAAATTCTCCATTTCATCCACCAACGGTGCTCGATATCATTTGCATCGGCTGAAACAGATGGGCTACTTGGAAATCGAGCCCAATAAATCGCGCGGCGTCAAATGCGTAGGGAATGTATCGCAGCAGCAGGAAAAAAGCCGTAGTTTTCGGATGCCCATCTTAGGAAGCGTCCCCGCCGGCCCGTTTGATCTGGCTTCGCCCGATTCCAATGAGGAGCAACTGACCGTCGATCCGGAATTTTTCGGAAGTCGTAAGCAGGAGCCCGAACTTTTCGGCCTGCGCGTTAAAGGCGACAGCATGATCGACGAAGGAATTCATGACGGCGACATCGTTGTCGTCCGGGCGCAGCCAAACGCCAATGACGGCGACATCGTCGTGGCGAGATGGGAAGAGGAAGCGACGGTAAAGCGCTTCCGGCGCGGAGGCGGCCAAATCATTCTCGAACCCGCCAATCCTGCGTACAACCCCATTTTAATCGATGATCATGGCGGAAAAGAAGAAGGGCAGGACATCGCCCTGCTTGGCGTTGTCGTCGGCTTAATCCGGTCGATGTAATCCCTAAGCGTCTTTGGAGGGATCCCCGGGCATGGAGATCTCTTCGTTGTCTCCATTTTCCTGGACTTCCTCCATGTCGTGCGTGTCAATGTCGAGAGGCGCGTGCATGTGCTCTTTGGGTATGGTAAATACACGGTAAAAACAGAATACCACCAACGAAATGACGATGGCGTTTGAAACGATAAAGAGAATCCATCCAATCGGAAGCATTACTTTTCTCCCAAGAAACTTATCGTTTGATATCTATTATAGTATCAATCGCACCTTCTATGATCCAATTCCGATTTCTAAACGTAATTCCATCTAATCCAAATCTTCCGGCTTCAAGTTCTTTTGATAGGCTTTGGAGAATCGCTTCATCTGCGGCCAAGCCAATGTTTGAAGTATGACCAACAGGATGAATATGGCGATCATAAGCAGCAGCGTCACTTCCTGCGTTTCATTGAACGGCGTCCACTCCGGGCTCAGGTACAACTTGATTTGGCTGACAAACCACCAGGCGAGAATCAGGAATAGGAAAACGGGCGTCAAATATGTAATGACGAATCCGAAGATGCGCGGAATCTTCATATCGGCGCCGTAACCGGCTTCTTTGAATCCGTTGCCGACTTTCACCAGAAAAATGAAGATGAAAACTTCCAACAAGGCCAGCAGCGGAATGCAGATGCTGTTTGTATAAGTGTCGATGGTATCGAGTGCATCGAGGCCGGGCGACAAAATGACCGCGCTGGCGCCGATGAATGTCAGAATCCCCAAAAACGTGATCGACGCCCGGCGTTTGAGGCCGAATCCCTCTTCCAAAAATGCAATGCCCGGCTGAAGCATGGACAGCGACGATGTAACGCCCGCCAAAACTAGCAATATATAAAAACAAAATCCGAAGAACCATCCGGCCGGCATGGCGTCAAAAATCTGGGGCATCACCATAAATCCTACGCCGAATGATGTCGCGTCCGGCCCGGCGACGGCCGCCATCTGCAGCGGCCCCAAGAATACAAAAGCCGCCGGGATAACCATCAAGCCGCCTAGACACAACTCGCAAAACTCATTGGTGGCGCTGGCTGTCAGCCCCGATAAAACGACGTCGTCGTTTTTCTTCAGATAACTTGCATATGTGATGATAATGCCGAATCCGACGGAAAGCGAAAAAAAGATCTGCCCGCAGGCGGCGATCCAGACGTCGGGCTTAGTCAGAGCATGCCAATCGGGATTCCACATATACCCCAGACCATTGATGACGTTTTGCTCGGGAAGGTCTGGATTCGGCGTTCCCAGAGTGATGACCCGGATCACGATAATGATCGCTATAAAAATCAACAAAGGCATCGCCCAGCGGCAAAAACGCTCGATCCCTTTGGATAATCCCCGAAAGATGAAATAAAAATTCAGAAAAAATGTGATGAGGAAGAAAATATAAGCGGTTGTGATGCTGGTGAAAAAACCGGGTTGATCCGTCGCTTCGGCGCCGGTGAATTCATGGAAAAAACTGGTATAGGGCGTCTCGATGGCCGAGGCGGTTAAATTGAGTTTGCCGGTTAAAGTGAAAAAAGCATAAGCGAGGCACCAGGATTCAATATAAACGTAATAAAGATAAATCACCAAAGGAATAAAGAGTCCGAGAGAGCCTATGTAACGAAGTTTGCCGCCGCCGGTTAACATACCGAACAAGCCGGGCGAGGATGACAAACCGGTTAATCGGCCGGCTCGCCGCCCCATCACCCATTCCGCCCAACAGATGGGGATTCCTACGATCAGAAAGGCGGTAAAATAGGGGATCATAAAAGCGCCGCCGCCGTTTTGCACGGCCGTGCCGGGGAAGCGAAGGAAATTTCCTAATCCCACTGCGCTTCCCGCCACCGCCAGAATGACGCCGATCTTCGTTCCCCAACTTTCCCGTTCTATCGCCAATTCTTTATAGTCTTTCAAGTCCGCCATCTCTCAGTCTCCCTCATACGATTTGAGAAAATCCTCTATTCTATGAAAGGATAGGGTACTATCTAAACATATTCGGCGTTCTGAACGCAAGGTTTAAAGAGATAAGAACAGGGATTAATGCCTTATGAAAAGCCTGCTAATCCTTTTAAAAAGCAGATTTTATTTGAGAGTTTTTGTAATTGCGGCATGTTCGAATGAGTCGAAAGCCCTCTCCGTTCTGACCATGATGCGGATCGCGAAGGAATGGCGGAAAAATTGAGAATCGCGTTTCTTTGGAGTAGAATGGGCGCATCGGACTTAGAGAATTTTTTTGGGTAGATGTAGGATTTGTATTGCATCATAACTGGAAAGGAATGGTTGCATGATGAAGCGGTTATCGGTTTTGGCATTCGTTGCTGCTCTGGCGTGCGCGGCGCAAGCGTCGGAAAACATGGACGGCTGGATTTCCTTGTTCGATGGGAAAACATTGAACGGTTGGAAAGGCAGTGAAAATCACGATTCCGTCAAAGTGGAAGATGGCATGATTTTTTGCGACGGCCCCCGTTCGCATCTGTTTTACGTAGGCGATGTAGGCGGCGCCGATTTCAAGAACTTTGAATTCTCGGCGGATGTTAAAACCATGCCCGGGGCCAATTCGGGGCTTTATTTCCATACCGAATATCAAGAAGAAGGCTGGCCGGAAAAAGGCTATGAGGCGCAAATCAACAATACGCATCACGGGGAAGGGGACTATTATGAATTTAAAAAAACCGGCAGCTTGTACGGCGTGCGCAATCAATATTTGAGCATCGTTGACGATCAAGAATGGTTCAACATGCGCATCATCGTCAAAGGGAGACATATCGAAATTTTCGTCAATGACATGCTGGTCGTCGATTATGTAGAACCGCCCCGGCCGGAGCGGCAAAAGCGAGTGGGGCGATTCTTGTCCAGCGGAACGTTCGCCATCCAATGCCATGATCCGGAAAGCAAGGTCTATTTCAAAAATATCCGCGTTAAGCCGCTGCCCGGCGATGTGGAAGATTCATCCCGGCCGCCGGTCGTGGACGATGTCTACAAACAAATCGCGCAGCTGAACGAAGCCAACTTTCCTTTGATCGATTTTCATGTCCATCTGAAGGGCGGAATGACATTGGAAGACGCCAAAGCCTTGTCGCGCAAATACGGCGTCAATTACGGCATCGCGCCCAATTGCGGCTTGAACTTCCCCATCACCGATGATGAGGGCATTGAGCGATTTTTAGAAAGCATGAAAGGTCAACCCGTCTTCATCGGCATGCAGGCCGAAGGGCGAGAATGGGTGGATCTTTTTTCCGCCGACGCCATTTCTCAATTCGATTATGTATTCTCCGACGCCATGACCTTCTTCGATATTCATGGGAAGCGCACTCGCATTTGGATCAACGAAGAAGTCGAAATCGACGATCCGCAGGATTTCATGGAAATGTATATCGATCGGATTGAAGGCGTGATCAATGACGAACCGATTGACATCTTTGTGAATCCCACCTTTCTTCCCGAAGTCATAGCCGATCAATATGACGCGTTATGGACCCAGGAGCGCATGATGAAAGTCATCGACGCCGCCGCCAAAAACAGCGTAGCCATCGAGATCAACAATCGTTATCGCCTCCCCAGCCCCAAATTTATCAAACTGGCCAAACAAGCGGGCGTCAAATTCTCCTGCGGCACGAACAACTCCGACGCCGATTTCGGGCGGCCTGAATATTTTTTGGATATGGTCAGGGAATGCAAACTGAAAAACACGGACATGTTCATGCCCAAACCGGACGGCCAAAAACCGGTCCAGGTCAAAGATTATAAGGGAAAGCATTGATCGGACAATTTACCTGTGATCCAAAAGCCGAAAATCCCTCCTTCGCTTTGAAGGGGGGATTTTTTCAAAGAAGGAAGTTTCTTCTCTGTTATGAACTTCATGAAGACGGAGAGAGAGATGACTATCAAGAGGAAAGAAGAATTTAAATTACTGCGCCGGCCGGGTGTCGTTGCGGTGATTGGAAAATTCGAAAATCGCCTGCTCCTGCCATAAGGTTTCGATGGAGCCGGGCCGCAGCCGCCGAACGGCGGCGATAGCGTCTTCGGGAGAGAATCCCTTATAGACCAGATAGCAGGCGCCCATCGTTCCCGTACGCCCCGCGCCGCCGAGGCAATGCACAGCCACCGGGCGTTTGGCTTTGATTTTTTCGCAGGAAAACTTGATGAAGTGAGCGATTTGCGATTGCGTGGGCGCCGTCATGTCGGGTACGGGGATATGCAGATAATGGATGCCGGCCTCTTGCAGCGCTTTTCCCGCTAACGGGTATTCGGTCAGTGTGACGACCGCGCCGATCCCCATTTCTTTCAATTGGCTGATTTCATAATTCAACTCTTCCTGCGCCGCTTTGTCGGCGTCTTCCAAATACAGATAAGCGCGTGCGGCGGTTGGAAGGGCCATCCCCGCCATTTCGTTTTCTACGATCCAATAAAAACCATTCAACATGTGATCGCCTGTTTCTCCGTTTTGTTGTAGTGGCTAGAAGGTACTTCGGATTTTGTGTTCGGTCAATTAAAAATCACGATTGTTGGCAGCGGCATCTATTTGGATAGTTGACATCGCCATTATTTTGACGGATTTTTCGATGACATCAATGCCCCGATGAAATTAGCAAAAATTCTTCAAAAAAGATCCGTTGTTATTTCTGTGAAATTTGGATTACTATGTGATGGCTAGAAATCCAGGCGCCTTATACAATACTTGGTTATATTAAATAAAGTTAAAGATTAGAATCTCTCTTTCTAAGATGGATTTTTAATGCATTGTTCGATTTTTCCCTTTATTTCCTAGAGGATTGAATCATTGTTTATGTCATCGTCAATCGATTTTGATTTGAACAAAGCGTTTTCTTTCGGCATTAACTTTTACTTGTCTATACTCCTTACTATTTATATATATTTGATAATTTTTGTCGACTTTAATGGGATGTAAGCGATGCTCCTTCTTTGCGCCTCTTGTGTATTTGACCGGTTGTAAGTATCTTTGTTAGAGCGGTTGTCAAAATTCTCTTCGTTCTTACAAAACATGCATTTGGGGAAATCCGCGAGTCAGGATTTTTCCGATTGTCAGGGCGGAACATTTTTGACGCCATAACCAAAACATAAAAATCTAAAAACTACCAGCAATACTTCCTGCCTCTCTCCGCGACATATAAATACCAAACAGGAGAGATGCAGCTATGGTAAAGACAGAACGGGAGGTTCCTAGATGTCTCGCAAAATGGTAACCATTGACGGGAATCAAGCCGCTGCTTTCACGGCGCACAAGACCAACGAAGTATGCGCGATTTACCCCATCACTCCTTCGTCGAACATGGGCGAGTGGGCGGATGAATGGTCCGCTCAGGGTAAAAGAAACATATGGGGCACAATTCCCGAAGTAGTAGAAATGCAAAGCGAAGGCGGCGCATCCGGCGCCGTTCATGGCGCTCTTCAGACCGGCGCATTGACGACGACGTTTACGGCGTCGCAGGGATTGTTATTGATGATCCCGAATATGTTTAAAATCGCCGGAGAATTGACGTCGACCGTATTTCACGTCTCGGCGCGAACCGTCGCGACCCATGCCCTATCGATCTTCGGCGATCACAGCGATGTGATGGCCTGCCGCTCCACCGGCTGGGGGATGCTGGCTTCGGGAAGCGTTCAGGAAGTCATGGATTTCGCCTTGATCGCCCAGGCGGCGACTTTGGAAGCGCGCGTGCCTTTTGTCCATTTCTTCGACGGTTTCCGCATCTCGCATGAGGTCATGAAAGTGGAGGAACTGACGGATGACGATATGCGCGCCATGATCGATGACGATCTGGTCCGGGCGCATCGCGCTCGCGCGCTGTCTCCCGACCATCCTGTGATTCGCGGAACCGCGCAGAATCCGGATGTTTTCTTCCAGGCAAGAGAGCGGGTGAATCCGTATTACGATGCTTGTCCTGAAATCATCCAAAAATACATGGATAAGTTTGCCTCCATTGCCGGACGTCAATATAAACTCTTCGATTATGTCGGCGATCCCGAAGCGGAAGACGTCATCGTCATGATGGGCTCCGGCGCGGAAGTGGCGCACGAAGCCGTCGAGTATATGAATGAGCGAGGCGCCAAGGTCGGTTTGGTGAAAGTTCGCCTGTACCGGCCGTTTTCGATCAAACACTTGATGCAGGCTCTACCCGCCTCGGTGAAGCGAATCGCCGTGCTCGACCGCACCAAAGAACCTGGCGCAACCGGCGAGCCGCTCTATTTGGATATTGTTTCCGCTATTGACGAAGCGATGTCGGAAGGGATGGCGCCCTTCGCGAACCGACCGGTAGTCATCGGCGGTCGCTACGGCCTCTCCTCGAAAGAATACACGCCGGCCATGGTCAAAGGCGTCTTTGACAACCTGGCGAAGGACAAGCCCAAGACGCACTTCACCGTGGGCATCAACGAAGACGTTACGCATACCAGCATCGATTACGATCCCAATTACATCACCGAAGGCGAAGACGTAGTTCGCGGCATGTTCTATGGTTTGGGATCGGATGGAACCGTCGGCGCCAATAAAAACTCGATTAAGATCATCGGCGAAGATACGAGCAACTATGCGCAAGGCTATTTTGTGTACGACTCCAAAAAAGCAGGATCGGTCACGGTGTCCCATCTGCGCTTTGGGCCGAAGGCGATTCGTTCTTCCTACTTGTTGACGTCCGCTAATTTCATCGGCTGCCATCAATTCGTCTTCCTGGAAAAATACGATATGCTGTCCTCCGCAGTGGACGGCGCCGTTTTCCTTTTGAACAGTCCGTACGGGGCCGATGAAGTGTGGGATAAAATTCCCCGCAAAGTTCAAGAGCAGATCATCAGCAAGAAATTGCGTTTTTATGTGATCGACGCCTATAAGGTGGCGCGCGAAACCGGAATGGGCGCCCGCATCAATACGATCATGCAGACCTGCTTCTTCGCCATCTCGGGCGTTCTGCCCCGCGAAGAGGCGATCCAGTCGATCAAGGACGCCATTAAAAAGACGTACGGCATGAAGGGCGATCAGATCGTTCAGATGAATTACAATGCGGTTGATCAGTCCGTCAGCAATATGCATGAAGTGAATTATCCCTCCGAAGCGACCAGCACGATCGAGATTCCGCCGGCCGTTTCGCCGAAAGCGCCCCAATTTGTGCAGGAAGTGACCGGCGAAATCATCGCCGGCCGGGGCGATCAGATTCCCACGAGCAAATTCCCCGCAGACGGCACCTTTATAACAGGTACGACCAAGTGGGAGAAGCGGAACATTGCGCTCGAGATTCCTGTTTGGGATCCCGAAGTGTGCATCCAGTGCGCGAAATGCTCCATGGTCTGCCCGCATGCGGCGATTCGCTTCAATATCTACGATTCCAAGTGCCTGGAAACTGCGCCGGCGACCTTCAAATCGGCGGACGCGCGAGGCAAGGAATTCGAAGGATTGAAGTGCACCATTCAAGTCGCTCCGGAAGACTGCACCGGATGCGGCGCCTGCGTCCATATCTGCCCGGCCAAAAACAAGCAGGAGCCGAAATTGAAAGCGATCAATATGGCGCCTCAGATTCCCCTGCGTGAACCGGAGAAGGAAAACTACGATTTCTTCCTCAATCTGCCCGAATACGATCGCTCCAAACTCAAGATCAATACCATCAAAGGGTCGCAATTGCTCACGCCGTTGTTTGAATATTCCGGCGCGTGCGCGGGATGCGGCGAGACGCCGTATGTACTGCTGCTGACCCAGTTGTTCGGAGATCGCGCGGTGATTGCCAACGCCACCGGATGCTCTTCGATTTACGGCGGCAACCTGCCGACGACGCCTTACACGGTAAATCGCGACGGGCGCGGTCCAGCTTGGTCCAACTCGTTGTTTGAAGATAACGCCGAATTCGGAATGGGCTATCGCCTCACCTTCGATAAATTCAAAGTCATGGCGCATGAGCTGCTCGATAAGTTGGCGGGTCAGATCGGCGATAATCTTGTCGCCGGCTTGAAAAACGCCGACCAAAGCACCGAAGCGGGCATTCAAGAGCAGCGCAATCGCGTCGTTGAACTCAAGAAGAAACTGGAAGGCATGGATTCCAGCGAAGCCAAGCATCTGCTCAGCATCGCCGATTACCTGGTCCAAAAGAGCGTTTGGATCCTCGGCGGCGACGGCTGGGCGTACGACATCGGCTACGGCGGTCTGGATCACGTTCTCGCCTCCGGCCGGAACGTCAATGTGCTGGTTCTCGATACGGAAGTGTACTCCAACACGGGCGGCCAGATGTCCAAATCCACCCCGCTTGGCGCCGTCGCTAAGTTCGCCTACGGCGGAAAGCCGATCGCCAAGAAGGATATGGGCATGATCGCCATGTCGTATGGCAACATTTACGTGGCCAAAGTCGCTATGGGCGCCAACGATCTGCAGTGTCTGCGCGCCTTCCTCGAAGCGGAAGCCTATGACGGCCCCTCTTTGATCTTGGCCTATTCGCACTGCATCGCCCACGGAATCAATATGCGCACCGCCAACGATACGCAGAAGCAGGCAGTGGAGAGCGGTCACTGGCCGTTGTATCGCTACAATCCCGCTCTGGCCGCAGAAGGCAAGAATCCGCTGCTGTTGGATTCCAAGGATCCCAAGATTTCGTATCAAGACTTCGCTTATGCTCAGACGCGATTCAAAATGCTTACCAAGAGCAAGCCGGAAGAGTCCAAGCGCCTTATCGCATTAGGGCAGGAAGAGGTCTCCAGCCGGTGGAATTTGTATCGTCAAATCGCGGCCATGAAGTATGATTTAGTTGAATAAAAACAACGAAGCAGCGGTTTGATGAAGCGTGTTGAGCAGTAGGATAAAATAGAGGAAAGGATACCAACGATGGATTTAACGACCACTTATCTCGGTCTCTCTCTCAAGAACCCGATTGTGCCGTCGGCGTCTCCACTTTCTCGAGAATTGGATACGGTCAAGAAGTTGGAAGATGCAGGGGCGTCCGCCATTGTAATGTACTCCCTTTTTGAAGAACAACTCCAATTTGAAGCGGCGGAATTGACGCATTTCCTGGAACACGGCGCTGATAGCTATGCCGAAGCGACTTCCTATTTCCCTGAACCCGCTCAGTTTCACATGGGGCCGGATGAATATCTGGAGCATATCCGGAAACTGAAATCCGCCGTCGATATTCCGGTCATCGCCAGTTTGAACGGCGTTTCCACCGGCGGCTGGATCGATCACGCCAAGAAAATGCAGGATGCCGGCGCAGACGCCATTGAATTGAATGTGTATTACATCGCCACCGATCCGAAACTGGCGTCAGCGGATGTCGAAAAGGTGTATGTGGACGTCCTGAAAGCGGTGAAGAACGCCGTCACTATCCCTGTGGCGATCAAATTAAGCCCTTATTTCACCTCTATGGTCAATACGGCTAACAAACTGGTGGATGCGGGCGCCGATGGATTGGTGCTGTTCAACCGCTTTTATCAGCCGGACATCGACATCGACAATTTGGAAGTGGCGCCCAACCTGGTGTTGAGCACCCCCAACGAGATGCGTCTTCCGCTGCGCTGGATCGCCATCCTGTATGGAAAGGTGAAGGCCGACATCGCCGCCACCACCGGCATTTATTCCGCCGAAGACGTTATCAAATCATTGATGGCGGGCGCGAATGTGACATGCATGTGCTCGGCGCTGCTGCGTCATGGAGTCGGGCGCGTCACGGAAGTGCTCAATGACGTCAGAACCTGGATGGAAGAGCACGAATACGAATCGGTCAAGCAGATGCAGGGCAGCATGAGTCAGAAATCCTGCCCTGAGCCGGCCGCGTTCGAACGCGCCAACTATATGAAGGTTCTGCAAAGCTACGTGTAAGCGTACTTAGTCAGCCGTAATATAAAATCCCCTCCCGGCCGGACATCGGCGGGGAGGGGATTTTTTTTGACATCAATCAGGAATTTTTGAACTCCGCAGAAGCGATTTTGTTATGAATAAACGGTGGATGAGGCGATCGCTTCGCGGATGCTTATCGTTGATGGGCGGTGCATTTCAGCAGCCAGGCCATGTTTCGCCCTAAATCGGTCATGGTTTGCAGGCCTTCTTTATCGTTTTGTACATCGCCTTTTGCGGCGCCGAGGCCGATGTTCCAATAGGTGGAGCCGCACACCGCCATTTCCGCCAGCAGGAAGAAATGATTGAGGGAGTCGAAAACGTTGACCGCTCCGCCGCGCCGGGCTACGGCCACGGCGGCGCCGACTTTATGGCGCAGCAGATTTCCATTGGTGCGCAGCACGCGCCCTCCCCGGTCGATCAGCGCTTTGATTTCGGGGGTTAAATCGGCGAAATAGGTGGGCGAAGCCAGGACGATTCCATCCGCTTCGATCATCTTGGCGATCCACTCGTTGACGGGATCGTCTTCCAGACCGCAGCGTTGATTTTTTTCTTTTTTGCATTTTCCGCAATCGATGCAGCCGTGCAGCAAATGACCGCCGACTTGAACCAGTTCGGTCTCGATGTCATGCTTCTGCAGTTCGGCGAAGAAGACTTCGAGCATCTGCTGAGTGTTTCCGCCTTTTCTCGGACTTCCATTAAATGCGACAACTTTCATGATGATGGTCTCCTTGGAGATCTGTTAATTGTTGGATTATGGTGAGATGCAAGATGCAGGGATCGCTCGTTTTCGAGCGAATCGGCTCTTTTCACTTTATCATGTAGTGTAACGGATAAGGGATTCGAGGCGAAGGCAGAACGAAAGGGGAGCGATTTTCCGCTCCCCTTTCTGAAAACAGCATAATCCGAATATCTGCTGCGACGGATTATTCGGAGTCTTTCTGTTTGGCGTCCGAAGGTTTGGCGATGGTCTCGCGCATTTGGGTGTCGGCCATAATGTTCTTCATGTTGTAATAATCCATCACGCCTAGATTGCCCGAGCGGAAGGCGTCCGCCATGGCCAGGGGCACCTGGGCTTCGGCTTCGACGACGCGGGCGCGCATTTCTTCGACGCGAGCGCGCATTTCCTGCTCTTGGGCGATAGCCATCGCTTTGCGTTCTTCGGCTTTCGCCTGAGCGATCTGCTTGTCGGCGTTGGCCTGATCGATTTGCAGTTTAGCGCCGATGTTGTCGCCGACGTCTATATCGGCGATGTCGATGGAGAGGATCTCGAAGCCGGTTCCCGAATCCAGCCCTTTGGCCAGGACGTTTTTGGAGATCAGGTCGGGATTTTCCAACACTTTTTTATGAGAAACAGCGGAGCCAATGGTGGTGACGATGCCTTCGCCGACGCGGGCGATGATGGTTTCTTCAGTGGCGCCGCCGACCAGGCGGTCCAGGTTGGCTTTGACAGTGACTTTGGCTTTGGCGCGCAGTTGAATGCCGTCCATGGCCACCGCGGCGACGATATCCGAACCGCGGCTGGGGTCGGGGGCGTCGATCACTTTGGGGCGCACCGACATTTGCACCGCCTCGAATACGTCGCGCCCTGCCAGGTCGATGGCCGCCGCCCGTTCGAAGGTTAAGGGAATGTTCGCCTTATCGGCCGAGATAAGAGCCTGGATGACCTGATAGACGTTGCCGCCGGACAGGTAGTGCGCTTCTAACTGATCGGTGCTTAAATCCAATCCCGCCTTGGTGGCGTTGATCAGCGGATTGACGATGACGCTGGGCGGGACGCGCCGCAGCCTCATCCCGATCAGGGATAAAATCGAGACGCGCACGGAGGCCGTGTAAGCCGCCACCCATAATCGAACGGGCACAAAATACACGAAAACGAACAGAACAATAAAAAACAGCGCCAACAAAAAAATATAGAAACCTTCCATCTTACCTGCCCCTTTCTTTCTGAAGCGGGCCGTCCCGGCCCTCTTCAAGATTTTTCATGATTCATTTTGGTTTCATGCGGCCGGTGAAGGCCGCGCTTAAACTCGATCCACGACGATTCGATTTCCATCCACGCGCAGGACGCGAATTCGAGTATTCTCGTCGATATAATCTCCTTCGGTGACCACGTCCAGCCTTTCGCCGCCAATCAGCGCAATGCCCGCCGGACGCAGTTCGCTTTCCGAGTATCCTTCCTGACCGATCAAGTGTTGATGGCGTTCGGTTTCTGAATGCGATCCCTTGGCCTTAACAAGCGTATGGCTCATGATAATCCATTTTCCCTCGGTTGTATGGGGAAGCACCTTGATAAACAGGATGACGACGATGGAGACGACGACGCAGCAAAGGAGAAATACCGCCATCCCGGTCGCCGGTCCGTATTCATTGAAGCAAAGAACCGTCGCGGCGATCATTAAAGCGGCGCCGATAAAGCCTATGATTCCCCCCGGTACAAACAGTTCCAAGAAGACAAATAACAATCCCAAAATCAACAGCAGAACAATCATCATCAGTATGGACATGACCGTAACGATCCCCCTTATTTTAAGTTTAGTTTATTGAGATTGAACGACGATGCGCCGTCCTTCCACTTTGATTACTTTGACGGGCGAATTATTTTCGATGAATCCTCCCTGACTGACGACGTCCAGCCGGCGGCCTTCGATTTCGGCGATGCCGGCGGGGCGCAGTTTCGTGCGCGCGATGCCCACTTTGCCCAAAAATTGGTCGAGATTGTCTTCGGCGGAATGATAGCCCAACGATTTATCTTCGCGGGTTTTCAATGACAGCCAGGATCCGAAAGGCGTATTCGCCGCGGCGGGGATCAGGAAGGGAACCAGCATGGCTCCCGTAGCGCCGATTAGCATCGTGGTCAGGGTAATGCCCAATGCGGAAAACACGTCGCTCCAACCGACCATGTGCGAAAAATGGGGGCTTGTGATGGAGTGCTCCAGGAGCGTGATGACAACCGACGCCATGATGCACAGAATGCCCAGGATTCCCGTCAATCCAAAGCCGGGGATTACGAACAATTCGACAACCAGAAGGATGAGGCCGATCATGAAAAGAGTGGGGCCTTCGAACCCCGCCAGGCCGGCGATCTGGTGCCCCCAGAAAAACAGGATGAGGGCGATGATGCCGACAAGGCCGGGAATCCCGAATCCCGGCGAGCGAAACTCGATAAAAATACCTAGAAATGCGACGGTTAGAAGCAGGCTGCTGATGGTCATGCTGGAAAAGAAGCGGGCGATTCGCTCGGAGACGTGCTCCACGCGATTGATCTGCCGGGCGTTTTCGAGGCCCAAGGTTTGCAGCGCTTCCTCCCGGCTGTTGACGATGCCGGTGATGAATCCGTATTTCAGGGCTTCCTGCGCGGTGAACGTCAGGGGCGTGCCTTTCGTCGTCAATAATTTGTCCGGATTGTCGGGATCCGTGATTTCCATCTCTTTATCGACCATGGCCATGGCCAGTTCGGTTTTGCGATCGCTGTAGCCTCTCTCTTCGCAGATCGCGCGGACTTTGGCCAAGACGTACGACAAGGCCTTGGCTTCCATGGTGTCGCTGGCTTCAGCGCCGCCGCCGAGTACGGGCGAGGCGGTGCCGATGGTGGAGAGATTTTTACCGCTCATAAAAACCTGGTCGGCGGCCAGGCTGATGATCGCGCCCGCCGATGTGGCGCCGTTGGTCACATAGATGGCTACGGGAATTTTGCTGTTCAGGATCAAGTCGACAATGTCCAGCGCCGCATCCACTCGCCCTCCGGGGGTGTCCATTTCGAGGAAAATATATGTGGCTCTCTGTTGTTCTGCTTCTTCGAAGCCGCGTTGAAGAACCTTCGACAAACCGATTTCCACTTCGCCTTCAAAAGGGATGAAAAAGACGATCGGCCGGTCGAGCGATTCCACCGGCGGTTCTTGAGCCGGAAGAACGCACGGCGAAGCGGCAAGCACAAAGATGACAGCCGTCAAAGCGATGATTCGCATGTTTACATCACTCCTTCAAAGTCCTTCGCGCGAAAGCATCGACGCGCGAAGTTCATCCTATTTTATTCGAAGCTGCGGCGCGTAACAGGTCTATTTCATAAATATTTCACTTTATCATTTTGTCAACAGTTCGATTCGTGCATAGTATACAATAAACATCTCGTCTTCTTACTGAATTTTTTCGCCGTTCTTTCAATGTGCGGATGTTGTTCTTTACTCCATAAAACGTTCGAGATGGATTTCGGTTTTTCATTCATGCGGATTTCAGGCCGATCAGGGGGAATCCTGCGCGGCGCCTCCGGCGGAAATCAATTCCCTGCGTAGCCGAGTGATTGTAAAAAATCTTTCATGGCGGGATCGTTGAGAGGTTTGACGCCGCCGCCGTCTTCTCCAAAAAGAGAGGCCATATCGGGCATATCTTTGACGCGTTCGACGGCCGTGGGCGGATTGACGGTTTGCTTGACTTTTTCGAGAAGAATCACGATGCGTTCGAAGAAATCCTGATCGTTTCGGTACTTTTCCTGGATAAAATCGCGGCCGTTATCTTCCAGCAGCCATTGTTGCAATATTTCCACGCCGGGCACGATTTTCCGGCGGGCTGTTTGTTTTACGCGTTGGATGTCGTCGTCCGAGATCACCGGCGGCGGCGAGTTTTCTTCTTCTTCCCAAGGATCGATCCGCTGGTCTGTATTTCCCCAGTAAAAGACGGCGGCGGGATTTTGCTCGTGGGGATCGTCCTGCATGTCATAGATCCGGACGCGGTCGCTCAATGTCTGGTAGTCTCGATTGTATACTTTGCGCTGCATCTCCCAGATTACTTTATAGCGCTCGTCGTAGGCGGCGTTGTTGACGTAATAGGGGCCGTTGGTGAAGCCGGCGACGCGTTCGGCGGCGCGCTCATCCGGCGACTCCCACAAGGGGCGCAGCGAACGGCCTTCGAAAAGTTGATTGGCCAGGTAGTTTTCTTGTTCGCCGATCAGATCGAGAATCGTCGGCGCGATGTCCAGCGTCGATGCATTGGCGTGAACGCGCCGGCCCTCGGGGAGCAGATTGGGATATGCCATGATGAAAGGAACGCGGATGTCTTCGTTGAACTGCGTCCAGTGATCGAAATAGACGTGATGATCGCCGAGCCCTTCGCCATGATCGGCGACGACGATTACGATGGTATTGTCCTCCAGTTGCAGCCGGCGCAGCGCATCGAAGACGCGCTCCAACTGAGCATCCATGTAAGTGATTTCGGCGGCGTATTCCATTTTGAAATATTGCAGGTCTTTGAAGGGGCGCATCCAGTTATTGGGCGAATCGATGTTCCAATCTTCCGGAAACGAAGCGCTTTTCATGGAGTCGTGCGACGGGTCGGCGGGATCGCCCTCATAGTACATGCGATTGTATTTCCCTAACGCCAGGTAAGGCTGATGGGAGTCGTAGTAATGAAGCCAATAGAAGAACGGTTCATTATGAATCTGTTCGAGGCGCCGAATGGCCAGCGAGGAGATCATGGATCCCGTCCGCACTTTCTGGGGGAGCGTTTTGTCGTAATAATCGAACCAGGCGCTTAGACCCGTCATAAAATTATCCAGATGGCAGGCGCTGATAGCCGCCAGAGTGGTATAGCCCAGCTCCTGGAGGATTTGAGGAAGGCAGGGCAGGGGAGTCGTAAGGACTTGTTGGTTCCCTATGATGCCATGGGCGTAGGGGCTCAGCGAAGTCAGCATGGAAAGATGAGAGGGATTGGTATGGTAAGAGACTGTGTAAGCCTTTTCAAACAAAACGCCGCTGCCGGCCAGGCGGTCGAGCGCGGGCGTTTGAATCCAGTCGTTTCCATAACAGCCCACATAATCGGTTCGCAGCGTGTCCAAGGTAATCAGTAGGATGTTCGGTTTTTCGTGCGGGATGTGTTTCTCTTGGCGGCCCTGCGAACGCAGGCGGGGATCGGCCCAGAACGCCCAATCGGAATGGTTGTCGGCGCTGGTTTTTTCGTCGCTGGGAAATGTTTCGAAGACGATGGTCGCCGTAGCGCCGGCGATCGCATCGAGGGCGACGCTTCGCGGCAGCCAGCGCCGCTGATCGGCATGCTTTCTGGGGTCGATATATTCGCTGTAGAGAATCTGCGAAGATTCATCGGAGGCGACGGCCGAGATTTCAAAACGAACGCCGTCGCCTGGCTTTTCCCAAGCGCCCGGAAGAATCCCGATTGAAAACTCAAGGCGCGGCGCCGTGCCGATATAGACGTCGGGGAATTCCAAACGGCAGGGCGCGTGTTCGTATATCCCCCAATGCCGGAGGCCGTTGATCTCGACGATATTCAAATAGCCGAAGTTGGGATTGGATGTGGTGAAGCGTTCTTCTCTCATCCGCAGGACGAAGTCGACTTCCGTATCGACGGAGACAGTGGATTCCCGCCGGGCCTGTTGTTCGCCGCAGCCGGCGAACAAGGCGGCGAGACAAGCAGAGAGAAGAAAGAATGTATAAATGGAATGTAGTGAAATTTGTTTATGCACAGTCCGAGCCCCGCGGCTGAGTTTTGATTTTATGGTGATGATATTCATTGTGGACGGCGCTGGCGCAATGTCAATGCGGCAAAGAAAGAACGGCGCGGCCGTCTTGCTCCATATGAATTTTCCCTTCGAGTTAAAGATGCTCGAAAAATTTGATATTGGCGGCGGGGAACGAGTAACGGTTGAATTGCGATTTGGGCGTCCATTTGATCTCGCTGTGATACAGCGCCCTGGGGCGTCCATCGATGTGCGAGCAGCGATAAAGATGAATGGAGACCGTATAGTGGCTGTACCCGTGATCGACCGTCAGAACATGTTCACCAATTTCGATGCCGATTCCCATTTCTTCCATGATTTCCCGCTTTAAGGCTTGTTCATGGGTCTCGCCGGCTTCCACTTTGCCGCCGGGAAATTCCCACAATCCCCCTAACATCCCGCCGGGCGGGCGCTTCCCGAGAAGAAAGCGCCCTCGCTTGTAGATGGCGGCGGCGACCACTTCATAGTGAGGCAAGGTTTTTTTGGCTTTTTGCACCGGGAAATTCTGCGGGCAATGGTGGAGGAAGGCCTCGCAGCATTGCTTTACAGGGCAGCCGCCGCACAGTGGATTTTGGGGCAGGCAGATTCTCGCGCCCAATTCCATGATTCCCTGGTTGAAATTTCCCGGCGAACGGGGCGAAACGAGTTCGCCGGCAATCTGCCAGAGCCGCTTTAATACATCGCTTCGATCGATTCGTTCTTTGACGGCATAAAGTCGACTGAGCACGCGCTTGACGTTGCCGTCTAAAACCGGCGCGCGGACGCCGAAGGCGATGCTGGCGATCGCTCCCGCCGTATAGCGGCCGATTCCCGGCAGCGCCTGCAGTTCGTCCACGGTTCCGGGGAAGACGCCTTCATAATCTTTAGCGACGATCTTGGCGGTTTGATGCAAATTCAACGCGCGGCGGTAATAACCGAGACCTTCCCAAAGTTTCAAGACATGATCTTCGTTGGCGCCAGCCAGGTGGTGAACGGTCGGGTATGCTTTGAGAAAGCGGTTGTAATAGGGAATGACCGTTTCGACGCGCGTTTGTTGAAGCATGATTTCCGACAGCCAGACGGCGTAGGGATCGCCGGTTTTGCGCCAGGGAAGGTCGCGTTTATTTTTTCGAAACCAGGCGAGAATCGATCTTCGAATCAGTAATTCTTTTTTCATGCGCTTTCTGTTTCCATTCTCTATGGGGCTTATAGTTGTAGCCATTGCAGCAACGAAAAGTCTCAAGTTAACTGGTATTTTTATGATGTTGGAATCATGGTGGAAAAGTATCGGAACACCGATGTTTTCTGCTTGACAAGCAGGAGCATGTTTCGAATAATGAAGTCGGTTGAATTCCACATTGTATTTTCCATGTAGAGATATGGGGAGGAACCATGAGAAGAAAAACGGGTTTTACGCTGATTGAACTGTTGATTGTCGTAGCGATCATCGGCATTTTGGCGGCTATTGCCGTGCCTAATTTTCTGAACGCCCAAGTTCGCGCCAAGATTGCGCGGGTGGAAAGCGACCAGCGCTCGTTTGGGATGGCCATCGAGATGTACCGGTTGGATAACAACGATTATCCCTACATCGATCTGGTGGCGGTGGAAAAGTTTGGAGGCAACAGTCCGTTGGAAAATCGCTGGAAGGCATTGACCACGCCCGTCGCTTATATCAGTGGATTTCCCGTCGATCCTTTCGGGGATACGGATCTTCCCGGCGGGTTGAGTTGGGTTACGCAGACTGGAGGATCTTGGAAGTATATCACTTATGATCTTTGGATTGCGAAGCCGGGCTTGGGTCATTGGGGATGGTTGACCACCGCCATCGAAGCTCTGTCTCTGTCGGATTCGACGCGGTATTATTTTGCGTCGCAAGGCCCGGACATGCGGCCGGAAGCGGATTTCAGTTCCGCCGGCCTCTCGTTCGACGCCAGTAATGGCTTGAAAAGCCGCGGCGATATTTATCTCGCCGGCCCGGGGAATATAACGAGCGCCAACAGTGGAAAATAGGCCAACCATGTAATTTGTCCTCTTAATTCGCTTATGGTAAAGGAATGCCGAGTCGCGGCGTTCCTTTTTATTTTCTCCAATTTTATTTTCTCCAAGCGCAAAGCGGCTGCGTTTAAATTCCATCCAATGGCGACATGGAATCCAATGCGGAGACATCCAACTGGAACGGCCCATAGCGGGGGAGGGAGCGATCCACTTTGAAATAGGAAAAATAGCGGAGCGTCGATTCATGCCCGGAGGTGAGATAAAGCCGGGTTTGAAGAGATTCGTGCGCATAGGTGATTTCACGAGATTTCACCCGAAACATCTTTTCCTGGGGAAAAATGGGCAAGTTTTCCGCATAGAATTTCACGGTGTGCCCCGGCTGAATCGTTTCGCCCCGGCCCGCTAAGTCAATGTAGTGTTCGTAATGGTTTGCATTCATTTGGTTTATGATTGCTCGCCGAAGCGCCTCGAAGGCGTCCGAACCGGCTAGAGAGCGCATATAGACGCGGATGGGATCATTAAAAAACGTATCTTTGAACGCGGGAATTCGAACTGTCCAATCGTACGTCGAACCTTGATTGGAACCGCCGGCGATCAGGATTTCCGAATATACATCGGCGGCTGTTTCTCAGAGATTGACGATGTCTTCATCCCGCTGCAAGGCGATTTGGTGATCAGGCGGGGCGGTCGGCGGGCGAAGGCGAAGCGTTCCATCGTCCAGGACATCCCAGCGCCAGTTTCCCGCCAGTTTGGCGAGTAAATCAATGGCGCGGAACAGCGAATCGCCGGCAAATTCGAGACGCTGGAAGGTCGCATCCAAGCCGCCCGGATAATCCGGGATCAATCCCGAACCGGCGAGAATGTCGTCCAGAATCTCCAGGATGGTTTGATACTCGAATGCGCTGTAAATCAATCGATCGTATTTGTGCGCCGGATCGAATTCTGCATAGCAGGAGAGGTGATCGTCGATCGAATCGATGCGCCGCTGCAAAATCGGGCCGTTAAAACATGGCAGGCCGTTGATCGCAACGTTGAGCACAGAGCCGATTTGAATCGGCAGATGGAGATCCTCGTTAAAGAATTCCAGCCAGCAGCGCCGTTTTTGCGCGCCAAACCCCGATTTGATGATGCATTTTCGGGGAATGCGTGAATCGGCTAGGGGGCCGTCGCCGTTTTGATCGAAAATAGAGGCGATAATTTCCGTATTGGTGGACATGCGATCTCTCCTTACTGTTTTTGAATATACGCCGTCTGGTCGGCGGATAAACGCTCCTGCCAATAGAGGAGAGACGGCATGCGAGCATCCCTAATCGGCGAATTTGCCTGTAAAATGGATTTTAAGAATCATATTGAGGGGAAATTTAAAATAATAAGGGAGAACATCCGTCGATGCCTCCCGGGGATGCGGCGAAGAAAATCGCCCGATTTTTGGCGACTTGTTCGATTAACGGCCTTTGTTGGGGCGACTTCTGTGCTGTGCTTTTTTGGAGCGCCAGCGAAGTTTATGGGCTTTTTTATTTTTTCCTTTAGCCATGATTATCCTCCATGGGGTTTTCGTGAGAGAATATAGTAGCCGGAAATGGAGATTTGCCAAGAGTTTCAGAACGGACAGACCTGCAGAACAGTGATACTCTCATTTACTATAAGAATTATGATCGATCGAATATTGGCATTATTTCATGTTTCAGGGATTGATTGGCGCTTCTGCTTTGCGGGGGCGCTGGCGGGGTTGTTGTGTTTCGGGATCCAAGGCTGCGGCGAGAGCAAAGCTTCATCCAATGAGAGTCAACTTCTCACTCAGACGCCGGCCAAGCCCGAAGCGGTCGTGTTCGTGGTGGAAGAACAGCAAAAAAGTTGGCCCATTTTTACTCAGGGATCGTGTATGGCTCGTCATGACGCTGTCATAAGCGCCCGCATATCCGCGTCGGTGGAGCGGATTTATGTCGAAGAAGGCGATGCGGTGATTCTTGACCGGGAACTGGCCGCTCTGGACGTTCGCGAATGGGAGGCGCAGCGCAGCCAGGCGCAGGCTGAATTATTGAGTTTGAAAGCCCAGTTGGAGAAACTGAGGGCGGGTTTTTTGGATGAAGAGGTGCGGCAGGCCGCCTCCCGTATGGACGGCGCTCGAGCGACCTATCGGCGGCTGCTGAAAGACCATCCCCGCCAGGAGCGTCTTCATGAGGCCGGCATGATTCGCCAGTCGGATTACGAAGATTTTCAGACAAAACTGAGCGTGGCCGAGTCGGAATTAGACAGCGCGTCGGCCGCCTACCGGCTGTCTTTGCGCGGATTTCGCAGCGAAGAGATCAAGCAGATGGAAGCGCAGGTCGCTGCAGCGCAGGCGGCGTTGGACCTGACGGAAATTCGAGTGGGGTATGGATCCATCCGGGCGCCGTTGACGGGGGTTGTCAGCCGGCGTTTGGCGGACGTCGGCGAATGGGTGAGCCCCGGCTCTCCACTGTTTCAAATACAAGCGTTGGAGGATCTTTGGGTGGAAGCGTATGTTGCCGAAGAGGATATCGCCAGCGTAACTGCCGGCGTTCACGCGTCGATGCGATTCGCCGCGCATCCGAACCGGACGTTTGAGGGGGCGGTGGATGTCGTGGGCGTGGAGTTGGATTCGATGACGCGCAGCCTGCCGATCAAAATATTGGCTTCCAATAAAGATTTCCTATTGAAGCCGGGCATGTTTGCGGATGTTGTTCTTCATCCGGCCCAAGCGCCCTCGCTTGTCATTCCCAAAAATGCTATTTTTGTTGAAGGTTATCGTGAAATCGTCTCGGTGGCGCGGGATGGGCGTTTGAAGCGTCTTCCAATTCAAACAGGAAGGCGCGATGATGAATGGATTGAAGTTCTATCCGGACTTAGGATGAACGATTTTATCATTTTATCCGATATGGGCGGCTTGAATGATGGGACAGAAATCGATATTGGCAAAATGGTTCGTTACTCCGAATCCTCTGAATGACGGCCCTGGCGTGTTGAAAAAAAGGCCGCGGCGAGGATGGCATCGATCAGGCGAGGCGCTGATTCCGCTGGGATGTCTGCTGTTCTGCATCTCATGTTTGGGGCCGCAGACTAAGATGGATAAGATGCATCAGAATTTCTCGGACGGCGCTTATCGTCTCGAAACCTATGAACAATCCCAATTGGATGCGAGTCATCGGCAGCAAAAAGCGTTATCGATGATGCATGACTTGATCGATGAAGAGGGGATTGAGATTTCGGAAAGAAATCGAGTTTTCGAGTCGCAGCTGCGATCGGCGTCCGGCGGGAATTCTCTGCCGGAAAAAGGCGGCCGAGCAAGGACGGCGTCTCAAATCGTCAACAAATCATCGGCGTCGTTGGAGCCGGTTATTCCTGCGTCGTTTTACGATTCAACGGAGGAGCATCGATATTTTCTGAAAGCCGCCGAGCAATACAAACAGAAAAATTATGAGTCGGCCGCCGAGGATTTTCTCTTGTCCTATTCCTATTCCAAGGACGAGGATTTAAAGGTGCATTGCCTTTTTTGGATCGGCGAATGTCATCGTCAGATTCATCAATGGGATAAGGCGCTCAAATGTTATCAGCTGATCGAAGAGCGCTATCCGAATCATGCGCTGGCGCCTCGGGCGATTCTCCAGGAAGGAAGCGCCTGCATCGAAGAGGGGAGCGTGGAGAAGGGAAGAGCGCTGTTGAGAAAACTGATTCAACTTTATCCGCAATCCAACGAGGCGGCCTCAGCGCGAGAGCGGTTGAAGGAATCGAGCGTCGAATCGTAGCGAACGCCGAATTTATATCCTGCTAAATGTGGAATTTTTGGCGAGTCTTTTCTCGTCTTCACTCGCGTCCGGAGGAATGATGCAGGAGAAGGGTGTGACGGCGGCGTCTTTTTTTTGACAATACATATTTAACGAGGATTTATAATGCAAACCGATATTACCATCCAGAGCGTTCGAATCGAATATGAAAATCACGCCTACCGCACGCCCCTGAAATTTGGGGGGATCATCACAGATAAAGTGACGCTGCTGAATGTCTATGTCTGCGTAAAAGATCGAACCGGGCGCAAGATGGAGGGATTCGGTTCGATGCCGCTCGGGAACGTCTGGTCGTTTCCCAGCCGGAAGCATGGCTATGATGAAACCCTGGCGGCGATGAAGGCGCTGGCGAGCGAGATTCAATCGATCACCGAGAGTTACGACGACTACGATCATCCCATCGGAATCAATGCGGTCTTGGAGCCCTTATACAGGAAGGCTCTGCCTCACATTCAGGCTTCGTGCGGATTGCAGGAGCCCATCCCGCTGTTGTGCATGCTTGTCGTGGCCAGCCCCTTTGACGCGGCCGTGCATGACGCTTTCGGGAAACTGCAGGGGAAAAGTGTTTTTTATGCGTATGGCAAGGATTATATGGAGCGCGATCTCTCCGCTTATTTGAACGACGAGTTTCGAGGAGATTATCTGGATCGCTATGTATCGCTCGAGCCTAAGCCGCGCATGCCGCTCTATCACTTGATCGGGGCTGTTGATCCTTTGCTGGAGGAAGACATCGAAGCGCGCATCAACGACGGGCTTCCCGAGACCTTGCCGGAATGGATCGAGTGGGACGGATTGACTCATTTGAAGATCAAACTGAACGGAGACAATCTGGAATGGGACGTCGACCGCGTGGTTCGCGTCGACGGGATTTGCGAGGAAACTCAGAAGAAGCGCGGCGTGGATTCGTGGTTTTATTCGCTCGATTTCAACGAACGCTGCGAAAGCGTCGAGTATCTGCTTGAATTTTTGAACAAAGTGCGGGAGCAGGCGCCGCGGGCCATGGATCGAGTGCAATACATCGAACAGCCGACGGCGCGCGATTTGAAAGCCAATCCGGACAATAAAATGCACCGCGCGGCGAAGATCAAGCCGGTGGTGATCGACGAATCGCTGGTCGATTTCGAAAGCCTGCTGCTGGCCCGCGAACTGGGTTACACCGGCGTCGCCTTAAAAGCGTGCAAAGGGCAGAGTCAGGCGCTGCTCATGGGGGCCGCCGCTCAGAAATACAACCTGTTTCTCTGCGTCCAGGATTTGACCTCCCCCGCAGCCTCGCTTTTGCATTCCGCCGAGTTGGCCGCCCATATTCCCACGATCGCCGCCATCGAAGGGAATGGAAGGCAATACTGCCCCATCGCCAATGAAGGCTGGAAGGATCGGTTTCCCGGCGCGTTTAAGCCGAAGGAGGGAACGATAGAAACCGGATGTTTGAATGGCGCGGGGCTGGGAATTGTGCCTCTTTCGAAAAAATCTTGTTGATTCGGCGGCCGAACTGGATTTGCTGTGAACGATTCCCTGTTGGAAAAAAATCTTCGGGCGCTGGGCGCCGTTTATCCCGGCCAGGTTCAACTTCTTCGAGGGGGGGATCCCGAAGCGCTTTCGGATGCGAAATTCCTCGGCGATGACGACCGAGTTATTCAGGATGAACAGGCTCGATTTGCGCCGAGCCGGACCGAACTTCATCTTGTCGATCGCTTTGCCGACAGTCCCCTGGCGCGCCGTCTGTTCGATGCAATTCAGTTGGATAATTTGAGCGATGGAGGGAATCGGCGTTTGATTCTGCTGGAGGATCGCCCCGGTCATGTCCGGCGTCGATTTGAAGCGGAAGATTGGCGAAGCATCATCCAATCGGAAATTTGCTTTTTTCTCATCGCGCCGAATCTGGAAGAGAATCTTCGGCGGCTGCTTCATCGTTATCCGGATATCGCCGCAGCGATCCCCGAGGTTTATTCGGGCGATGGAGCGTTTCAGGACGGGCGGCGTGAATTTTTATTGATCCTTTTCGATCGCTATCGGGCGGCGCTCGATCAGCGCGGCGAGCGCATCGTTTCGAGTTATGTTCGAAAATCCTCTCCGTTTCCCACGGCCGTGCGATTTTTTACGCCGGGGCATAATTATCTGCAGGATGCGTGCGTAGAGGCGTTTCGGCAGTTGGGTTATGAAGCGGAGCGGCTGCAATGGCGAAAGCCCCTCTACCGCTTCGTGCGATCCACCGCCTGGCTCCAGGAATTGGATCAGCATCCATTCGATTTGGCCGTTTTTCTCAATTCGACGCCGGCGACGTTCGGCGCGCAGAAGGAATTGAGCCGGATCCCCTTGCAGAAAGCGGTCTGGTTCGTCGACAATCCAAGACGATACGTCTATGAACCGGCCGATCTGGAGGGATGCAGCGCAGTAGGCGTTTTTGATCGGACGTATATTCCCTATCTTCGGGAGCGCTGCCAGGCGCCTGTTATCGAAGTGCGCACCGGGTATGGAGTCGATCCCGCGTCGGCAAAGATAGGCGAACCATTTCGGTCGATTGACGTCGCCTTTGTCGGCGAATTAGGGTTGAGTGGGATTCATTCGATCGAGCGGGGGCTGGCGCTTCTCGATCCCCATTTGCTCGAAGCCGCCAATGACGTCTTGAAGGATCTTGATGTCGCGCGGCCGATCTACATGTCTCCCATCGTCGAAGAAGCGTTGGCGCGGGGGGGATGGAAATATCGGGGCTTTTTAGTGGAATATCTGGAGAATAAGGCGACCGCCCTGCGCCGGCGATATTATTTGGAAATATTGGCCGATCAAGGATTGGTCGTCTTCGGCGGAGGAGAATGGAGGGACGATCCGAGCGCGGGGCCGCTGCGGAGCTGCTACGGGGGCAGGCGCATCCGATACGGGCCGGAATTGGCTTCCTTGTACGCCTCCGTTAAAATCAATATTAACATCTTCCATGTTCAATGCGTTTCCGCTCCCAATCCAAGAGTGTATGATGTACTGGCCAGCGGCGGATTTTTGCTGACGACGGAGGCGCCTGGATTATTGGATGAATTTGAGGAGGGCAAAGATTTGGTAGTTTTTCGCTCTCGAGAGGAATTGCGCGAGAAAGTCGCCTATTACCTTTCTCATCCGAAAGAGCGGGAAGCCGTCTCTCGGCGCGGTCAGGAAACGGCGCTTGCCTCATGCGGGCGCCATGATAGAATGCAGCGTCTCTTGAAAGCATTAAGCGATTCATTAGGAGAAAGTTATGTCTATCTTTGTTGATGAAAAAACTCGGGTGATCGTACAGGGAATGACGGGTCAGGAGGGAACCTTTCATACGCAGCAATGTCTCGAATACGGGACGAAAATCGTGTGCGGCGTAACGCCGGGAAAAGGGGGAACGACGCATTTGGGATTGCCGGTGTTTGATACGGTGGCGGAAGCGCGCGTGGAGACCGACGCGAACGCATCCGTGATTTTTGTTCCGCCGCAATTCGCCGCCGATTCCATTATGGAAGCCAGCGATTCGGGCATTCAACTTATCGTTTGCATCACGGAAGGCATCCCGACGCTGGATATGGTTCGAGTCAAAGATTTTGTCACCCGCCGGAAAAGTCATCTGATCGGCCCTAATTGTCCGGGCATCATCTCTCCCGGGAAATGCAAATTGGGCATTATGCCGGGTTTTGTGCATTCGGAAGGCTGCATCGGCGTCATCTCTCGAAGCGGAACCCTGACCTATGAAGCGGTGCAGCAAATCACGGATGTGGGATTGGGGCAGTCGACCTGCATCGGCATCGGCGGCGATCCCATTATTGGAACCACCTTTGTGGATTGCTTGAAAGCGTTTAAAAACGACGATCAGACAAAAGGAATCGTATTGATCGGCGAAATCGGCGGCACGGCCGAAGAAGAAGCGGCTTTGTATATCCAAGGCAATTTCGATAAACCGGTCGTTTCCTTCATCGCGGGGAAAACCGCCCCTCCGGGAAAACGCATGGGTCATGCCGGCGCCATCATCGCCGGCGGGAAGGGAACCGCCGCCGAAAAAGAAGCGGCTCTGCGCGCCGCCGGCATCCTGGTCTGCAACAGCCCCGCCGAGATTGGCGAGAAGATGCTGGAAGCGCTTCAGAAGGCATAGATCCTTTCCCCGGATATGAAAATCCCTAGAAAGCGCCGGCGAGGTTTAACGGATTTTTCGATGAACAGAATCGGAGCGCATCGCTTCGCCGCCATTTTGCTGCTGCTTTTCTTTTTTTCTCCGGCAGTATGGATCCTTGCTGCTGCGGGATCGGCCTACTCGGAAGAGAGCAGTCGGATTTTGCCTCATTCGATCCAAGAGAAAATCTCTGGATGCCTCGAAATTCCGCTTGATCGCATCCGACTCGATCCGCGTCAAATGCGCCTTTCCTCCAATGTCTCCTTGCCGCCGATTCATGAGACCTTGATTCAAGCGCCGCTGGATTCTCTCGATATGATGGATCGTTTTGTGACCATCCTTGTGGAAAATTCATCGCGGCTCGAAAATTCGTTGAATAACGCCTCCATCCTTCTCGACCAGCGGATCGGTTCGATTCCCGCGTTCGATTGGGCCGATTCATCCGCGTCGATTGAGTCTTTTGTGAAAAAATGGTCGGCGCTCGCCGGATATCTCGACAATGCAGCGCTTTGCGAGAAAAGACAGGAGGCGGAGCGGAGATTTCATTCTCTGCCGTTGATCTTAAAAAAGGCAATCAATCATATTCTGGAGGCTGTTGTCCAATCCAAAGATTGGATGGCGTTGGGGCGGGATTCGATTGACGCCGTTCGACCGATGATCGAGTTGGAGGATGTCATTCGTCGAACGGAAATTTCTCCGCAGGAGATCGACGTTTTGGAACAGCTGGCGCAGCGGGCGGATCGGAAGGCGATCTTTCGGGCGGGGGCCATTATGGCGTCGAGCCTCGGCGAGCT
>JAFGTC010000164.1 GCA_016934335.1 Candidatus Omnitrophota bacterium | reverse complement strand
TACATATATGGTATGTAAAATGGGCATAAGTGCTGTATTTCAAGTGTTTTAAATATCTTTTTTCAGGAAATGGTGGGATAACTTAGGGCTAAGAGCTCGTTGGAGCCTTCAAGATATGCGAGCGAACGATACGCTTTTTCCGTGGGGATGCTGCCGACCGGCGCTCCACCAGTGGATTCATAGATGTTGATGCGGTTGTCCATTTCGCTGGGTATCAAGATGCTTCCGTCGGGAAGAACGAGCGCTTTTCCACTGCTGAAATTTCCAGTATCCTTCACAGTTTCAGAAACATCAAAGGTGGTAATATCAATAATTTCATTTCCTGAAAAGCGAAATCGGAAGGAATGAGAGGGAGGAGGGGAAGGCGGTTCGTTGCTCATTACGAACACTTCGTTAGGCGCATAACTGCTGATCCACGTGCCTTTTGTAACCTCTTCCGACAAAACAAAGAAATCTTGCGTTCCATCGGGTAGAATCCGCAGTATTTCACCGCGTCCGGCGGGATATTCGACTGCTTCCGTCGCCGAAGTTGGAACGCCTGTAATGCCGACATAACATGTTCCGTTCGTATCGAAGGCCATTCCAAGAGGCCGGCGGCGGCTCGTGTCTCCCAAATCCCACCGAACAACCTGAACGACTTGAGCTTCCAATGCGTCAGGAGAGTCAGGAAGATCGACTTCAATCAGCATATCGTCGCTGGCGTCTACCAAAACTAAATTGCCGGGAGTGAATGGCTGCATCTGCTGCGCGAACGCAAAATTCGCCAGAACCATTCCCGCGAGTAAAAATACACTAGTCCATTTCATTTTTTTACCTCATTTCGAATAAGATTTTAAAAACATCGAAAACGAATCTTCCGATCCGAGATCGATACTTGACAACAAAACGATTCATGTGATTACGAGGCCTATCAGCGCCATAAAAATCTACAATCCAAATCGCATGATATCGCCATTGGATGAAAGACCGTTGGAAACCTCAAACGGCGCCAAGTCGCCGCCGCCGGCGGCTTCGAAATCGCCGTCGGGGCCGTAGCTCATCAGAGCCCATTGATCGTTGGGCGATTGTTGGTTTTTAAAGTGGCGTCCTAATCCCGCAGGCGTTCTGTATCCATCTGCAAAATTGGGCTCCCAATAAGGATATGTGTTCATTACTTCCGAACTCATATTTTCCAATACAACGGTGTTGAATTTATCTTCAGGGATCGAAGACATATAGGAGACTGGAGTCGTCAACTGCGCCAGTCTTCGATAGCGGGACATTTGGGCGCCTTCGCAGGTTCCTGTATAACAGCCGTTTGTATAAGTGCGCGGCGGGTTTCCATAATCCAAGCGATAACTTTCGATGGCCGTTCCCAAATTGCGCATGTCCGCTTCGGCGCCGGCGATTTTCGCCCGAACCTGCGCATTCAAAAAATTGGGAACCGCGATGGCGGCTAATATCCCGATAATGGCGACCACGATTAGAAGTTCGATTAGCGTAAATCCTTGGCGATAATGTTGCGTCATGTTCAATCTCCAAAAACTCAGGCATTCGAATTAGACTCAATTATCCAAGGCTGAATGATTCAAAAAAAACAATAATGAGAATTGATTCGATTTTATATTAAATAACGATACCGTCTTTCTCTCTAAAATCGTACCCTCGCGCTGACTCAAAATAGACAATCAAGCAACATTCCACTTATCCATTTTACACTAATTCATAAAGAAAGAAAAAGAAAGTCACACAACCGGAAAAATATTTGGATCGGCAGGGAGTGGCAAGCGGCCGCTCCCTATCAAGCAGACAACCATCGCCTCCGCGCAATCCCTACTCTATTCGATATGGCAATGACAACTCGTTACAAAAAAGGTATTTACCTCATACTGAATTTGAATTAAAGTGGCAGTCGACAGCAGAGATCATGCTGATCGTTTCAATGGAATCCATGAGGAAACAATGTCATGTTAAGAAGAAACGGTTTCATTTTCGCCTTATTCGCCGCGCTTGTTTTAGGGAATGTTTCGCCGCGCGGTTTTGCGCAGGAGCCTCTCGCGCTGGATCAAGAAATATTCGACAGCCTCCCCCTCTATGGGAGCGCTCTTCAATATTCTCTCCAACTCGAACAAGGGACATATCTCGAAGCGATTCTTTATATAGAGGAGCGGGATTTCGCTCTCGAGTTTTCTTTGCTCGACGGCAATACAAGACAGGTCGTTTGGAGCAACGCCTCCATGAACTATCCCAATTTTCAGGGGGCGTATCTATTCACAGAAATTCCCAGCAGCGGCGAGTATATTCTCGACATTTATGTTTCGCCCGGTTTCAGCCAGCGAGTCGACTTTGCCCTGGTCGCTCGCGCGTATGAGGGAGACGAACCGGATCCCCGCGCCATCGCCCTGTATGATCTTCTGGAAGGCGTAATCGGGCCGGAGCAGGATTACGATATGTTCACGATCTCGCTTCGCCAGGGAACGCCGGTTCTGTTTGTCGCCGTTACGCCAAACAGCATCTTGGATTCGGTGATGGGCGTCATCGATCCCAATGGAGAACTTTTAGGTTACAACGACGATTTTTTCGGAACAGGCTCGACTCTGTTTTTCGATCCGGAGATCACGGGAGAATACCAGATTTTCATTCAGGGCGCCTATGTGGATTCGATCGGCCCATACCGCCTGCTTGTCAATCCGGCGCCGCTTTACAATTCGCCGTTCACCAAAGATGACGAGATAGCGGATCCGGGCGAAATGCGAGTGTATCAAACGCCGCTGCAATCCGATCAGGTTTACGATTTCATGGCGGTCGGCGTAGACGATTTTTATCCCATCCTGGCGTTGACCGACGCCGAGATGAACGTCATCGCCGCAGGCCAGGCGACCGAAGATTTCCAAGCCGCCCTGATCGAAGGATTCACGCCGGTCAACGACGAGACTTTGTATCTTTACGTTATGGGCTCCACGACGGAAGACGCCGGCGCTTTCGGGCTGGAGTCCACTCTCCGCGAAGACGACGAAGACGGAACGCTGCTGTCGCCGGGCGACGCCTACAAAGGCGTCATCGGCCCCGCCGGCGACATCGACGAATACCGCTTCATCGCCGCCGAGGGAGAAACCTATTCCATCCTGGCGACGCCTACGGAGCATTATCTCGATCCCGCTGTACGCGTGTTGGATGAAAACGGAGTCGAACTGTTTTTCAACGACGATTCGGCCGACGGCGTCTTTTCGATGTTGAGCGGCATCACGCTTCCGAAAGCAGGCGAATACCGCATCGAAGTGACCGCGTCTCCCTCGCAGTTGCATGAACAGCGATTGACCGGCGTTTATATCATTCAATTTGCAACGGGAACGACATTCGATTGGGGCGCGCCGCATATCGCAGAAGATGAAATTCTCCTCTCGCCGACTGCATCGGGCGTACATATCACCATCCCCACTGCGGCCATTGCCGACGACACCTACCCGCTCGCGGCGACCTTGACGATCGATCTGACGGGCCAAGACATTTCTTTCTCCATCCAAAAGGATGAACCGGTCGAACTCGACCTGGAAGCGGACGCCGAGGGCGTCTTCTTCCTGACGCTGACCGATTCTGCGGCGAAGAGCAACATCACGGGACCGGCGGCGATTCCCGGGCCGCGCATCATCGCCGATCTGGAAGGCATGCCGACGGCGTTGGCGGTCGATCGTGTGAACAATCTGTACGCAGCCGATTCGCAACTCGGAGGAATTGTGAAATATCATATCGGCGGCGCCAGCGAAGTGATTCTGAGCGGCGAGCAAACGCAGGGCGGGACGCTGGGCCCCAATGCGCTCGCGTTCGATCCGGACGGCACTCTCTTTTACGCCAACGCGGCGACTCATTCCATCGTGAAAGCCCTGCCCGGCGGGGCGACCGAGACGTTTGTCTCCGAACTTAATTTCCCGCTGTCGTTCACATTCGATAAAGACGGCGTCATGTATCTCGCCCAGATCGGCTCTGACACGATCGACAAAATCTATCCGAACGGCATCATCGAACCTTACGCCGGGGGCATCCGCAATCCCAGCGGTCTGGCGTTCTCGCCGGACGGCGCGCTGTACGCCTGCAATTCCGCCGTGGGCGAAAGCGGCATTTACCGCATCGACGAGAACGGCGATTCGTCCGTCTTCATCGAACCTTTCAGCGATTCGCTGAGCGGCATGGCGTTCGATCGCGACGGAAACCTTTATGTCACGGATGAAAATTCGGGCGTCTTATACCGCTTCAATCCGGAAGGCGAATTCATCCTATTCGCGCATGATATCGGCGCCACGGCGGGATTGGCGTTCGGCCATGGCGAGTACGCCAAAACCTTGTTTGTGTGCAGCGGTCATAATTATGAAGATCCATACCGAACGCCGTTCATCTATGAACAAAAAATCATCGCCATCCCCACCGGGCGAGTAGGGATTCCCGTTCCGGACATGGAAACATCCGTCGCCGGGTGGCTGATGTTTTAAGGGAAGACGCTTGAATATCTCATTTCACGCTTCATTCACGCCCTCCAACATTTCCATTGCCATAGAGCGCATGAGAACCGTTCGCATGCCGATAAACATTCTATGCGCATTTCTCCTTTTCCCATCGTTCACCGCCGGCGAAGAATCGATCGCGCCGCCGTGCAGCTATCGCATTATTCATGTTTATCCCCATAACCAGGAATCCTTCACCCAGGGCCTGGTATACGATCAGGGATTCTTTTATGAAGGTACGGGGCTTTGGAAAAAATCGAAATTGTTGAAAGTAAAGCCGGAGACGGGTGAGATCTCATTAGAGCGCAAATTGGAAGATCGATTTTTCGGCGAAGGAATCACACTTTTTCAAGGCCGGCTCTATCAATTGACATGGCTGGCGAACCGCGGATTCATCTATGATAAAGATACATTCGCCCCCGCCGGCGAGTTTCAATATCCGACGGAAGGCTGGGGATTGACGCATAACGGGCGATCATTGATTCTGAGCGATGGAACGGCTCGTCTCTATTTTTTCGATCCCGTCACCTTCGAAGAGAAGAAGCGCATTTCCGTCTTGGACGGCGGCCAACCTGTCGTACGGCTTAACGAACTGGAATGGGTGAACGGCGAGATACTGGCCAACATCTGGCTGAAAGACCGCATCGCGCGCATCGATCCGGAAAGCGGAAACGTGAAGGGGTGGATTGATTTGTCGGATCTTCGGACGCGCGCCAACATCCCCGATTCAGCGGATGCGCTAAACGGCATCGCTTATGACGCTGAAAACCAGCGCCTTTTTATCACAGGAAAACTATGGCCCAGTCTGTTCGAGATAGAAATTGTTCCTTCCGCCTCCAGTCAAAATTCTTCCTGGAAAACGTACCCGTAATTCCTGCTATTGATTAAACGATTGAAACCGAACCATTTCCGTGTAAAATTTCGTTACTTTCGACGCCAGGTTCGTTCTGAGAAAAGAAAATGCCGCGTTCGCTCCGCCCAGATCGTATTTTGAATTCGCTCCAATGAATGAGGGCTGATGTCTTCGCCCTGTTCTACTTTTTCCACATCCTCGCATGAAACTCCTGACAACTGGGCTAATGTATCGCGATCCCACTCCAACTTCAGCCTCCGCTGTTGAATCTCAAAACCCAGTTTTCTTTGCAGCCGCTTCCGTTCATCGAAATGAATATCTAGCATAGTAAACTCGTTTACGGCAGATTCGAGATAGTGCTCAATGTGGAATGCGTCGATGAAGTGTAAAGAAATGAGAAGATAATGTATCGTTTTGAAATCGATCTATAAGGAAGACAATATCTTTTTTAGAAAAGCTTCTCTTTTTTGTTTATTGTTAAAAAATCCACCAAAATCATCTTTTTCCTGACACAGACATGGGAGTAAATCAATCTGAAATCCCGGGAGAATCACCCTAGGCTTCATTTTGGGGAGATTACGAGAAAATCGTGGGAATAAGATGCGCTTGAGGAAAGAAATTAAAAAAGAGCGATGAACAGCAATTGGATTGCATGATCATCGCTCTAACGTCGCTTATGAATTTAATCTCACTCGATGTCGATTCGATGCCACAAACTGGCCGGTTCTCCGATGGGCAAAGACCATTCGCTATCGTTGATTTTTTTCGCCGGCTGTTTCTCGGTCAAAGCCTCGCCTTCGCCGTTCAAAGGAGTGATGTAAACATGATTCGCCTTTTGGATATGACGCAGGACGATCGCTCCCTCGACCGTTTCGATCTGCATGGGCGCCTTCCCCCAATCCACAAGCGACGTGCGCTTGTCGTTCCAAACCGATTGGCTGTTGACCGCCTTGGAAGCCGTAACAAGCAGGCATCGCCTGGATTCCTCCAACGGCTTCCCATCCAAAGACAAGCATTGAATGGCGCAGAATTCGTTCTGCACGTCTGCGGATAGATTTTTCGTTCGAACGTCATTGTCGCGGATAAATCCGATCATCGCCTGCGTCTTGGGCGCGTCGAGGAGGACATATCCCTTCCCGGAATTTTCGATCGACCAGCATAATTCGCCCGTATCCGAAACGATTTTGGAGGGGCGCTCCCGGCCTTCGAATGCGGACGGCGATCCATCCAAGGATGCAACTCGCGTCCGGTGAATCAAGGGAATGGACAGCGGAAAGCCCGGCGTGAAATAGGGCGATTCTTGATAGGATAAGCGCAGGCTCTCCATAACCTGCTCGCGCGAATAAGAGCGCTCCACAATCTGTTCGGCCGGCTGCACATCGCCTCGCAAAAACATGAGAGCGGACGCCGCCATGTTGATCATTTTCATGGGATCGGGCCGGAAATCGAAATGCCCGCGCATGCGGTTTTCCCAGCGGTCGGGCGTGGCGTGTTCGAACGTATAGAAGAACAATCCATCCCAATCCTGCAGCATCGCATAAGCGGCCAGGAGGGGGATTCCCTCGCAGGCGTATTCGTTGGGATAGGGATGATTGGTTTCGGAAACGGTGTAGGGCTTGCCGGAAACTGCGGTTCGAGAAAGCTGAACCACCGTCGAGAAATAAGGATCGTTGACCATGGGCGTATTTTTGATTGTAAACGACTGCCGCCCGTTGACGCGCTCTTCGCCGTAGTTCGGATGCTGCCAATAAACATGACCGTCGATCACATCCAAGAAATTGTTGGCGCATAAATGCGGATAGCCTGACTTGTAATGATTATGATCGGAAGAACCGACGACGGCGGCCTGCACCTTCAAATCCTTCTTCAAGAATTCACGGAAATCCTGAAAAAAGCGAGCCTCTATGTCCATGTAAAAAGAGGCTTCCGTATGAAAACGAAGTTTCGAAGCTCCGCCGAACTCGTCCGGCGTCAATCGCGGGATGAGCCCATCGGATTCGACGCCCGCTTCTTTGGCGATGGCGGCCCGTTCTTCCTTCGAGACATGCCCAGGCAGCCATTTGGCATAAAGATCGGTCAATTCTTGTTCGTAGGAAGCGGGTATGTCGGACCAGGTTCCCGGATATTTTTGTGTGTTTTTGCCTCGCAGGCGTCCCGCGAACCACGATTCGACCAGCGAATTTTCGTTGACGATTTCCACGATGACGACGGCCGGCTCGCTGCAATACGCGGACTGCGTGTAAGGATTATAGTGAGTAAGCAGCTGCCGGGCGAATTCTTTCTGCAATTCGACGATGCGGCGATTGAAATAAGTAATCCCCTTCGCGTAGCCCAGCAATTCCGCATCATGAACGCCGTCCCCCTCCATAAATCGGCGCGCCACGTTGAGATTGAGGTTGGTATAGACGCCGCGTTTCTTGAGCTCATGGATCAAGAAATCCAGCCGGTCCAGCTTGTCAGGATTCAATGTGCGTGAATTTTCCGGATTCCCCTCGAGAAAACCGGTGGAGGGGTTGTCCATGTGATGGAAGCGAATGCAGTTGATCCCGCAGCGGGCGATGTATTCGGCGACTTTCGGGGCGTCTTCTTTGGCGGGGAAGCAGGCGTTCGACGAAAAATTGATTCCCCAGATGCGGAGGCGCTCGCCGTTCGGTTTCACGAAACGCCCGTTCTCAATTCGTATAAAGCCGTCCTTCCCCGCGGGAGCGTCCAGCAAAAAAGACATATTGACGGCCGAATCAGGATTCGCCTGCCAATCGATGGAAAAGGGGGCAAGTTCTACCGCCGAACTCATGGATGACACAGACAACAACAATCCGACTGCTATAACGATTTTTTTAATCACGACCACTCTCCAAACAGGATCAGAAATTTTCATTCAATCATCGGCGATCCATTCACGGTTTGTCAATTCATCCGCGCGCCAGCGCAAAATCGATCCGGATGTTCTGCAAGGCCGCTTTGATTTTTTCATAATACCGGGGATCCAATTGATTCGTTCGGCGCAGCGGTAAAATCAACTCCGGATAAATTGGAGAATCGAAAAACAGGCTTTTGATCTGCGGCCGATATCCGTCCGCCGAAGCGCGGATTCGCCATGTAGGCGGGCAGTCAAACTCAAAAGACGCTTCACTCGCCGACGCTGTTTTGACAACGCTTCCGCCATGAAGATCATATTCGATCAATTCGATCTTGGCCGCCAATTTTTCGCCGGTGCTTGCATCGATGACGCTGCCGGTTACATGAGCGTGAACCGGTTCGGGATGAGGAAAGCGGCCGCCGGGCTGGAACTGTTTCCGAAAATAAAAGGGGCTGGAAATCGCGACCTGCCGCTCGCCGGCTGCAAACGCTTTGACGATATACCACGCGTCGTTCTCTTCTCGAATCACCATGGAATGACTGAATTGCTTCGTTTGTTGAAATTTCAATGCGTGAGTCCGATAAATCTCCCCGTTTCGAACGATTTCGATTCGATCCAGATTGGGCGCGGTGTTGCGCTTCCCATAATCCATGCCCGGCGCATAGACGTCGAGAGAAAAAATGACCGGTTGGCCATCGGAGGGAAACACGGCGCCCGGCGGCAGGCCGTTCATCGCCGCCAGCATCAAGGGGCCGGTCGTGCCGAAAGTATGGCCGTTTCGGATCGCCTCGATGAGATTGGCGGCCGTAGGTCGCTTCGTCCCCAAAAAGACGAAAGTCCGCTTATGAAACGGCCGGGCGTCATGCCGGTCGTAGCATGTGTCGGTAAATGCGCAAAGGCCGATCTTATATCCCCGATTCAGATGCATCGCCCAAAGTTTCATGGCGGCTTCGTCATGGGGATTGTCGGTCATCCAATCCACGCTGGGGACCAACTCGGGCGCGGCCAAAATGTCGAACGGCAGTTCCCGCGCGATGTTGGCCGGACTTTCCTCCGTCCCGCCGTATTCGCGCACGGGATGCGTATACACAGAAATTCCGCCTAAATCGAAGATGCGCTTCAGAATTTCAAAATGCGCCAATCGCTCGTGTTCGTTAGCCGGATAAGAATATTCATTGCGGCCGATCTGTTCATTCCAATCTTTGATCGACCCGCTCAGCAGCGCCATGTGCCCCAAGTGATCTTTAGGATATTCATCGCCAACGAAGACCGCCAAGCGGCGGCCGGATAAGTCGGCGCACATTCGACGCAGATCGTCCAGACTGGGGTTATCGTCGGGAACGCTCGACCAGGCCGAATTGAAGCTGCTCCAATCGCCGCCCTCTGAGCGCGCAATCCGAGCGGCGGCCTCCAGGTTCATAGCAAATTCTTGTTCGCCATGCACGACATGCTGGTGCGCGTCTCCACCGTACCAGCCAAAGGCGGGCAGATCGACGATGCACTCCAACGTTGCATCGAGCAATTGCGAGCTATGAGCTTGCAGCGATACAGAGCCGCCGGCGATTCGATGGCGGAACGGACGGGAAATCACGTATTGATAGTCGTCGGCGGTGACGTATAGAATCGCTTCGCCGGATATCCAGATGCGCGGCTCGTCCCGGTAGGTCAATGGATACCCTAGCGCATCCAAACCCCACAGCGAATTGCCCTGCGAATCGGTCAGCGATAAGCAGCAGGGCAGAATCTGATTCGACTCATCGACCACTTTGACTTGAAGTCGAGACGCTTGCGGAGACGTTTTTTGAATGTATGAAATGCTTTCCGCCCGGCATAAGCATGAGCCGATTGCGCTTAGTAGAAGTAAAGTGAGCCAACGTTTCATCGACGCCTCGAATCTCAGAATGAATGTGCGATAAGCCGCCAAATCTGCGCCACAAAGAAGCAGACGGCGACGCCTATTCCCACCGGCAGCAGCGCGGCGAGCGCCGTCCACTTCACGCTGCGGGTTTCCTTCCAAATAGTGTAAATCGTCGTCGAACATGGGTTGTGCAGCAGACAAAAGAGCAGAAGATTGACGGCCGTCAACAGCGTCCATCCGCCGGCCTGCAGCAGAGCCGCCGTATCCCCCTCCGACTCCAATTCAAACATAACGCCCGCGCCTTCGCCGATTCCCGTCACGCCCGCCGTCAGCACCGTCAGCATCAAGATGGTGGGGATCACAATTTCGTTCGCAGGGATGGCGATGATATAGGCCAGCAGGATGACGCCGTTCAAGCCGATGAGCAGCCCGAATGGATTCAAAATTCGGATTAAATGCTCCGCCAGCGATTGATCGGCGACAGAAATATTGCAAAGAAGCCAAATCACCGCGCCGGCGGGTAGAGCGAATACAATCGCCCGCCACAAAATATAAATGGTCCGATCGATCAGAGACGTATACAAAGTCTGTAAAATGCGCGGCGGCCTGTAGGGCGGCAGTTCCAGACTGTAAATGGAAGCTTCGCCCCGCAGCATGGTGTTGGAAAGCAGCCAGGAGACGGCGAACGTGAATAAGATCCCGAGCAGCATCACCGCCAGCACTGCGGCCGACGATACAACGGATCCCAGCAGCGGCGAAGAGACCGCGCTTCCCACAAAGATCGATGAAATCAAAAACAAAGTCGGCCATCGGCCGTTGCACACGGCGAAGTTATTCGTGATGATCGCAATCAAGCGCTCGCGAGGGCTGTCGATGATCCGGCAGGCCACCACGCCCGCCGCGTTGCACCCATACCCCATGCTCATGGTCAAAGCCTGCCGTCCATGGGCGCCCACTTTTTTAAATAGATGATCCATATTGAACGCCACGCGCGGCAGGTATCCGAAATCTTCAAACAAAGTGAATAACGGGAAAAAGATCGCCATCGGCGGCAGCATGACGCTGACCACCCAGGCGGTCGCCAGATACATTCCATCGATCAAAAGGCCGTCCAGCCACCAGGGCATGCCGATCTGCCCCGCCATGGCTTTCAACCAGGGATGCACCGTATCCAATAAAAGCCCCGCCAGCATGGACGAAGGTACATTCGCTCCGCTGATCGTCATCCACAAGACGCCCGCCAGCAATCCAAACATGATCGGGAAGCCGGTCAACTTGCTGGTAAACAACCAATCCAGCGAATGATCCCACGTTTTTTTCTTTTTCTCTGAAATGGAGACCACGTCTCCCGCAATACTGGCCGCTTCCTTAAAAATCGATTCCATCAGGGATTCATGAACCTTTTCCCCTAAATCCCAGCGCAGGGACGCTGCATCCGTCAAAATATCTTCCGCCGTTATCGGTTGATTGTTCATCTTCGCTCCCTTGCTTCATCAAGTTGTTTGACCGGCGCCCGCGATTTCGGGGATGTTGTAAAGTTGGCGCAGTTCCCCGCTTTGGATGGCAGAAATCATACGCTTGTCTCCTTCCAACACCCGCAAAGCCACCCAGCGCGCATTCGGCAAACCGGGAAATAACCTCTCGATCTTCTCGACCAGATGATGGATCGCCTCTTTCAACTCAGGCGGTTCGTTCTGGAGTCGATACGGCCGGCAGACGCGCTGGCCGGACGCGACGTCGCTGATCGCCTGCAGCAATTCATGGATGCCCTTGCGCTGCCGGGCGGCGGTCAGAATCACGGGGATGCCAAGCCGCTCCTCCAACTTCGCCGCGTCGATGGAAATCCCATGCCGCCGGGCTTCGTCGATCAAATTGACGCAAAAAACCGCCTTGTCCGTAATCTCCAGCACTTGCAGAACTAAATTGAGGTTTCGCTCCAGTCGCGTCGCATCCGCCACGATCACGGTAACATTAGGATGACCGAACAAAATGAAATCTCGCGCAACCTCTTCATCGGGGCTGGCGGAAAGCAGCGAATAAGTTCCCGGAAGATCGACGATCTTATATTGCCTGCCGTCAAACGAGAAGCCGCCTTCCGCGCGCGTCACCGTCTTGCCGGGCCAGTTTCCGGTATGCTGCCGCAGTCCCGTCAATGCATTGAAAACCGTACTTTTTCCGGTATTGGGGTTGCCGGCCAGCGCGATCATATAGTCGAAATTCTGGTTCTCTTCTCCCAGTTTCACCAAATTGGCGCTGGGACACGATCTGCACGCGGGGGTTGGCGAACAAGTTTGATTTTCCATCAGGCCGCCCCTTTCATTTTTTCGATGTAAATAAGATCAGCCAACTTATTGCGCAAGGCGATCGAGGTTTCCCGAACAAAATACGCTTTGGGATCGCCGAACGGGCTGTTCAAATCCGCCCGGATCAGCGTCCCGGGAATAATCCCCAAATCCATCAGCCGCCTCCGCTCGGCGCCCCGGCAGTTCGGCGAAAAGCGAACCACCTTACCGGTTTCGCCGATTTTCAAAGAGGAAAGCGTGTCGTTGCAGATTTCTTCGGTTTTCTCGGCGGGAAGGGGAATCGCCATGAGGCGCGAGGCCACCACCGGCGCCAGAACATATTCGTTCTGCTGCGAACTAAACCGGATGCGCTGCGGCGACATTTCGAGGATCCGCAGCTGCATGCCCGGAACGATGCCCTCCGCCGCAATCTGGGAATAGAGATGCTCCTGCTCTTTATCGATGCGGGTTACGACAATGAGGTCGCCCGTCGCAAAGGCGGTCGCCGGCTGCCCCATGGGCGGACCAATGACGCCGTCCGCCGATGGGATCGGCGCTCCGTGCGGATCGTAAAGCGGCTGACCTAATTGATCCGCCAGCGCCTCCACCTGCTCCGGCGACGTCGAATGCTCCAATCGTTCGGCGTAGCGATGCCACTCATCGCCGCGCAGCCCCGTTTCATCCGCTAAATAGCGCTCCCACAAACGATGCGCACGAACGATGCGCAGCGCATAGGCGTTCCCTTCCTCCGTCAGGCCGTATCCATCACGCGTTTTTTTGACCAAGCCTCGGGATTCCATGCGCGCCAGCAGAGACGCCGTGTGCCTCTGACTGATCGATAATTTGACCGACAAACTTTTGACCGTCGTTTTTTGCTGAATATATTCATTATTGAACATATGCTTCAAAGCGTGTTCGATTCGCGTCCGGCGCGTGTTCAAATGCAAACTGCGCCAGAGATTCACCAAGCCCCGCCGGGGCCAGAACAATATGCATAAGATCGCGATCACGCCCAAACCGATCGCCAATAAAATTCCAGGATGCATGGTCATTTAGCCATCTCCTTTTTAGGAACCCAAATTTTATCCATCAGCTCCGAACCCATGACTCGCTGTCGCCCCCCGCCAACACGTAGTATGGACCTCCAAAAGGCTCTTTGAATAATAATTCCACATCCGCGCCGGGATGCAAGCCCAACTACGTCCAAGCAGCGAAGCATCGATGCTTCCTTGCACGCTTGATCCCAAATAAAATCCAGCGTCGCAAAAAGTTAGCGTTCGATCAAGCGAAAATCAGACCACGAAGCAGCATGTCGCAAATGCGCCATAGCCTGGCCGCCATCCTAAATATGTAGTCTGGACAGATTGAGATGAGGCCTGCCAGTCCGCAGCGCCTCATGCCAATAAAACCGGTTGGATAAATATAGAGATGAAATTCTCGCCTTTATGGAACACCCGGAAGTTCCAGCGACCAATAATCACGGGTGCAGCATCCACTTCTCAATGGAAGTGGGATTGGAATATTCATAGGCGCCGATGTCGGGAGCGGCGCCTATGGGGCGCACGGCGCCTAGATAATCGCTTCCAATCTCGGTTTGACGCCCTGCATCGATTAGAGGAGAGCCGGCTTGAAGATCAAGCCTCCATTGCGATACATCTTGAAAGAGCGGATCCAAAGATAAATTGGATTCCTGGAACGCCGCCGGCAATTGCATCAGGTTGGAGTGGGAAACGACTGCACTGGATTTGTCGTCGAGTTCCAAACTTTGTTCAGCGTCCCATACTAGGCAATTGACAATCTCCGCCGTTCCGCCGCCCTGGTTCGCATTTTTTTCATACAGGCTGATTCCGGTTTGGCAGGATGCGATGGTGTTATGAACGAGGAAGGCATGGCATCGATCTTTGACGGCGATTCCCATGCTGCATTGAACGATAACGCTGTTGATGACTTCAGGCGCGCTCGCCCCTTCCAGCGAGACGCCTTTATCCGCGCAATTCTCGATCCAATTTCTCTCCATGATCGGCGACGCGCCTCCCAAATCGATTCCATCGTCTTCAGAGCCCAGAATCACATTGCCGCGAATGATGGAGACCGCTCCTCGTTCTCCATCGAAATCAATGGCGTCGCTGTATCCTTGAACGTTCTCAAAAATGTTGTTTTCCACGAGGCTTTGGCAGGAAGTGCAGTGCAGCATCTCGCCCATATTGCGGAAATGATTTCCCTGGACGGTTACATACGAATCGCGGGCGTCAATGCCCGTTCCAATGTCCCC
>JAFGTC010000163.1 GCA_016934335.1 Candidatus Omnitrophota bacterium | reverse complement strand
GTGTTGGCGGTTTCGCCCTGATCGACGTACCCCAGGCGGCCGCCGACGCAGACCACGCTCTTGGGATAAATCCCGCCGGGGATCATCCAACGGGCGATGTCCATTTGGTGGACGCCCTGGTTGCCGATGTCGCCGTTGCCGAAATCCCAGAACCAATGCCAATTATAATGCACCAGGTTGCCGCTGTAAGGCTGGTCGGGAGCGGGTCCGAGCCACAGGTTGAAATCGACTTCTTTGGGCGGCTCTTCAAAGGGCTTGAAGCCGATGCTGGGGCGCCGCTTGTAGACCAATCCGCGCGACACCAGCAGTTTCCCATAGATTCCCTGCTTGATGATCTCCTCCAGCCGCCGCCAGCCGCCGCTGCTGCGGCCCTGCGTGCCGTGCTGGACGATTCGTTTGTATTTTCTGGCCGACTCCACCAATTTGCGCCCTTCGAAAATATTGTGACTGCAGGGTTTCTCCACATAAACGTCGCGGCCCGACTGGCAGGCCCAAATCGCAGAGAGAGAATGCCAGTGATTGGTCGTCGCAATGCTCAATGCGTCAAACTGCTCCTTCTCCAGCGCCTGACGAATGTCTTGATAGGTCGACGGCGTTTTCCCGCCGAGTTCCTCCACTTGCATGATCCGGCGATCGAATGTGCCTGCATCCGGATCGATCAAGCAGACGACTTCGACCTTGTCCATCTTTTGAAATTCGCCGATATGAGATCCTCCCCGGCCGTGGATCCCCGTAACGGCGATGCGGATCGTATCGTTCGCTCCAAGAACCTGGCCGGAGGCGCGCGTCCCGCTGAGGGTGAAAGCCGCTCCCGCCGCCGCTCCCAGGGAACTTTTCAGAAAATTACGCCGTATTACTTTTGACATCTTCAACTCCTTTCGCTGCATCATCGAAAAATAGATTCTTCCTTCAATCTATCATAATCCCCCTTCCATGGATACTGTTTCCCCATAGATTATTCGAAGTCTCGCAACCTTTCAAAATTCCAGCGATTTTCCCGCCAACGGACGAACTACCAATTGCACATTATTCGAAGGGATAAAAGCATCTCCTCCGTTATGACGCCTGCAGGATGCGCGAAGGAGGAATTTGTGAATCGATGGAAAGAATAAGTAAACGGCGTAAGAGAAAAAGATTTTTGCATACGCAAAATAGGGCTTGAGGAAAGCCTCAAACCCTATTCGACTATTTGCTTTAATAAAATCCGAATTAACGTTTCGAGAACTGGAAGCGTTTGCGGGCGCCCGGGCGTCCGTATTTCTTGCGCTCGACCATTCTCGGATCGCGCGTCAGGAAGCCGGCTTTCTTCAAGGAAAGACGAAATTTCGAATCCAGCGCGACAAGAGCGCGAGCGATGCCGTGGCGCAGCGCCCCGGCCTGACCGGTTAATCCGCCGCCGCAAATGTTGGCGTAGATGTCATACTTGCCTTTCGTCTCCGTGACTTCAAAAGGCTGCTCCACGATCATCTGAAGAGTTTTCCGCATCAGATAATCCTGCGAAGGCTTGCCGTTGATAATGATCTCGCCGGAGCCGTTTTTTACATAGACGCGAGCCACCGAGCATTTGCGTCGTCCAGTGCCATAAGAAATGTGCGTAGCCGCCATTGCCGTTTTTCTCCTTTACTTAATCTCATACGGGGAAGGTTGCGCCGATTGATGCGGATGGTTGGGGCCGCTGTAGACCCGCAACTTTTTCAAGAGTTTCCGCCCCAGCCGATTTTTGGGCAGCATGCCCCAAACCGCCTTCTTGATCACCAATTCCGGCTTATCTTCCATCGCCTTGCGATAGGTCTTTTCCCGCAGCCCCCCCGGATAGAGGGTGTGATGGCGCATCATTTTTTTATCGAGTTTCTGACCTGTCAGACGAACTTTATCCGCATTGACGATAATGACATGATCGCCCGTATCCAAAAACGGAGTAAAAATCGGCTTATGCTTGCCTCGAAGCAAAAAGGCCACGGCGCTGGCTAAACGCCCCAATACCACATCTTCCGCATCGATTAAATGAAAAGCGTGGGTCTCATTGATTTCTTTGGGTGTTGCAATATGTGTTTTCATAACCCTACCTGTTTATTTACAGGGAAATTGCGTAATGACGAGCTTGAAAGGATAGTTGCCGGCATGGCCCCGGTCAAGTCGTACGCAATCGTTCTACCCTATTTTTTCGATCTTCTTAAATCTCAACCGATTAAAACGCTTATTCGATCCAAAACTTCCCATTTCACCGATTCCCGCTCAAACTGGAGCGGAGCCACACGGCCTCCAGGGTGTCGTGATACGCCTCCACCATCCGCACGGCTTCGTCCATTTGCGCCTTCCCTTCGGACGACGAGTAAAGCGCCAGAATGGCCAACGGGCGGAAATCGGAATCTTTGTATTTGGCCAGCCATTCTTGAAAGGCCTTCGACGTCTTGAGGCGGTCGCCGGAGCGCACAAAGGCGAAAGCGCGCGCCAAATCGATTTGATCCTGATAATTCGCGGCTCGAGGAGGGATTTCCGCCAACAAACTGTTTACGCGTGCGTCGTCGTTGCGAAAATGGGCCAAATGCAGCAATTGGATGAAAGCGTCGGCTCTCAAATCTTCCGGATTATCGCCCAGATTGACCGCATCGGGAGAAGGGGCCAGAATTTTGGGCGCTTGATTCCAAATTAAGGATTCCCGCTCGAGCCCCCATCGTCCGGCGCTCATGACGATCAAGGGCACAAGTTCGATCGCCGCTTTTTGCGCCCAAGCGGATTCGGGCCAATGATCGATGATCGCAAGATAATGCCCGACTAAAGCGGGGCCGTTCGACTCGTTTTGCGCCAGCCGATAATAGATTTCGGCCAACGGCTGAATAAAGCCGGAGCCGTCGATGATGCGCTGCATCAACTGCTGCGCTTCTTGAGAATTTCCTCTCATGAGAAGCGACTGCAGCCGAGTCAGCAATTGTTCCGTAGTCGGATCGTAGGTGCGGCGGGAAGAAGCGCCCACATTCTGCGCCTCGCCGATCGAGGAAGAAAATACAAGGCAAGCCAACGCCAGAACCGCCGCGCCCGCCACGAAACGCTTCCGCATCGAAAATTTGCCGGGAATAAACTGTTTACGCCACATAGATTTCTTCTTCCTTGACCGGTTCTCCATAGAGTGAATACGAAGTGCACCGGGTCACGGCGACGTTCAAAATATCGCCCACCTGATGCTGTCCGGAGTCTTGATCGAATTTGGAGTCTTGATCGAATTTGGAGTCTTGATCAAGTTTGGAGTCTTGATCGAGTTTAACGATGCGCCCGGTGCGCATTCTTGCTTCATATGTCGTTCCATGCTTCAGCGTGTGACTGACGCGTTCGATCATCACCTCGATCGTCTTCCCGAGAAATTCTTGATTGACTTCTTTCGACACTTCTTGCTGCAATTTGATCAACCGATCCAGGCGCCGGGATTTCTCCACCTCATCCACCTGATCCGGCATCTCCGCGGCCGGGGTGCCCCGCCGGGGCGAGAATTTAAACATAAACGCGGCGTCATAGCGCACTTCGCGCATAAGATCGAGCGTTTCTTCGAATTCCTCTTCGGTTTCCCCGGGAAATCCGACAATAATATCGGTCGTAACGGATATGGGGATATCCGAATCCTTGAACAAACTTCGAAAGTACGCGATTTTTTCCAGGTATTCCTCGCGCGTATAGCCGCGCTTCATCCGCTTCAGGGTTCGATTCGATCCCGCTTGAACAGGGAGATGGAGTTGTTCGCAGACATGATCGAGACCGGCCATGGCGTCGAACATATCCCGGGTCGCCGAACCGGGATGCGAGGTGGCGAATCGTATGCGCTCGATGCCGGGGATGTCGTTCACCATTTCCAATAAGTTGGCGAAATGGACGCCGTCGTACGAATACGAATTGACCGTTTGACCGATCAAGGTGATTTCCTTGAATCCTTTTTGCACCAACGATTCCGCTTCCTGCAGAATAATGCGGGGATCGCGCGAATGTTCGCCCCCCCGCGTGTAAGGAACGATGCAGTAAGTGCAGCGTTTGTCGCATCCGCGCATAATGGACACAAATCGGGGGTAGGTGATCTCATCCGTCTCTACGGGCGGGATCTCGTCGAAATAATCGTCAATGCCGCTCAGGTCGATCAGCGGCCGCTCGCCCGCCTGCAAGCGATCGACTAGCGAGACGATGTTTCCGATGGCGCCCGGCCCCATAACCAGATCTAAAAAAGAGACCGAATCGGTTAAGCGGCGGCCCTCTTTCTGCCCCATGCAGCCGCAGACGCCGAGGTATTGCAAAACGCCGCGGTCTTTGAAGCGCTTTAATTGGCCGATGCGCCCGCGCACTCGATCCTCGGCGCCTTCACGGATCGCGCAGGTATTAAGAAGAATCATTTCGGCTTCATCCAGATTATCGGTGAACTCATGCCCCGCCGAGTTGAGCAGTCCCATCAGGGACTTCGTATCGTAGACGTTCATCTGGCAGCCGAAGGATTGAATATGGTATTTCATTATTTCAAAAACCAACTTGATTTGTTTTTCAGGATAATTTTTTAGGACAATCGTTTATATTGTAGCCGCGCCGATCTCTTGGAGAACGGCCCGAGAAGACAAAATTCAGGAAGAAACCCGCGCTTCATAAAAAGCAAGAAACAGAGAAAAATAGAAAAAAAGCCGCACTCTCATGACAACGAGTGCGGCACCCTGGGACTTTAGCCCCGTTTATAGCGCCTAATAAGATGAAAAGATATCGGATATCTGTTGGACGACCTGTCGCAGCTTCGAATCCTCTTCCATCTCTTTTTCGATTTTATTGTACGCGAAGAGGACGGTCGTGTGATCTTTGTTCCCGAAAAACGTCCCGATTTCGGGAAACGAATGCCGCGTCAATTTGCGGCTTAAATACATGGCGATCTGCCGGGGCCGAGCAATGGAGCGCGAGCGGTTTTTGCCGATGATGTCGGACGGCTTGATGTTGAAATAATCGGCCACCTTTCGTTGAATCTTTTCGATGGAAATCTCTTTGACCGGCCGATTGTATATCTCGCCGAGCAGCTTCCCCGCCGTTTCAACGTCTAAATTTTCGTTGGTGAAGCGGGCGTGCGCCGTGATTTTCGCCAGCGCGCCCTCTAATTCGCGAATGGAAAACCGGATCTTGTTGGCGATGTATTCCAACACGTCGTCGGGGATGTTCATATCCAGGTTTTCGCTTTTGCGCCGGAGGATCGCCATGCGCATTTCAAAATCCGGCGGCGCGATGTCGACGATGAGCCCCCATTCAAAACGGGAGCGCAAACGATCCTCGATCGTTGGAATATCTTTGGGAGGGCGATCGCTGGAGATGACGATCTGCTTCCGCCGATTGTGGAGCGCGTTGAATGTGTGGAAAAATTCCTCCTGGGTTCCCTCTTTACCGGCCAGAAAATGGATGTCGTCAATCAGCAGCACATCCACATTACGGAAGGTCGTTTGAAACGAAAGCCGTTCGTTGCGCTTGATGGCGTCGATGAAAATGTTGACAAAATGTTCAGCGGAAATATAAACGACTCGCTTCTCCGGATGCAGATTCAACACCTCATTGCCGATGGCCTGCATCAAGTGGGTTTTACCCAAACCGACGCCGCCGTACACAAACAAAGGGTTATACGACTGCGCCGGAGCTCGAGCCACCGCCTCCGCAGCGGCGTGAGCCATCTTGTTGCTCGTCCCGATCACGAAATTGTCAAACAAATACTGCGTGTTTAAGGGATCGAAAATATGCTGCGGACTGCTGACAGACGCGGGGGAAACATCCGAAAAACTTACCTCGGTCTTACCGGGCGAAGAACCGGTCAATCGAATTTCTACTGACACGTCTCGCTGCAGCAGATCGGAAAAAATCCCTGTTAAAACCGTTCTAAAATTTTTATCGATATATTCTCGTCGAAAATTACTGGGAACGCCAAGGATGACATTGTTCTTCAAACATTCTTGAATGCGCACATCTTCAAACCAATCGTTAACGTCGCCAGCGGGAATCTGTTGGCGAAGAAGATCTTCCGCATGGCGCCATAATTCACGAACATCGCTCTGTTCGAGCGAAGCGGACACAGGTCCCATCTCGTTTCCTCCATTTTTCTTCCTACAGTTCAATCCGTGCTCTCTAACCAATCACACATTCCTGCTCGTAAGCCAATTGCCGCTTTCATATCAAAAAAACTGCAAAAAATACGAAAAACCTTCCCCTTTCTCATGATCTTTTCTTTCAAGAACATGACATCATAATCCCCTTAAAATGAATACAAAAATCCGCTCATCCAATGCCAAACTGCAACATGCCCCTTAAATCCATTCAAGCCGATCCACTAACGGTTGTATAGGCCATATGGTTTCATTAAGCAGAATAAGTAAAAAAACGTATTTATATATCCAGGATATTGACAATTCATCCACAGATATCCACAGATTATCAACAGGCTGATTTTAATAACCTTACGTAATTCCAAACATCTATTTTGGCACTCCGGCGCAACTGATGCAATAGTCTATTTTCAATTTTCGCGATCATAGAAAGCAGTGACAGTAGATAAATCGTTGCCAAGGGGAAAGTTAAAGGAAAAAAACTTTTTTTTCGAATGTTTGGAAGAAAATAACGGCATTCAAACCAAGTTCGTTCAATTATACGTTGAGAAATAAGAGTTTATAAAACCGCAATAGGGTTCCTCACTGATAAAAAACGATCAAGTTTTGAATTCTCAATAAGATAACGCCTTCCCAAAAATGGCGGGTTGGGCTCATCAATTTCTAACTGATTCAAAAAAAATGCTTTATTTCTTTAACCACTCTACGAGCGAAATGCCTGTTGCTTTTTCTAAATATTCTATCCGGTGCAAGGTATTTTCAAGTGGTCCAAGGCGAAAAACCGTCGAGTTATCCACAATCAGGAAGAACGTCATACTCATTTTCAGGCAATCATCCAAACAACAAGCGCATCAAAGAGATGAACCGTCGCCCTCTTTCAGCCAATTTCTCTTCATTCGGATAAAATTATGTTTCACCTGAATTAAATCGCATCAAAATCATGTTTTTTGATGCGTGAACAAGTAGTGGAGGAAGTTCAAGTGATGATGACGCCGTCTCTCTCTCAAAATCCAGATAGGGATCGTGCATATGAGAAACATCGCGGCCGCCTCAGATTCGATGCATGGCGCGAGGAATATCGCACCGTCAAAGAAAAAGCCGGTTTATTCAAGTTGCCCTCGTGGGCGATATTGCGCCTGACCGGCGCCGATCGAAAAACCTTTCTTCACGGGATGCTGACCAATGACGTTCAAGGCTTGAAGGATGGCGAAGGCAACTACCAATTATTTCTCAACGCCAAAGGGAAAATTCAGGCCGACCTGCGGCTGTACGACCGCGGCGGCGACTTGCTGGCGGTAGCGCGGCCCTGTCTTCGAAAAACATTGATTGACGGGCTCAATCAATACATCTTTTCGGAAGACGTCGAAATTCACGACCTGACGGATCGCTATACCCTGTTTTCTCTGCAGGGGCCCGATTCGCTCGCACTGGCGGCCGCCATAGCGGGTCATGAAAATATTCCCCGACAAGAATATGGCATCGCCTCCAGCCAAACCCCGAATGGATCCATCGCCATCATGCGAACAACGCCGACCGGCGAAGCGGGCTTCGATTTTGTGGCGCCCAAGGAAGAATCCGACTCTTTCCGGGATCGGATTCTCGCCGCCGGCGCCGCTCATGCCGGCCCCGAAGTTTTCAATATGTTGCGCTTGGAAAACGGCGCTCCGGTTTGCGGCGCCGATCTGGACGACCATGTCATCCCTCAGGAGGCAGGTCTTCATCATGCATTGAATTTCAACAAGGGATGTTATTTGGGACAGGAAGTCGTCGCTCGCCTTCATTTTCGCGGTCATGTCAATCGCGAATGGACCGGTTTTGTTCTCGAAGCCGATTCTCCCAAGAATCAGTCCTACCAATTGAGCCATGAAAATAAAATTGTAGGGAAAATAACGAGTGCGGGTTATTCGTTTATGTTGGAAAAATGGATCGCGCTGGGATTTCTCCGCAGCGAATTGCGCGAAGAGGGCGCGGTCGTCACAGCCACCGCCCAAGACGAACAGTTGGAAGCCGGCGTGAGGCCCTTACCCTTTTCAAGATCATAAGTTTATAAAAATAAGGCTACAACGATTGATCGAGCAGATTTTCGATCAGGCGGATCATGGCTGGAATCTGCGATGCCACCTTTTCCGAGAAACTTTCTCCGAAGCGATAATCCTCCCCCTCGATCGTAACAAGAAAGGCTTTCGGCGACTTTTTATATAAGATTTCGGCGTAAGCGAGCAGTTGGGAGGGGCTCAGATCGTGCGTAAAAGCGGTCGATTCGAGCGGCAGCGGCCTGACTTCGTCGCATGACAGGCGGCCCGGGCGGCTCCCTTCCCGCGCATCCACAAAGATGACAAGCCGAACCCGGCTAAGATCTTCGGCCAGGTCCGGCGTAAGTTGATGACAAGTTATGATATGAATGGGACGCTTGTCCGCATTTTCCTCGAACCATTGGGCGGCCCGCCAACCGACGCCGTCATCCCGGCGCAGAGGATTGCCGCAGCCAATCAAGAGAATATCATGGTTCTCACTCATCCGGATTCACAATCATCCAAAAATCAACCATCCAAAAATCAATGCCTTTAATTAATGTCTTTGAATTTCGTCGACAATCAAGCCGCCGGCGTCTCTCAGTTGAATTTGAAAAGCCATTTTTCCGACGGCGTGCGTGGAGCAGCTCAAACAAGGATCGAAAGCCCTTACGACCGCTTCCACCCGGTTGAGCATGCCTTCCTTCAGTTTTTTGTTGTCGACGTAATGCCGAGCTACTTGCAAGACGCCCCGATTCATCGCCAGGTTGTTGTGCCCGGTGGCGATAATCAGATTGGCGTGAGTCATGAGGCCGTCTTCGTTGACCTTGTAGTGATGAATCAAGGTTCCTCGCGGCGCCTCTGAAATCCCGACCCCTTCCAGATTGTTGACGCCGGCATGCGCCCGGACATGTTTATTCAGGATTTTGGGATCGTCGAGAATCATCTGGATCTTTTCCAGAGAATACACAATCTCGATCAGGCGCGCGTAATGGTAATGGAACGAACTGAGCACGACGCCGCGGCCCAACGACCGGAATTCGGCCCATTCCTGGTTGGCCAGGGGCGATCCGCAGTTTTCGATCACGTTCAGGCGCGCCAGCGGCCCGACCCGGTATATGCCGTCGGGATATCCTATCGGCTTGTAATAAGGAAACTTCAAATAGGTCCAAGGCTCGACCGCTTCGGCGATATAATCCGAATACTGATTGGCCTCAATGCCGTCGGCCACGATTCGACCCGATCCGTCGACAAATCGCAATTTGCCGTCGTAATGGGCGAATTCGTTCTGGGGATTCACCAGAGCCATGAACAGCGAGGGGAAATTGGCAAAAGTGCGAGTTTCCTCATGATACCCTTCCAGAGAACGCTTGTACTGTTCCAGCGTTTTTTTGATGATGGAGAGCATATCGGGAATCTGCTCGAGAATGCGATCGCGCAGTTCCGTGGATAACGGCTCATTGACGCCGCCGGGGACGACCCAGGCGGGATGAATCCGCTTTCCGCCAAGCCACTCGATCACCTGCTGGCCGAACTTGCGCAGGCGCACGCCGTTTTGGGTCAATTCGGGAAATTTGGCCATCATGCCAAAGATATTGCGGTCGCCGGGATCGGCGTCCATGCCCAACATCAAGTCGGGCGAACACAGATGAAAGAAACTCAAGGCGTGCGACTGAACAAACTGCGCCAGGTTCATGACGCGGCGCAGGTTGGCGGCGGTTTCGGGAATCGAGACCGCCATAACGGCGTCGCAGGCCTTGGACGAGGACATCAAGTGGCTGACCGGACAAATGCCGCAAATCCGCGCCATCAAGGAGGGCATTTCCGTAAACGGCCGCCCTTCGCACAGTTTCTCGAAACCGCGAAACTGAGTGACATGAAACATTGCGTCTTCCACGCGCCCATCCTCATTCAATTGAAGCGTGATTTTCGCGTGCCCTTCTATTCGGGTAACTGGATCGATAACCAGTTGCTTCGCCATTCTTTTTTCTCCTACTTGCCGAAGCGAGTCTGCTCGCTCAGGTCGGGAATCCGCCCTTCCACCAATTCGCACAATGTATAAAAGATTACATCGGCCGGGGGAGGGCAGCCCGGTACAAACACATCGACGGGAACGATTTCTCGAACCGGACGGGCGTGCGGCAGCAGTGCGGGGATGATCTCATCCGGTACGCCGGGATTCAACGCCGCATTTTCTTTGTAAGCGCGATCCAGAACCGAGTCGACGCCGAACGAGTTGCGCATCGCAGGCACATTGGCGGTCACGGCGCAATCGCCCAGAGCGACCAGAATTTTGCTGCGTTTGCGCAGTTTGCGCACTTTTTTGAGATCGTCTTCGCTGCTCACCGCCCCTTCGATAAGGACGATGTCGAGATCTTTGGGTATTTTTTTGAAATCGACCAGCGGCCCGTACAGCAAATCGACTTTTTCCGCCAGCACGATCAAGCGCTCATCCATGTCCAATAACGACATGTGGCAGCCTGAGCAGCCATCCAACCAGGTTGTTGCGAGACGCAGTTTGCTCATTCCTTTTCCTCCCGCATCAGAGTCAAATACGGCAGGAACTGCTGCCGCTTGGCCATTTCCGAAGCCGACTTCCCTTTTTCCACCAGCGCGCCGGTTGGGCAGACATGAACGCATTTCCCGCAGCCGGTGCAAGTCTCCGACTCGCCCCAGGGCTGATCCAGGTCGCTGATAATGCGGGCGTCGACGCCCCGGCCCATCAAATCCCACGTATGCGCGCCTTCGATTTCGTCGCACACGCGGATGCAGCGCGTACAGAGGATGCAGCGATTGTGATCCATGATGAAGCGATCATGCGACGCGTCTACATTCAAACTGGGGAAGCGGTATCGCATGTGGATATGCGACATCCCCAACTTTTGCGCCAGATTCTGCAGCTCGCAATGTCCGTTGGAAACGCAGACCGAACAGACGTGATTGCGTTCGGAAAAGATCAACTCCAGAATCACGCGGCGATATTTCGTCAGCCGCTCCGATTGGGTGATCACCTGAATGCCTTCTTCGGCTCGCGTTACGCAGGCGGGAAACAATTTCGGCCGACCGGCGATTTCCACGATGCACAATCGGCAGGCGCCGGTCGAGGACAATCCTTCCAAATGGCAGAGGGTGGGAATATAGATTCCATTTTCACGCGCCACCTCGAGAATCGTCTCTCCCTCGCGAGCGCTCACATCGCGATCATCAATTTTAAAGGTTAAGATTCGAACCTGAGAGCTCATGTCCATCTCCTTAGGCTTTCTTGACCGCCTCCGCCACATCCACCAACTTGGATTCATACTCGCCGCGGAAATACCGCAGGGTGCTCAGCACGGGATTGGGCGCGGTCTGCCCCAATCCGCACAGGCTTGTGCTGCGCACGACGTCGCACAATTCCTCCAGCAGTTCAAGATCGTGAATGGACGCCTTCCCTTTGACGATCCGATCCAGCAGCCGGTGCATCTGATCGGTGCCGATGCGGCAGGGCGCGCATTTCCCGCAGGATTCGGATAAGCAAAACTCCATGAAGTAGCGCGCCACCTCCACCATGTCAGACGTGTCGTCCATGACGATCATCCCGCCCGAACCCATAATGGAACCCAACTTGGAGAGCGATTCGTAATCGACCGGCGTGTCGAGATGCTGTTCGGGAATGCAGCCGCCCGAAGGGCCTCCCGTCTGCACGGCTTTGAAGGAACGGCCGTTGGGGATGCCGTCGCCGATGTCGAAAATGATTTCCCGCAGAGGAATGCCCATCGGCACTTCGATCAGGCCGGTGTTGTTGATGCAGCCCGCCAGGGCGAAGACTTTCGTGCCTTTGCTCTTTTCCGAACCGATGCTGGAGAACCACTCCGCCCCGCGGCGAATGATGGGGGCGATGTTGGCGAAAGTCTCCACATTGTTAATCAACGTCGGCCGGCCCCAGACGCCCGATTCGGCGGGGTAGGGCGGCCGGGGCCTCGGAGAGCCCCGCCGGCCTTCGATCGAGGCGATCAAGGCCGTCTCTTCGCCGCAGACGAAGGCGCCCGCGCCCAGGCGCACTTCGATATGAAAACTGAACGGCGTTCCTAAAATATTCTTACCCAATAATCCCAGCCGCTCCGCCTGGCGAATGGCGGTCCGCAGCCGCTTGATGGCCAAAGGATATTCGGCGCGGACATACACATAGCCATGCTCCGCCCCGATGGCGTAGGCGGCGATAATCATTCCTTCCAGAACGCGATGAGGATCGCTTTCCAAAACGCTGCGATCCATAAAGGCCCCGGGGTCGCCCTCATCGGCGTTGCAAATCACATATTTGTGCATCCCGACCGCTTTGGAGACGGTGCTCCATTTCAAGCCGGTCGGATAGCCGGCGCCGCCGCGCCCCCGCAGGCCGCTGGCGAAGATTTCCTCGATGACCTCCGGCGGCGACATGGCGGTCAGCGCCTGGATCAAGGCGTCATAACCGCCGGCCGCGATGGCGTCCTCCACGCGATCGGGATCGATGACGCCCGAGTTTTCAAGAACGATTTTCTTCTGATTTTGAAAGAAAGGAATTTTCGTCGAGCATTTTAGGCGCTTGACGGGCTTCTGTCCCAATTGCTCCACTATTTCCGGAGCGTCTTTCGCCGTCACGTTTTGATAAAGCGCCCCATCCGTTTCTATGCTGACCAGCGGCCCCTTCGAGCAAAGCCCCATGCAGCCGACGCCTTTGACTTTGCATTCTTTCTCCAATCCCCGCTTGCGCACCTCGTCCGATAAAGCGTCTTTCACCTCATCGCTGTGAACGGAAAGGCAGGCGGCGGCGGTGCAAACGCAAATGTGATGAGGAACCTGTTCTTTCGCTTTCCTCTGATTGGCTGCTATCGTCTGGATCTCTTCAGGATTCATCGTTTTTCCACCTTCGCACTTTCTGAACGACCTCATCCGGCTTGAGATTGCCGACCACCTCTCCGTCAAACACGGCCACCGGCGCCAAACCGCAGGCGCCCACGCAGCGAGCCGTCATCAGAGAGACCTTGCCGTCGGGCGTCGTTTCACCGGGTTTTAAATGAAATTCCTCTTCGAGCGCCTGCAATATTTTGGGGACGCCTTTGATATAGCAAGCCGTTCCCGTGCACAAAACGCAGGCATGTTCGCCTGGAGGCTTTAAATGAAAGAAATGGTAGAACGTCGCCACTCCATACACCTGACTGAGGGGAACCCGCAGGGAAGCGGCAATGAACTCAATCGCCTCTTCATCCAGAAAACCAAACGCCTCCTGCACCGTATGCAAGGTTTCAATGAGTGAGCTGGCTTTATGCCCATGCCGCCGCATAGAAGCGCTCACCATCTTCCAACGCTTGTCATCCGATGGAGGAGAGGGCCTACTGAGATCAATTCTCATAGCATGCTCCTTTCAGAGTTGTCATTCTCACAGGAAAAGGAATCGCGGGGGGGATGCGCTATCCGACTGTGGATGCGAAACCGAATAGATAAAACTTTTAATTTTGAAGATTAATTCAATAAAGAAAATCGAATCTTTGTCATAAACACCCTTTTTCTTTTTTTATGATCCAAAAGAACGAACTGCAATAATCAATTCTGATCCATTGCCGATTCTAAAAAAACCAAAAAAGATGCTAAATACAAAGATGCAAATCAAATCTCATTTCAGCAATCAAACAAATTCAAGGGTTGAATTGTAGCCATATATCCAATGAATTTAAATGGCTTGCGCAGGCCTTCATGGATGGATTTTACTTAAGATGCGGCGGCGATTTTTTTGAGCGCTTCCAAAGTGACCTGGATGGCGGGCGCATCGCCCAATTCGGAAAACACGGCGTCCGCTTCGCGAAAATCTTCTTCCTGCGTGTAGCTGCTCTTGGTGATCACGCAGCGCATTCCCGCGGCTTTCGCGGCCAGCAGACCGTTGCGGCTGTCCTCGATCACCATGCAATCGCCGCCGTCCAATCCGAGATGCTTTTTGGCCAGAAGATAGATTTCGGGATCGGGCTTCTTTTTGGAAGCGGCGTCGCCAGCGAGAATCAAGAATTTCTCGCGCCGAATCGGCCCCAATAAGGTTCGGACGACCTGCGTAACGGCGCGCTCGTTGGACGTCGAACAGACGGCGAGAGGCATGCCGTCAACGATCGCCTCATCCACCAGCCGCTTGACGCCCGGCCGCAGCGGCAGAAGACCGTCTTCGATGATTTGCATAAAGAGATCTGTCTTAATCTTGTGCAGTTGCAGAAGAAATTCGTCATGGTCTGCGGCTTCGGGCGGCCAGCCGCGTTCATCGAAATAATGACGCATCCTCTCTTTTCCGCCGGCTATCTTAAGCAACTCGCCGTAAAGCGGAACATCCCATTCGATGTCCAATCCTTTTTGTTGAAAAGCGCGGTTGAAGGCGACTCGATGCCCGTCCCGCTCCGTATCCACCAAAACCCCGTCGCAATCAAAAATTAAAGATTTCATGACGTTCTCCCGCAATTCATCCCAGCCGCGGCCGACTCAAACCGGTTTACTCATAATCGGCGTAAACGGGTTGATCCTGAGAAGCCCGCCCCTGTCCGCCGAAAAGGAGGATGTTTTTCCCCATTTCTTCTTTGATTTTATGGTACTGATGCTCCAACGCCTTCAAGGGTTCGTAGGCGCCGCCGTTTCGGTTGTATTCGACGATGCTGTCGATAAACACATATTTTAACTGGGTGGATATGTTCACCTTCGCGCATCCCAACGCGATGCAGCGTTTGAACACTTCATCCGACAAGCCGGTTCCGCCATGCAGGGCCAGGGGAACGCCGGTTCGGCGCGAAATTTCCTCCAGACGATCGAATGCAATTTTCGGCTCGCCTTTATACACGCCGTGCGCCGTGCCGATGGCGGGCGCGAAAACCGCCAGGTCCATCTCCCGGCAGAAACGGACGGCTTTCTCGGGATCGGCCAAATGAGCGTCTTCATCCGCGACTTGGATGTCCTCTTCGACGCCGCCGATCTCTCCCAACTCCGCTTCGACGGCCACGCCCGCTTTGGAGGCGCGCTCGACGACTTCTTTGGAAAGCGCCAGGTTTTCTTCGAACGGCTTGGAGGAGGCGTCGATCATGACGGACGTCCATCCGGCGTCGATGCACTGCTGGATAAAATCCACGTCCTTGCAATGATCCAAATGCATGGCGACGGGAATCCCGGCGTTTCCCGCCAATTCGCGCATCCAGTTGACCAGCGCTGCATGCCCCCAATATTTAACGGTTTTCACCGAGAATTGAATGATGACCGGCGCATCCAATTCTTCCGCCGCATGGATGACCGCTTGGGTGGAGAGATAATCGACCGTATTGAAAGCCCCCACGGCGTATTTCTTCCGGCGGGCGACGGCAAGCATAGGCTTCATGCTGACCAATCCCATAATTTCACCCCATTCTCATCATGATTGATTTCATGTTTCATCCGGGTTCATCATAAACAATAAACGGCCTGTCACAAAAGGGGTTTGGAAGGAGAGAATTTAAGAAGACGCGGCAACGCGGCCGAATTGCTTTTGCAGCGTCGCGATGCGTTTGCGAACTTTGTCGATGTAGCGCTTGCCCGCGGGGGGAATCCCTGAGCGCTCCACGCGGCCCGGCCCGACGTTATAAGCGGCCAGAGCCGTGTCCAGATCGTCGAACAAGGTCAGCAAGAATCGCATATAGGACGTGCCGCCTTTGATGTTTTCTTCCGGATTGAAGGGATCGGAGACGTCCAATTCCTGTGCCGTCATCGGCATCAACTGCATGAGCCCTTGCGCGCCTTTGGACGAAACGACGTCTTTTCGCCAGGAAGACTCGGTGTCGATCATCGCACAGACCAGCAAGGGATCGAGTTCGTTCATTTTGGCGTATCGATCGACCATGTGCAGCAGTTCGAGGGGGGGAACTTTTTCGCCCCGCTGCTGCGCTTTCTTGACGGCGGCGAGAAACGAAGATCCGATATCCAAAGCCTTTGTCTTCTTGGCGGAAAATCGCCGGGACGCCAGCGCATTCGGACCGAGCAGGACGCTCTCGCGGCGCGCATCCAGCAACTCTTTGCGGACGGCCTCCCACTCTTTTTGATTTACGCCGAATTTCTCCGCCAGAGCCAGTTGGCGCTCCGCCTCCCCCAAATCCAAATGATCGATGCGGTCTTGCGCCCTCATCAGATGCAGTTTGCCTCGATAACTCCCCCAATACTCATCTTCAAAATCGTCTTCCGCGTTTTTATAGCGTTTTTCCAACACATTGATGCCCGCCTGCAGCCCGCGGCGTTGGATCAAGCGCTCGATTTCCTCCTGCTCCCGGAGTTTTTGTTTTTCGCGTTCTTCGTTTTTGTATTCTTCCAGACGCTGCAGCCCTTCTTTGCTCGCCTCCCGCCAATCGAGATAGGCGGAGGCTTTATTCAAAAACTGCTCCGCTTTACTCAAATTACGCCGCTCCAGAAAGGTAAGACCTAAAAGCAGCGCGCTTTCTCCGGGGCGCGCGCGAACCACTTTCTTGACCGACTGTATGGGGACGCTGACCGAACCGCCGAGAGTCTCCAAGGTAATCAACAGGTTGGTTTCAATCAGGATGCTGCCTTCGATGAGGTTTCCCGATTCCATGCACACCAAATCATATTCTTTGGGAACGGCGCCCCAGGCGGCGCCCGATAAAAAGGAAGCAAGGAAGGTCGTCGCGATGAAGCGAGAACAGTAAGAGAATCGTTTCATGATCGATTTCGCGTTCTGAGCCTTCGTTGAAGATATTCGCGCAGCACTTTTTCTAAAGGTTGATCGGTTCTTAACAGATTATACTCAATTCCGAATTCCACGCATCCTTCCCGGTACCGGCGCAAAAAGCGCTGCACGCGCTCTTGATATTTTTTCTGGAGCCGGCGCGGGACCGTCCGCATCGAGTCGGATTCGCCTTCGAGAGGATGAAACTCCACCGTCCCATAAAAAGGCAATTCGATTTCTTCGGGAGAAAGAATGTGGAACACCAGGACTTCCTGATGGCTTTTCTTCAATAGGGCCAGATTCTGCAATACCCGATCCGGATCGTCGATCAGATCGGAGACCAGAATCACCAGGCCTCTCTTCTTGAGGACTTCGCCCAATTCGGCAAGAACATCGGCAATGGCGGATTCGTCGTTCGACATGACGGTGTTGGTCAAAATATCCAAGACGCCGCCCCATTGATCCGTTCGGTTGCGCGGCGGAATGTACGAACGGACAATGTCGTCAAAAACCAGCACCCCCACGCTGTCGCCCTGAGATAGAATCAAATGCGACAGCGACGCGGTCAATTGCTGCGCGTAAAGAAGTTTGGATTTACCCGTCTCGCCGAATCGCATCGAGCCGCTCATGTCGGTTAAGATCATGGCGCGCAGATTGGTGTCTTCCTCGAACAATTTGACATGGAAGCGATCGGTTTTGGCGTAGGCGCGCCAATCGATCAGACGCAACTCATCGCCGGGATGGTAGAGGCGATGTTCGCTGAACTCGACGTTGCGGCCCATGAAATGGCTGTGATGAAGCCCCGACAGCGCTCCTTCGACCGCCTGCCGGGCGATTAATTCCAAATGAGAGATCGACGACAATACCGCCGCATCAACAATCGATTCTGGCATAATTAATTCGAATCACTTTTCCAGGTATGTGCATCGTATTGTATCTCGACATCGGTGAACCGTCAGGTGAGCGGCTCTTCGGAGACGAGACTGGCGCGCAGGGCTTTGGCTTCATCCAGAATTTCTCGGAGCGCTTCGAGTTCCTCTTGCGAAAATCCACGATGTTTCGATCGGGCCAGAAGTTCTTCGTCGGGAGTGCCCAAGCCCCCCGCGTGGGGCAGTTTTTTCAGATAATTGATGATCAATTCGCGAATTTCGGCGGCGTTCTCCAGCCCGTTCATGACGGCGCGGTGATAATTGCGCAGCGCCGGCCCCTGCTGTTGATTCGCC
>JAFGTC010000162.1 GCA_016934335.1 Candidatus Omnitrophota bacterium | reverse complement strand
GAAGTTGAAAGGAGGGCTTCTTTCAACTCGCACCTACTCCTTTTTCACAAAAAATGTTCTTTTTTTTGATTTTTGCAAGAAGCTCAACCATGAATTTTTTCCCGAATTATACGATAATTGAATAGAAGAGCGATTGCTGTTGATTTCTTCGTACTTTGTATCCACGGTAGGCGTTTAGTAGATTGGATTCTGTGCGCATCCGCTGAGATTTTCTCCAGAAACCGTCATCGCGCAAGGCTGCATCCCATAGAGCAAATAATTCTTGGAAGGCTTGCGAATCGGGTCGCTTTCCAATAACGTTAATAATTCTGCGCTTTCTTTCCATCAAAGATCCTCCAGAATATTGCATGATTGATTGGTTTAAAAAGATCGGAAACATCAAAGAAACATCCTCGAACATTCAACCTCTGATGCAAACCTTGGCCATGATGAGCTGGACCTTGTTATGAGTGATTCCAATATTCAATGTTCGGCGTACGCCTCCCTCCGGGAACTGTTCGGATCGAACGGCGATGGCGTTTCCATGGAGCGGGTGGAGGCTGTTTTCTCCAAAATGATCCGGATCGCCTCCGAACAAGCCCAAACTCATCCCCATTCCCTGGTGCGCGTCGTCCATGGAAGCCGCGTCGCCTGGATGACCCAACAGCAGGCGGCGGACTATCTCAAGGAATCCGGCGAAAATGCTCAACTGCGCGAGGATGTCGAAAAAGCCCTCAAGGGCGAGTTGAAGCATATTCGGCGCGAGTTAGAACTCCTTCTCGTCATCGCCCAATATACCTTCGAACAATTCCGGAACAACCGGCAGATTTCTCTCGAAGCCGTCCAACGGATCGAACCCGGACTGCAGCGCCGTCAAAGCGAAATCAGTCAAGGCGTTTCACAGGCCGCCGAAAGCGAAGCCATTGTCGAAAATGCCCGGCGCCGCAATCCCGTCATTACGGAATTCGAAGCGATGATGGCGGAATTCCTCCAGGAAAAATCCAAAGGAAACATGCAGCGCGCCGGAGAAATCGCCAAGGCGCTTTCTGAAAAAAAGAAACTGTACGTCTTGGCGACGCGAGCCATCGAACCGGACGTGCGGACGATTTATTACCACCGGTTGAATCTGCAAAAAACCAAAAAGCGTCTGCTGCACACGCAGAATGAAATGTGCTCCTCCCGCCAGAATTCTCTGATCATCGAATTGAAAGACCTGAAGCAGCGGCTTTCGTCGGTTTCCAATCAAATGAACGAAGCCGAGACGGCGGGACAGGATAACGCGGCGGATTTGCTGAATCGCCGGGATTCGCTCGACGAAGGCATCAAGCGCCAAATGAGCCATAAAGTATGCGAGTTGGCGTCCTTAAAAAAAGAGAGCGAAATTCTCGATCGCCAGGAATCCCAAGTCGATTCCGTCATCAGCGTCATTTCCGAACAGATGGATGGCGAAGCGGGCGTGAAGATCAATCTGGAAACGCATCGCAAACGAAAAATTCGAGCGACTCCCTCTACAAAAAACAAGTCTGTCTCCACGCCCAAATCGGGGGGCATGTACAGCCGTAAAAATAATAAATAATCCGCAATATAGAAGCCGCGCGCATTTCATGGCTCTCTGTTTCGGGTCGGCAAAAACCATTCAACCGCTGGATATGCTGAATATGAGGCGCCGTTCGCCGGTCGAGCGGCGCTCTAAAACGTTTTATAATAAGGATGGTTTTTCTTCCGGAAAAAACTCCATTATCGAAAAAACGTTTCATGGAATGATACGTGAGATTCTGAAACGAACAAAGAAGCAGCGATGCAAGGATCGAATGCAGGAAAGGCGGGCGCCATGCTGCCGCAGCGAATTGTAGCGGTCGCGTTTGATAATCTTTGCCAGGCGGCGATCGAGCGCGCCGAAGACTTTTTTGCGCATCTCCCCGCGCCAGAGCGCGAGGAGCGCATGCGTCTGGTTCAGGATGTTCTCTTCCATTTGGAGTCGTTGGTCTTCCTGGACGGGGAGCATCGAGCGGATTCCATCATGAGCCGACTTCTGCGCTGGAGCGGCCCGGGTTTCACACGGCGCTTCTATCTCCACAAGGCCGATCTGAATGAAGACAACTTCATGCAGGATAAACAGCATGTCACCGGTCAACTCGAAGAATTGCTGGGCATTTCCCATTTCGAAAAACTCTCGACGGAGCAGGTCGAGCGCGGCATGAGCCGAATGTCCTATGAGAAAATCTTCGTGCGGCTGCAGAATATCGATTTCTTGAATTTCTTCGTGCGCGGCTCCTATACCGCCCGGCAGCGGGATACGCTGCAGAGGGCGATGTTTAAACGCGTGCAGTTTCATGAAAAATTGGCGTCCTCTCTGTTGGCGCCCGATTCGGTCGAGGTGTTTGAAGAAGTGGTCGTCGTCGCCAGCGAAGAGATCCCCAAAAAAGAAGAAATCCACCGGGATGACTCCGAAGGCGAGGCGGCGCCGGATTTGAAATTAGACAAAGAACAGATGAATCGCGAATTGGCGCCTTATCTGGAAGAAGAGCAAACCGCCGTGCGGCCGGTCGCCAAGCGGCGGCGCGCCATCAAACGCGTCGTGAAAGAAAAAATGCGCAGCCTGCAGGAAAAAACCCTGGAAGAGATCATGGCCGAGCACACGCCCGATCCCAATAAAGTCAAGCATCTTCATTTGCTCGTCTACCATAACATCCCCGCGACCGATCTGGAGTTGCTGCTTCCCAACGCCGAGATCTCTTTGGGCGTCAAAGAATATCTGCAATTGTGTTTTGCCGGCACGGCGACCCTGCCGGCCTTTGGGAAGGTGCTTTTAACGCGGGGAATGCGAAAAATGTTGATGTTCTTCAATCCCGTAGTTTTCGGCGCGTATCGGGTTTTATACAAAATGAACGTCGTTCGCACGGAGCAGAAATTTCTGCACGCCCGCTATCTGCTGAATCACCGTCTGGCGCGCGGAGGCAAGGCGGTGAGCCATCTGGCCGACGATTATGAGAATGTGTTGAAGCGGGAGGCCGTCTTGATTTTTCTCATCCTGGCCTTCGATCCCCATCCGCTCGGTTTGACGCGGCGAGAATTGGAAGAAAAAACGAAGGCCTTCGTTCGCGAACGATGGGGGATCGATTTTGAACCTCATTTCGCCCGCAGCTTGCGCGTATTGCGCCGCTGGGGCGTTGTTCAAAAGCTGAGCCGTTGCGGAGAGCCCCGCTACGCGGCGCCCGATTTAAAAGAATTGGCGGCCGCCACCGATCTGACGCGGGAATTCGTCGTTGGAAAAGTCTGGCAGGAAAACGGTTGGGCTTCTGCCAAAAATGCTTATCAAACAAACACTGTGGAGAGCCGTTAAAAAAGGGGCTTCCCGACAATGCCTGCGGGAACCATGTTGGAAAAGCGATCCTCGCTCCACAGTTGAAAAGCGGGATCGGGCTTCGTGGGAGAGAGGTCGTGAAACTTTCTTCGAGCCAGCAGCTCCGCCTTGGTTTTCGGCGGCGATTTCAGATCCATGAGAATCAAACGCACGGCTGCGCGCTGCTGTTCGTCCGGCGAATCGCGGTAGGCTGACAAAAAAGGAATGACGGCTTCGCCCGATTTGTACAGAGCGTGCGCCGCCATGCAGGCGTTCAACCGAGTATCGTCATGCTTGAGATGGGGGATGAGAATTTGCGCCATCTTCTCAATCTGCGCGGAGCGGCCCGTGGCGCCCAGCACAAACGCGGCCAGAAAGCGCTGCTGCTTTTCATCCGAGTTCAAGGCTTTTTCGAGAGGCTTGGCGCCCAATGTCGGGTGCAGTAAAAGATAGCGCATTCCCTCTGTGGCGTTGTATAACAGGATCTGCCCTTCGCCCGAAAACCAGCCGGGCAGTTTGTCGTCGCGCAGCCCCTCGACCGTCGCTTCGATCAGCCGATCGGTCGGTTGATAGCCGTCGATATGCCGCAGAATGTCCGCGGCGATTTGTCTTTGCTGCCAGTCCTTCGAGTCGAGCGCTTTTTCGAGAGGCGCTGTTTTTTCCGGGCCGCGCCGGAATATCAATTCCTGCCAGGCGTGGATGGCGTTGAAGCGGATGTCGTCGTCGTGAAGATCGACGATCAGTTCGGCCAGCGATTTTCGGGCCATTTTGTCTTGAAAATCAGAGGCGTGCGAGGACGGCGCGCAGGAAAGAAACAGGGAGAACGCCGTAAGAATTTGCAGGATTCGTTTCATAATTCACATCCTCTTTAAGATTGAGTCGCGGCGCCGCGCTTTTAGCGGCCGAACACCGCTGTTCTTTTAGACGATCGCTTGGAATTCTGTATTTTATAAAATATTCTCATGAAACTGAACATGCGTGCATAGAGGAAATAAGACTGGAATCTTAAGTTTTCAATTTCAAGACCGATAATGAGATTACGTTCGCAAGTGTGCCGCGGGCGATTTGCTTCATTCCCGAATTGTGTGATCCGTTTTTGTGCGAATCCGTTGGGTATGAGGGCGTTGAAGAACCTTGAGGGAAAGAGGTGTTGCCAATGCCCGGTCAAGATCATTTGACTACGTGTATTCGGTGTGGACGGCCGTCTAGAACCGTGGTGTGCATCCATTGTTTTTTGAAGTATGAATCGAGAACGATTCAAGACGAGCAGGACAAGGGCGGCGGCTCCTATCCGATGAAGCGATGCATGCCGGATGACGAAGTCGAATTTCAATCCGAATTCCAAAAAGCGTTTCAAAAAGACGAGTTCCCGTCAATGTGGGAGCAGGAGGAATTTTATACGGATGACGATGAATCAGAGGAGTCCGGAGATTCGTCGAACGACGCGGATTCTTCGAGCGACTCTTCCTTTTCATGGTTTTCGCGCCTGCCGCGTTTTTGATCCGGAGTGCGGAATTTCTATGGTAGTGAAATAGACTTGAGACATTTTGCATAAAAATAATCGGCCTGAAATAATCGGCCTAAAAAAGCGCGGCGAGAGTAATGGATTTTCTCTCGCCGCGCCGCCGTTTCAGGATCGAACGAATTCGATGAATCAGATCAATTCCCAGCTTTTGCGATAGTTCTTGGAGACGTATTGATTGGCTTCCGGGCAGTTGGTGAAGCGCATATTGGGGCCGTCCCACAGCAGTCTTTGATGGGGGAATTTCAGGGAGATATTGCCCATGACGACCCATTCGGTCAGCGGGCCGGCGTGATCGAAATTCGTGCCGGAAACGGATCCCGTCTTGCAGGATCGAATCCAATCGAGTTTGTGCATGCGGTCGGATTCTTGCCGGCCTTGATCGTTGCGGATGTCGGGCAGCCTGGGGATGATGGGATCGGGATGCTTGTAGTCTTTGACGATTTCCCCGTTCTGAACGAGCACGTTGCTTCCGGCGTCGCCTTTCATGACGATGATTCCCTGGTCGCCGATGAACATGGTGCTGGTGGATTCGCTCAGCAGGTTGAGTTCTTCGGAAACGCCTTGCGGAAGTTCGGGCTTGAGCTTGCCGTCGTACCAGTAGAGGTCAACCGCGCTGAATCCGCCCCGCTGGGGGAAATGGTAACGGAGAATGGATTCGTTTGGATAGGTTTGAAGGTTGTAATCCTTTTCATGGAGGCACTCGACGCTGTTGGGGTATTCGAGGCGGAGCGCCTTCACCACCGGGCTGAGGTTGTGGCAGGCGATGTCGCCCAGCGCGCCGCAGCCGTAATCCCACCAGCCGCGCCATTTGAAGGGGCAGTAGCCGGGATTGTATGGCCGGAAGGGCGCGGGTCCCAGCCAGAGATCCCAATCGAGATGGTCGGGGACGTCCGCCGGGGGAAGGGGATCGGGGATGCCCTGCGGCCACCAGCCGGTGGGCCGGTCGGTCCAGGAGTGGACTTCGCGGACCTGGCCGATCAAGCCCGCCCAGATCATTTCGCAGAGTACGCGGTGCATGTCGGTGGCGGCGCCCTGGTTGCCCATCTGCGTGGCGACGCCGTATCGATGAGCGGCCTGGCGAAGGGTGCGCGCTTCGAAGACGGTATGAGTCAGAGGCTTTTGGACGTACACATGCTTGCCGGCCTCCATGCAGCGCAGGGCGGCGATGGCGTGCATGTGATCCGGCGTGGAGATAGTGACCGCGTCGATTTCTTTGCAGTCTTCGAGCATGATGCGAAAATCTTTGTATTTTTTCGCATCGGGATAGCGCTTGAAGGCGCCGGACGCGCTGTTCCAATCGACGTCGCACAGCGCCACGATGTTTTCGCTGTTGCAGGTGTCGACGTCGCTGCGGCCTTTCCCGCCGACGCCGATGCTGGCGATGTTCAACTTTTCGTTGGGGGATTTGAACTGGCTCTTGGCGAGCGTGGTTTTTCGAATGCGGGGCCCTGCGCAGCCGGCGGTCACAGCGGCCGCCGATCCGGTTAAGAAGAGACGGCGTGATAATTTGTTTGTGCTCATAATATCCTCTTTTTCAATTGACGTTGCAAATTTTCGTCTTGCATCTAGCACAATACCACAATGGGAATCAATCCGTAAGAATTCCCCCGCCTTCGGATTTTTCTCCTCTGAAAAGAGGGTAGGGAATCGTTCAGCCGGAAACGTCGTGGCATCTCAGCGCCAGCGGGATGATGTCATCGGATTGGGGGGCGTCTTATCGCTAATTGGGGATTCCGTTGCGCGTCCATGTTCCATGCATATAATCGCCGCCCATCCAAAAGATGTCGCCCCATGAATGAAGGCCGTTGCT